>CAZRIL010000104.1:0-19061 GCA_964600115.1 uncultured Chthoniobacter sp. | reverse complement strand
TGAAACGTGAGGCCGTCGTAGTAGCCGTGCTTCGCGAGGTTGAGGTAATTGGCAACGGTGATAGGGGCTTTCGAGGCGAACAGCGTGCCTTCGATATCTCCCTTGTTGGTTTTAACAATGATTCGGATGTCGTCCATGGAATGTGCGTTCGTCGCGGAGAACACGGCAAATGTCAAACTCAGAAGTAAAAGTGTGGTTTTCATCGGCGGAAATTCTGGCACCATTCCGGGCATGGCGCAACCAACAGTTAAAATCGGAGTCGTGCAGAATGCGTGCACGGCGGATATCGCTGCGAATACCGCTGCCGCGGAGCGCGGTCTCCGCGAGGCCGCATCGCGCGGCGCGAACATCGTCTGCTTTCAGGAACTCTACCGCTCACAATATTTCTGCCAGGTCGAGGATCACAAATACTTCGATCTTGCAGAGCAGATCCCGGGAAAGGGAACCGCCGCCCTCGAAGCGCTCGCCAAAGAACTGGGCGTTGTGATCATCGCCTCCCTCTTCGAGCGCCGCGCGGCCGGGCTCTACCACAACACTGCCGCCATCATCGACGCCGACGGAACATTTCTCGGCAAATACCGGAAGATGCACATCCCGGACGATCCGCTCTTCTACGAAAAATTTTACTTCACCCCCGGCGACCTCGGATTCCGCGCCTGGAACACGAAGTTCGGGAAGATCGGCGTCTGTGTCTGCTGGGACCAATGGTATCCGGAGGCCGCCCGGCTGACTGCTCTCCAGGGCGCACAGATCCTGTTCTACCCGACCGCGATTGGCTGGCACCCGAAAGAAAAAGCCAAATACGGCGCCCGCCAGCACTTGTCATGGGAAACCATCCAGCGGGGACATGCCATCGCAAACGGCTGCTATGTGGTTGTTCCGAACCGTATCGGCCATGAGGCGCCGGACGGCGGCGACGGTATCGAGTTCTGGGGTCAGAGCTTCGTGTGCGATCCCGCGGGTCAGATCCTCGAGAAAGCCTCGGCGGATCGCGAGGAAGTCCTCGTCGTCGAGGCCGACCTCGATTCCGTGGACACCCAGCGCACCCACTGGCCATTCCTCCGCGACCGCCGGATCGATGCCTACGGAGACATCACAAAACGCTTCATCGACTGATGCCCGGTGATGGAAACAAAAATTGAGGATCTCAGGAACTTATCCGGTCCGCCGGACGCCGACGCCGTTGTTGTGATCGATGTGCTCCGGGCGTTCAGCACGGCGGCTGTCGCACTCGACCGTGGGGCGGCCGAGATCTATCCCGTGCTCGATGTTGGCGAAGCTTTCGAGCGGCGGGACCGCGAGCCGGATCTCGTCCTCATGGGCGAGACCGACTGCAGGCCGATCCCGGGATTTGATCTGGGAAATTCCCCCGTCGATGCCGCCGCGTTCCCATTCTCCGGCCGCCGTGCTGTCCAGCGCACAACGGCCGGAACCCGCGGACTCGTCACATGTTCGGCGGCCCCGTCACTTTGGGCCGCCAGTTTCCTCGTGGCTTCTGCGACTGTTGCCGCATTGCTGGCTTCCGGACCCAAGCGCGTGGCATTCATCATCACAGGAACCGTCCACTACGGCCACGCGGATGAAGATGTTGCTTGCGCGGAGTGGATGGCTGAATTGCTTCGCGGCAATCACCCGCCTGTTGAACCCTTTCTCGAGCGCGTCAGGGGATCCGTTGCCGCAGGCACGTTCCTCGACCCCGCCAGCGAGCTCCATGCCCCTGCGGATGTGGACTACTGTGCGCGGGCGGATATTTTCGGCTTTGCTCTCAAAGTGCTGGATGTGAGCGGATCGCTCGTGCTTCGTCCTGCTTGAAGCGCCGGGCTCTGAGCCAGTAAAAAATCACCGGTGTAACAACGAGCACGTGGAGAAGGCTGCTCGCCATCCCTCCGATCACGGGCGTCGCAATCGGCTTCATCACCTCCGCACCGGCTTTCATGCTCCACATAATGGGCAGCAGGCTCGCGATAATCGTGGCCACGGTCATGACCTTCGGGCGCAGCCGCAGCATGGCTCCTTCGATGACAGCAGTTCGCAAATCCACCAGACCGAACCCGGGACCGCACTCACGCCGTTTCCTTTCCAGCGCCTCCTCAAGATAAACGACCATGACCACGCCGGTCTGGATCGCAGTCCCGAAGAGTGCGATGTAACCGATCCAGACCGCCACGCTGAATGGAAACCCGAGGAGCGCCTGCAGAAAGACCCCGCCCGTGAGCGCGAATGGAACTGCCAGCAGCACATGCGCCGCCTCCGCCGCGGAATGAAAGACGATGAACAGCAGGACGAAAATAATAAGGAGCACCAGAGGCATGATCAGCGCGAGCGTCTTTTGTGCGCGGATCTGGTTCTCGTATTGGCCGCTCCATCTCAGGGTGACGCCGGGCGGCAGCTTGACCTCCCGCTCCACCCGCTCCCGCACCTCCTGAACAAACCCTCCCAGATCCCGGTCCATCACATTGGCCTGCACGAACACGCGCAGAAGCCCGTCCTCGCTTGCGATTTCGCCCGGTCCGCTTGTCCGCACAACCTTCGCAACCTGCCCGAGCGGCACACTCGATCCGGAGGCGGTTGGAATCAGGATGTCTCCGAGCCGTTCGATGTCATCGCGCATCCCGCGCTCAAGACGCAGTTGGATCGGTATGCGTTGCCGCCCCTCAATCGTGGTTCCCGCATTGATTCCTCCCAGACCGATCTCCACCACATCCATCACGCCGCGGAGATCCAGGCCGTAGCGGGCGAGCGCCTGGCGGTCGGGCACGATTTCCACATACGGTTTGCCCTGCGTGCGCGAAGCGGCGACTCCGACTGCTCCGGGCACAGTCCTCACCAGCTTCTCAATCTCGAAAGCGATCCGCTGGAGTTCTTCGAGATCATTCCCGAGGATTTTGATCCCCAATTGCGCCCGGATTCCCGTGCTCAGCATGAGGATCCGGTTCTCGATCGGCTGGAGGAATCCCGGCACGTATCCCGGAATTGCCGTCAGCTTGGCGGACAACTCGGAAATAATTTTGTCCTTGGTCATCCCGGGCCTCCATTCGGAGGCCGGCTTCAGCATGATCGTTGTTTCGATCATCTCGACCGGAGCCGGGTCTGTGGCACTTTCTGCCCTCCCCAGTTTTCCGGCGGCTGATTCGACCTCCGGCAGGCTCATGATGGTTTTGTCCTGCCAGGCCATCACGTCCTTCACGCTTGAAAGCGAAGTTCCGGGAACAAGCACGGGCATGAACAAAAGGCTGCCTTCATTGAGCGGCGGCATGAATTCACTGCCCATGCCTTTGGGAAGATAAGCAGCAGCATTCGGCCCCACCAAACGGGAAAGGCTGCGCGGAACTCCGAAAGCGAGAAGGCACGCAGAGGCCAGCAGCAATGCTGCCACGGCGATAACTTTCCCGCCGTTCCCAAGCGCCCATACGAGCACCGGCTTGTACAGCCTCCCCAGAAATTTCATCACGACATTTGCCCCTTCCGCGTGGAAGGGGCCCTTCACAAGCCATGTGCAGAGCACTGGAACAAGCGTCACAGCCAACAACGTGGCTCCGATCATGGCAAACGTCTTCGCAAAGGCCAGCGGATGGAATAACTTCCCCTCCTGCCCACCGAGCGCGAAAACGGGAAGAAATGCGAGGATGATGATCGCCATCGCGAGAAATATCGGGCGCCCCACCTGCCTGGCAGCTTCGCTTGTGGTCTGCATGGTTTCCTGTGCAGTCAGCCTTCGGCCAACCTTCTGTTCCGCCAGCTCGCAATGCCGGATCACATTCTCCGTCATCACGATTCCCGCATCGACCAGCACGCCGATGGCGATTGCGATTCCGGAGAGCGACATGATGTTCGATGTGATCCCGGCCTGCTTCAGAAGGATGAATGAAATGAGGATCGATACCGGAAGCGGGATTGTAACGATGAGGATGCTGCGGAAATGCCACAGGAAAATCACGTGAGCGAGAGTGACGAGGATGATTTCCTCCAGCAGAGCATGCTTGAGCGTCTCGATCGTCCGCTCGATCAGGCTGCTCCTGTCATAAAACGATTTGATCCGCACTCCAGGCGGAAGGCTCGGGGAAATTTCCGCAATCTTCTCCTTAACCCGCTGAATGACCTCCATCGCGTTAGCGCCGGTCCTCATGACCACGATTCCACCGACCGACTCCATCCCGTTGACATCGAGCGCACCGCGCCGGAAATCCCCGCCAATGCTGATCCCGGCGATGTCCTCCATGTAAACCGGCGTCCCCTCGATGTCGGCAACCGCGATGCGTTTCAGGTCGTCAACCGACTGCACAAGCCCGACACCGCGCACGATGAATTCGCGTCCGTTCTCCTCAATGACCTTTCCTCCGACATTCAGGTTTCCGGCAGCAAGCGCGTCCATCACCTGCTTGAGCGGAATCTTGTAGTGCCGCATCTTTTCCGGAGAAATGGCGACCTGATACTGGCGCACATATCCGCCCAGGCTCGCAACTTCGGCCACCCCCTCGACCGAGGCCAGCTCGTAGCGCACAAAGTAGTCCTGTAAAGTCCGGAGCGACCCGGCATCCTGCGAGGCCGAGCCGTCGGTTTGGAAATAGTATTGGTAAACCCACCCCAGCCCGGTGGCATCCGGTCCGAGCTGAGGCGTAACCCCTGATGGCATCAGCCCCTGCAGATAGCCGAGCCGCTCCAACACTCGCGTGCGCGCGAAATAGTTGTCCACGGAATCCTCGAATATCACTGTCAGCAGCGAAAATCCGAACATTGACAACGCCCGGACCTCCTTCACGCCCGCAAGCCCCTGCAGATTTGTGGAGAGCGGATATGTGACCTGGTCCTCGACCTCCCGCGGGCTTCGGCCCGCCCAGTCCACATAGACCAGAACCTGGTTCTCGCTCAGATCCGGAATCGCATCGACCGGGGTGCGGCGGACCGAGAGAATGCCCCAGATAATCAGCAGCAATGTCGCGCAGGTGACGAGGAAGCGGTTCCGCAGCGACCATCCCACCAGCCATCCGATCGCTCCACCGGATCCTTGGGGAGGCGCAGAGTCATTCGTCCCCGCAGGATTCTTCGCAGTAGCGGAACACGGAACGTGTTTCGTGGTTTCCTGGTTCATTGCCCAACCTCCTTGCCGCAGGCCTGCATCTCGAGTCCGAGGTAGGGATTCAAAGTCTTTTCCCCGCTCTGCACCCAGCGCGCGGATTTGGGGGCTCCCGGAAACGAATTCCCGGTCATCGGACACTCAAAGACACGGAACGGAAGCTCGTATCCCGCACCCTTCAACTCAAGAGCCACAGCGGCAGCCGCAGTGCTCCATGTGTAAAACTCCTTGCGCAATGCAGCCAAGTCTGCGGCCTTCTCGAACGGAGGAAGATCGTGAAGTCTGGTCCACGCAGCAGAAATTTCCGCATCCAATCCGGCGGCAGGCTCCCCCGGTGCAACCGGCAATTCCTTTTGCGCGGCTGATAAATCATCCGATGCCAAAGCTGCGCCTAAAGCAGAGAGTTTTCCGAAAATTTGCCCAATCGCTTCAGGAAGCTGTTTTGTCGGAGCGACGGGCTCTATCCCTCCAGAACGCAGTTGCGCCTCGCCATCGAGCAGCAGGTTCCCGCTCGCAACAACGATGTCCCCGGCTTTGAGGCCGGACACAATTTCCACACGCTCATCTCCCGATCGCCCGGCTTTGACCGCGCGCATCTCAAACTCGCCGGAAGCTTTTTGAAGATACACAACCTCGCGCCGCCCATCGCGAACCAGCGCGGCGCGGGGAATGTTCAGGACCGGCTCTGAGACCGCTTGGATTGCCGCCTCCGCATAGGCACGGTGCGGGAGAACCCGCTCGTAGGCACCGGGCTTATCGCTCAGCGGATTGTCCACTTCAATGCGGATTTTGGTGCTGCGGGAACCGGCATCAAAATTCGGATCCAGAAATGTGACGACGCCATCGAACGTCCGGCCTGGAGCCGCAGGGCTCGTGATCACAGCCTTCAAGCCGGTGTGGATCACGGGGAGATCCCTCTCATAAACCTCGGCCTTGAACCAGAGCCTTGCGAGGTTCCCCATTTCAAACAGCCGCTCTCCATTTTTCACATACTGACCCTGGTAGGCATTGCGTATGAGAATCGTTCCGTCCATCGGAGCTAGCAGATCGAGCGCGTAACGGTCCCTGGAAGCGGATGCGAGCGCATCGACCTGGGCCGGGCTGAGCCCGTATTGGATCAGCCGGTGCCGCGAATTGACGGCAATGGGATCGGTCTTCCCGCGGGCGGCGGCGTTCTGATACTCGCGGACCACATAGAGTAGCTCCGGGCTGTAGATCGACGCAAGTGGCTGGCCCGCTTTGACCTTCTCGCCGACCTGTTGGACATACACCTGCTCGATGCGTCCATCGTAAAACGCCGCCACCACGCGGTGCAGCGTGTCGTCGTCTTCGAGAATTCCACTGAGGCGGATTGATTTCTCCAATGGTCCGACAGCGACTTTGGCAGTCGTGAGTCCGATCACGCGCGCCGTGCCCGGTGAAATCTCCAGCAAATTGCTGTCGCCGGCATGTGGCTTGTCGTCGTAGACCGGCACCAATTGCATGCCGCATATCGTGCAGTTGCCCGGCTTGTCGGATGTGATCCACGGGTGCATCGGGCTTTGATACAGCTTGGGTTTCCGGGCGGAACTGTCCTGTTTTGAGCATCCCGAAAATCCGAGGATGGCAAGACAGAACACCACCACCTGCAGAAGCAGAAAGGTTGCTTTCATAGAATGGGATGTCGACGCGGCGGCGGAACCCGCCGCCGCGCAGACTTCACTTTATTTCCCGGATTTCGAAGCCTCTGTGATCTTGGCGAGATACTTCGCAGGATCCTTGTCGAACTTTGCCTGGCAATCTTCGCAGCAGAGGCGCACTTCCGTGCCCTGATACTTGAAGACATAGGGTTTGCCCATCTCGCCCAGCTTCTCGCCGGAAACGACACAGGTGCCCAACGGATACTCGCCGGCCATGGCGAGCGACAGGGATGACAAGAGAATTAAGAGAATATTTTTCATAGTTTTTGTGATTGTTGAGTGAACTGACGACCGGCGGGCATTGCCCGCGGTATTCCTGGAGACGATCGTCTCCTCAGGCCACAAAAACGGGCGGAGCCAGCGAATGCTGACTGCACCCCAGAACGAAACTGATAAAGAACCCGCTGCCGGGCGGAGAAAGCCCGGAGGATCCCACCGCATCCGCCGGAACCGGGATCTGAGGCAAGACATCGGAAAGGATGGCGATCATCGCCAGGCCGGGTGCAAAAAGCGTGTCTGCAGCCTTCAGCGGCGCAGCCATTTTATCACAGCAGCTCTCCGCACAGGAAGAGGAGGACTTCACCGGCTTGTCCTTGGCACAACACGAATGTTCATCCTTTGCATGGCCACCGGTCAGGGAGGCGATCGCGCAGTGATTCGATGCCAACAGCCACGCGAGCGAAAGAATCGCCACCACGAATGCCCTGAAAGGCTGGCCGGTTGCCTGCATGGCTAAAGATTAGCCTGCATCGGCCAGAATGCAACTTTGGGGATTTTCAGGCCTCCAACCGATAACCAAGTCCGTGGACGGTAAGCAGATGGCGCGGACTGCCCGGATCGGTCTCGATCTTCTGCCGGAGCTTGACGATCACCTGATCGAGCGTGCGGGTGGTTCCGTAGTATTCGATTCCCCACACTTCGTTCAGGATTCTATCGCGCGAAACCGCATTTCCGCGCTCGCGGAATAGCAGCCCGAGCACCGCGAACTCGCGCGGGGAGAGTTCGAAAGGAGCCCCGTCACGCTTGCCACGCAGGGCGCGGGAATCAATCTCGACATCCCCGAACTTCAGAAAATCCGGAACGGCGGATGTTGAAACCGGCTGGGTGCGCCGGAGCAGGGCGTGGACCCGGGCGATGAGTTCGCGAAGCCCGAACGGTTTGGTCACGTAATCGTCGGCTCCGAGTTCGAGTCCCAGCACCTTGTCGATCTCCTGCCCCTTCGCTGTCAGCATGAGTACCGGAACAGCATTTTTTGCAGTGCGGAGCTCCCGGCAGATATCGTAGCCGCTTTTGTGCGGAAGCATCACGTCCAGAACGATGAGATCAGGCTGGGTTTGCTTGATGAGAGCCAACGCCTGGCCGCCGTCGTGGCAACCAGTCACCGTATATCCCTCGCTGGTGAGAGCTTCGGTGAGGCCGAGGTGGATATGCGGATCGTCTTCGACAATAAGGATGCGTTTGCTCATGGGAGTGGTTCGTTAAGGAGCGGAAGGGTGAGGATGAAAATGCTTCCGCCGCCCGATCTCTGCCGGCAGATGATGTCGCCGCCGTGGTCGCGCGCAATCCGGCGTGCAAGGGTCAGGCCGAGCCCGGAGCCTTGGACCCCGCTGGCCAGCGAGTCGTCCGCACGATAAAACGCCTCAAAAATCTTCTCCTCCAACCCCGCGCGCACACCCGCCCCGCGGTCGAGAAACATGATCCTGGCAAAAGAAGGCGGGCCCTTCTCCTCCTCGACCACCACATCAACTTCCTTTGCGCCGTTGCTGTATTTTTCGGCATTCGAGAGCAAGTTGACAAGAACCTGCGCGATCGCATCCGCATCGCAGCGGACCGGGCAGGAGCCAAGTTCGCACGAAACCCCGACGCGGAATCCGGCTTCCTGAAGACGGACGCTTTCGCTCTCGCAAACCCGATCCACCAACGGAATGAGATCCATTGGCCGCATGTCGTAGGTTTTGTGCTTTTTTTCAAGGCGGGCGAAATCGAGGACATTATTCACCAGACGGGTCAGCCGCTCGCTCTCCCCGGCGATGATCCGCAGGTAGCGTGAACGCTTTTCGGGATCGCTGACCCGGTTGTCGGCGAGGAGCTCTGCAAACATGCGGATCGAGGTCAGCGGGGTTTTGAGTTCGTGTGAAACGTTCGACACGAAATCGGTTTTCTTGCGGGCAAGGTCGAGTTGACGGCGGGTATCCGCCGCGACCAGATACCCGCCCGCCAGGATCGCAGCGAGGGCCAGGGCGATGAGCAGGGTGAGCGTCATGGTAACCACGCGGGCGGACTCGGTCAGCCGGCCGGGATTCACCAGATAGAGCGCGACCTCCCAGTGCGGAAGCACCTCTCCGATCTCGGTTGCGACGAAGGGACGTTTCCACTCACGCACTGCGCCGGGCGGAGCTGTGGCAACCGGTCGGGCACGGTCATCAAGAATCGCGAGCACTGTCTCCGGATCCGTGTTGTCAGGCAGCTGGACGAGGCTGGCGAGTTCCTTCGGGCCCAGGGCCACGCCGAACAACCAGTTCGAAGCCGGATCCGGCTTCGACCAGAATATCACCTGGAGCTCGTTCTGAACAAAACGGGCCAGGATCCCCTGCGCCGCCCCTCCCAGCGCAGTCTGGAAATCCGAATACTCGGCCATCAGCTTCGATGAGGCCTGATAATCGTTCTGCGGCACAATGTTGCGGTTGAATTGCTGGGGTTGGGCCTGGCGTGCGGCCTCGTCTTTGGACTTGGCTTGCTGGGTTCCAGCAGCCTGCGTCTTCGAAAGAGCGTCGGATTTGTCCGCCTGTGAGCGGTTGTAGAACGAGGACGATTGCGCCTTTTTGGATTCCACACTGGCGGCGGGTGCTTGTTGGTAGACCTCCTCCATACGCGCATTCGTAAGAAAAGCAGCGTTGTTCCCGAGAAACGTTTCCACCTGGCTCTCACCACGGGCCTGCCCGGTTGAAGGATAGGCGAGCGTTCCCCTCGGGGTGATCGCGAACGGAATCCCCCCTTCCGACCACACAGTCCTCAGGAGCGGACCGAAATTTTCGCCCACTGCGCCGGGGTTTTCCTTCGCGATCAGAGCGCGGATGGATTCCGCAAACTCCTGCTGTTTTGCTTCGATGGTTTCCCGGACAGCCGAGGCGATGACATCCGTCTCCACCTGGTGGAGGTCAGCCGCCTGGCGCTCGATGAGAATCCGCTGCTTTCCGGCCGCACGCAGCGCCAGCCAGCCAAGCACGAAGCTCGGAAGGAAAATCGCGACAAGAAAGATGAGGGCCTGGCGTTTCAACGGCGGAAGTATGCAGGAAGCAAAGGAAAATGAAAAGCGGGCATGGGCGGCATCAGCAAGGGATGCCGCCCACCCGCACCTCAACGTTTCTGCTTTTTGTCCTGGTAGTTGTGGTATTGGATTTCTTTCCTGCTGCCTTTGCTGAGCGAGCCCGAGCTCTGGAGCTCCTCGGCTTTCTGCTTCAGTTCCCGATCCTCGTTTTTCAGCAGATCGCTTTGCGCGGCGGCGGGGAGCGCGGCGTTTGCGGCGGCCTGACGGAGAAGCACGTCGGCGGCATCTTTCGATTTGCCCGCATCCGCAAGTTTCACCGCTTCCTCCTTGGCAAGCCGGTTCCGGGTGATCGCCACGCTTGATGCGACTTCGGCCTGGACGGATTTTTCGACGAGCGTGGACTCCGTTGTTTGCGAGACCTTGACCGAACGGTTCTCTGCGGCAGACGCGCCGGTCCCCGCGTCCTCATACGAAAGATCCACGCTCGCGAGCTCGATTTCCTTCGCGTCGATGGCAGGCGCATCGCACGCCACGAGGAACCGGCAGGTCTGCGATCCGAACAATTCAGCAAGGGGAATCGTGACGGTCTGACCCTGAAATGTGAGATCGCTCTCTCCAATCACCCCCTTCGGTTTCACACCCTCAGGAAGGGTGATCCGGATTTTCACATTGCGGGCGACAGCATTCTTCACGGTTCCCAGCTCATCCTTGAAAACACCGGGCAGCTTTTCCGCATCCTTCACATAGTAGTAATTCGCGTGGCTTGCCTCGGCGAGAGCGGTCATCAGGTCCTCATTGTAGTCGTCGCCGAGGCCGACGGTCGAAACCCCGAATCCTTCCCCGCGAAGTTCCTTGCCGAGCTTTGCGAGCGCGGAGGGCGACGAGGGCCCGACATTCGCAATGCCATCCGAGAGCAGGACGATCCGGTTCACCTTTTCCTTGTCGAAATACTTCCGGAGCTGTGCGGCCCCCTTTTCGACGCCGGCGTAGAGTGCCGTGGATCCGCCGTCGCGGATGCGGGAGATTTCGCGCTTCATGTCGTCGCGATCCTTAACCCGCTGCGGGGGGATGAGGACCGACACCTCGTCGTCGTAGACAACCAGCGAGAAGATATCGTCCGGCCCGAGCTGGTCGAGCGCAACGCCGGCGGCCTGCTTGGCCTTTTCCAGCTTGGCCCCGGCCATTGAGCCGGAGCGATCGAGGACCAAGGCGAGATTGATGGGTGCCGTGCGCTTGACGTCTGCATCCTTCGCCCTCACCTCTACCAGGACCACCGAGTCCCGCGGCCCGCCCGCAAGAAGGTATTCCCTTTCCGGTTTGACCGATAGAGTGACTGTGGAACCTTCGGCCGCTGCGATGAACGCGAGCGCCGAAGCCGTCAGGAGTGATGTGATCGTTTTCACGCCCCCAACATCGGCGAGCGCAGGTAGGAAGTTGTCAGAGCCCTGTCAAAAGATTGTAAAAATATTGTTCAAGGAAAGCACGGTCGCACACCTGACAGTCAGCGAAAACTATTCTGGAAAGTCCTGATTCGGGAGATCCATGCTCCCGTGAAGAATGCGCAAGATTTGGATCGAGGCTTTTTTCACCCTGTAAAAGATAAGGTGGTTTCGAAACAACAAACTGCGGACTCCCGGATGAATTTCCCGCCGGATCCGTCCGAGATGTGGATAACGAATCAGTTCCCGGGCGCGCAGCCTCAGGTGCTCGATATAGCGATCAGCCGCCAGTTCATCGTGTTCGGCGATGAACTCCCAAATCCCCACCAGATCATCCCTCGCGGGCTGCGAAATCTGCAGCTTCATCTTCCGCGACGCCTGCGGCCCATCTCCTTCACCTCTTTGGTCACCTGTTCATCCCAGTCCGCGAGCTGCCCTTGATCTGCCGACAGAATCCCCGACTGCACAGCATCCCGAAGGCTGGCAAGTTTGGTGCGGTCGCGCGTCTCCTTCTCATGGAGCGCACGGATCGCCTCGCGCACGACTTCGCTTGCCGAGGTGTAAAGGCCGCTCCCCACTTTTCCATGCACCCATTTTTCCATCTCGGATGTCAGCGAAATATTCATCACCCGAAGAATAATCAGCCGACAATAATTGTCAATTTATGGCCACATCAAACCTGCCGACTCGGATCGGAAATCAACTTCTCCTGCAGCCGAACACGCCCTGACCGGGCCTGCCTGCCGTGCAACGAACCGCATCCATCATGCAGGCTGCATGATGCTTCAAGAAGCGACCTGGGATAGTAATACCCTGAGCGTTTCCTGCGCGTTGCGTTCGATGGAAAATTCCGCGGCGCGGGCAAGGCAGAGCGGGCGGGCGGTGTCGCGTGCCTGCGGGTCCCGCCACTTCTCCATCTCCTGCGCAAGCGCGGATGCATCCCCCTCGGGGATGATGTTACCGTGGGTTCCGGGCTCGAGGATTTCCGAGAAACCGTTGGCGGGAGTCGTGATTACCGGGAGGCCGGCCGCCAGGGCCTCAAGGCAGGCATTGGAAAATGGATCGTAATACGTGGGCAGCACAAACAGGTCTCCGGCCCCGAACAGCGCGGCAAGGTCATTCGTGGGCCCCACAAACTTCACGCTCGTTGAGCGGAAGGCATCCGCGGGCCCGCGCCCGGCGACCAGGAGCGTCGCATGCTTCATTTTCTCCACAGCGCGGATCGCTGTGCGCAGCCCCTTGCGATCCCAGCCGGAGCCTACAAACAGGGCGCACAGATCCTTCGCATCGAGCCCGAACTTTTCGCGCGAGGCGGCGCGGTCCGCGGGCTTTGTGGGAGATGACAGTCCGTTGTAGACCACATGGATTTTTTCCGCAGGATAATCGGAATGTGCCAGTATCTCGCCGCGGACAAGACGGGAGTTGGCAATGACTGCCTTTGTTTTCGCGGGATCGAAGACCTCCTTTTCCAACTTCAGGAGCTGGGCATGCTTGGAATTGGCCCATCGTGTGGCACGCCTCCAGAACGGCTCATAGGCATTGCGACGGGCGAGCCAGGCGGCATGGACTCCATCGCCGGCCCGATAGACCTCGCATCCCGGAACCCGCTCCAAGCTGAGATGGATGTCGCATCCGGTTTCTGCCGCACGGAAAGCGGCAGCGAACTCCTCGGGATTCGCCCCGGCGAGTCGCATGATGTGGGAGTTGATCCATCGGGAATCCGGCCAGTCTGCAGTCGTCACCAACACCGGAGTGTGTCCGAGAGCCTGCAGCGAGGAGGCCAGTCGGATCAAGTAGGCCTCAGCGCCCCCGGTCGTGGAGTGGCCGCGCCGGACGAGCCCGATTTTCAGTCCTATTGATCCACTAATATCCACTAAGGCTCACTAAAGAATCGCAGATTGTTTGACCGCCGGAAAGTGAGTGGGAGACGAGTCCTAGCCAGTCGCATTTTTAGTGGTATTGAGAGGTGGTCCCCCGTCTCATCCGGGATGCGAGTCGGCCTCCGCTTTCGGTGGACGTCCGAGCAATTCCCACATCGCTTCGTGGGGGGGCTTGTCATTGTAGAGCACGGAATGGATCTGGCGGGTGATCGGGGCTTCGATGCCGTGGCGTTCGGCGCACTGCCACGCCCCCAGGGCCGTAGGCACGCCCTCGGCGACCATTTTCATCGAGGCCTGGATGTCCGCAGGAGATTCGCCGCGTCCGAGGCGTTCGCCAACCTTGCGGTTCCGGCTGTGCCGGCTGAAGCAGGTGACCATCAAGTCGCCCACCCCGCTCAGCCCGAAAAAGGTCTCACGGCGTCCGCCCAGCGCGACCCCGAGCCGCATCATCTCGGCCAGCGAGCGGGTCACAAGAGCGGCCTTGGCATTGTCGCCCATGTTGAACCCGTCGGAGACACCGGCCGCGATGGCGAACACATTCTTCAGAGCGCCCCCCAGCTGGATGCCGGTCACGTCATCGCTCGTGTAAGCCCGGAAGCTGGACAGTGAAAAAATCTTCTGCAGGGGGTCGAGTAGGTCGGCGTGTTTTGAACCAATCACCCCCGCGGCCGGAATCCGCTGGGCGACCTCCTCGGCATGGTTTGGCCCGGAAAGAACGGCTGTGCGGCAACCTGGCAGGCATTCGGAGAGAACGGAATCCATGAGCTTTCCCGAATCGTGCTCAATCCCCTTGGTGCAGGACACGACAACGGTGCCATCTTTCGGATTGCTGGACGCCAGACGCCCGGCGACTTCGCGCGTGGCTTTGGAGGGGGTGACAAACAAAAATAAACCAGCCCCGGTCGTTTCAGCCAGATCCCCTGTGGCATAGACATTGGGCGGCAAACGGACCCCGGGAAGGTAGGCGCTATTTGTCCGTTGAGAGACGAGCTCTTCAACAAGCTGCGGGTTGTGTCCCCACAGGAGGACCTCGCCCCGATGCTCCGAGAGGAGAACCGCCAACGCGGTCCCCCAACCGCCGGCTCCGATTATGCTGATTTTTTTGAACATGGCTTTATGCGCTGGCTTTGCGTTCGAAACGCTTTTCGGTGCCAGCGAGCAGACGCTTGATATTGTCCTTGTGGCGCCAGATCGCAAGCCCGCTCATGATTCCCGAAATCACCGCCAGCATCGGATCACAATGCCCGAAAAACCAGGAGTCCGGGCTTCCGAAAAAATAAAGAAGAATTGAGACGGTCGGGAGCGTCACTGCGGACCCGAGCGAGGCGACGGAAACGAACCGCGTCGTGAAAAAGAGCAGGAGCCAGACAAAGAGGCCGGAAGCAAAAACCGCTCCCGGAAAAAGGACGAACATGATGCCGGCAGAAGTGGCGATCCCCTTCCCTCCTTTAAATCCAAGCCAAACCGGGAAGCTGTGGCCAATGATGGCAAAAAGTGCGGAAATCACCCCGACATGCACTGGAGCCGGGCCGCGGAATACAGGAAGACCTGCAATGGCCAAACCCGAAAGCACGGCGAGAGCCCCCTTGAAGGCATCGGCGGCAAACACGGTATATCCCCACTTTTTTCCCAAGACACGCAGAGCGTTCGTGGCTCCGATATTTCCGCTGCCGGTGGTGCGCAGATCAACGCCGCAAAACCGGCCCGCGATGAACCCGCTCGGAAAAGATCCGATCAGGTAGGCCAGAATGGCGGCGGTTGAAAAGGCAAGCACGAGTGAGAAATGTCCGGCGGACCGCCTCTCCTCAAGAAAAAACCGTCAACAAAACTGTCACGCAATCGTTTTCAGATTCAAATTCACGCGCAATCCCTTCAAAGGGAGGGCAAGGTTCCGTCCGGGCCGGGAGAGAAGAGTTGGGCAGCCGAGTGCAGGGAGAGGGTTGCCGAAGGCAAGAGCGAAGCGTCCAAAGCCTGTTCCATTCCTGACTTTTGATCAACGCATCCCGCTGTTCTCCGTCAGGACGGCAAAGGCGGCGAATCTGGTCGTTTTGTAAACCTCCTGATACCGGGAGTCCGCACTCACGCGATGCTGACGAAAGGCGGCACAGGGCAGTCCAGGGTGTCCGAGATGGCCCGCAGAAATTCGATTTCCTCATTGTTGACCGCTCCATCGTGCATCACCACAGCGCCGCAGGCGGTGAGGATCGTTCGCTTCACATCCGGCGCGGCAAGGGCCACTTTGTCGAGAGCCGCATCGAACGCCAGCAGTTCCAGTTGCTTCATCCGTTCGAGCGGGAAAGCGGATGGCTTGACCAGGAGTTCGGACACGCCGGACCGGAAGGCCGCTTCGCGGTGCTCGTCAGTTCCCGGATCAACAGAGGCCAGCGCGGAGAGAAGCACTCCCACCTCAGGAAGCAGGGGCATCAGAGATCTGTAAGACACCGTGTTTCCGGTCGAACTGGAAAAATAGAGGTCCAGGTGCCGGACGAGGATTTTCTGGAGGGTGTATTCGAAGAGGTGTATCTGCCCGTCCGCCTCGACCAGTTTTTTCACATTGCTCCGGAACACTCTGTATTGCTCATGCGAGAGGTGCCGGAGCGTGGGGATCGCAATGTCGACAAGGCCCAGGCGCTGGGCGGAGTTGAGACCTTCACGCTGGTTGTAGTGGCCGAGGATCACCGCGCGAAAGGCATCGTCCGCGTCGATGAGCGCAATCTGGCGCTCGCGCATTTTTGCCTCGTCGGAGAGAAGCAGCGAATACACCAGAGCGCAGGCCCCGTGAAGCTCCCGGCAGGCGGATTTTGCGCCATCGGGAAGGCCTGCAAGCAGCGCCACCGCCTCGGCCACCCGCGGCTGCCCCGGCAAAAGCGATTCTGCCAGGCGTCCGCCGATCCGGTCCTGATTTTTTGGCGTTGGAGCGGGCACCGGGGCACTGGCTTTTGCAGCCGCAATGTCAAACCCCGGGGCAATTTCCGCGATCCTCTCCTCGATCGGCGGATGCGTGGCAAAGAGCGCCATCCACGAGTCCCCGATCCCATTGCCGAAGAACATGTGACTCGCCTCCTCGGCCCGGGGGCTTTCGAGCCGCGAGGAAAATTTGGAGATCTTGGCCAGCGCGCCGGCCAGCCCCTCGGGGTTTCGTGTGTATTGGACTGATGAGGCATCCGCCAGAAATTCTCTCTGCCGGCAGACAGCCGCCTTGATCAGCTTGCCGAAGAAAACTCCGATCCAACCAACGAGATAGAGGGCCAAACCGCCCGCCATGAAAATAAAGAACCCCGCGGCCTTGCTCCGGCCGTCGGAGGATTCCGATCGTGGCGCATAGACGCCCATGCGCAGGAGGAAGCCGCCGATGATCGCAAGGAAGAGAATCCCGTTGAGGATGCCGATGAGCTGGATGTTCAGCCGCATGTCACCGTGCAGGATGTGGCTGAATTCGTGCCCGATGACACCTTGGAGCTCATCCCGGCTCAGGCGGTCGATGCATCCCCTCGTCACACCGATCGCTGCGTCACCGGGACCGTGGCCGGCTGCGAAGGCATTGATGGTCTGGTCCTCCAGGACATAAATTTCCGGCACCGGAACACCGGAGGCGATCGACATTTCCTCGACGACATTGATCAGACGCTGTTCGGCCGGCTCCCGGCTGTTCATATCCACCGGGGTTCCGCCAAGCATCGCAGCCACCGCGCGCCCACCCTTGGAAAGTTCGATGCTTTTGATCACGCTGCCAAGAACCACCATTGCCACGACCCCTCCGGACACCATCAGGAACAACTCCGGATCGGTTGGAGAAAGGTCGAGGATCAGCGCAAAAACGATGTGCAGTGTCAGGATGATTCCCGCCACGGCCAGAACGAAGTAACCGACAAGCCACTTCGTCTTTTTGCTGGCGCGTTCCTGTTTGTCGAAAAAGTCCATCGCTGGCCGTTACCGGGGAGCCGATCCGCTGAGAATACGGAAGTCGCCGTTGGCATCGCGGTAGAAGCCGCGGAGCAAAACCGGGGCCTTTTCGCCGAGGTCGTCGAGCCGTTCGGATTTTGCGAGATCCTTGGCGGTCCAGCCATTCGCAATCACCCGCCCCCGACGGTCAATGACTTCGTCGGCAGGTTTCGTGAGAGCGGCATACTCGACATCCGAAAGCTTCGCGGCCGCAAGGTCTTTGGCATTGTAGAGGGAAATCCACCAGGCACCGTAGGCGTCCGGCGCATTCTTCGGAGTTATCTCCAAGGTCAGGTCGCCGGCCGTTTTGATCCCGCCTTTGAGGTCGAGCGAATAGAGGGCGGCGAGCTCGGCCCGCGTGGTCAGGAATCCCGCCAGATAGGCGCGGAGGATGTGTTGAGCCTTGGGATCGTTGGATCGGCCCCCGTAGATTCCCAGTTCCAATCCCGCAGGATCGTTCGGATCCCCGTAGATATTCAGCTCGATATCCCGGTTCACCCGGAAGGACTTGTAGGGAACGTTGCGAAATTCTCCGACCGTGATCGCGGTCGCCGGGATCTCCACCACGGATTTGATATTGTCATGCATCCGCAAATCGTTGGCGATGACTCTCCACGAGGGGAGATCGCCCTTGCGGTGGATATCGGTGAACAGGATGCCAATGTCCGCCTCGTCGCGGATCCTCACGATCTCGCTTTTCGGAATGGTAGTCTCCCCGAACTCTTCCTGGATCAAAACCGAGTCCACCGAGTTCCGGATGATCAGGCCCTTCACCGTGCGCCCATCTTTGAGCACAATGCTATCCGGCGCGTGAAAACTGTCGTCGGCGGCAATCACTGTGATCGGCAGCAGAACAGCGAATGCGATGGCAAGAAATGCGCGGGAGTTCATGGTTGAAGTGTGCCCGCGCGACATGTAAAAGGCAAGTGCCAGCCGCTGGAGATCCCATGACACGCAAACTCACCTTCTTCCTCATTGCCTGCTCGTGCCTCTCCGGGTGCGTGATGGCTCCCAAGACTTTCAAGCGCACCGCTGCCACGACCCCGCCGCCATCCACGGGGAAGTTCTGGTGGGGGACCTCGACTGCGAGCTTTCAGAACGAGGACCGCGGGGTCCCCGCAACCTCGCCACACTACTTCAAAACCGACTGGGATATTTTTGCAGAAGAAGGACACATTCCTCCCAGAGGCGATGATGCAACGTTCTCATGGACGCGTTTTGACAAGGATGTCGCCGCCCTCAAAAAACTGGGGGTGAACCATTATCGCTTCGGGATCGAGTGGGGTCGCGTCGAGCCGAAGCCGGGTGTCTTCAACGAAGCGGCAATCAGCCAATACGTGCGGATGGCAAAGACGCTTCGCGCAGCCGGCATCGAGCCCGTTGTCACGCTCTGGCATTTCACGTTTCCGGACTGGCTTTATGATTCGAAGAACAAGGCAAAATCAAATTTCCTGCACCCGGACGTGGAAACGGCCTGGAATGCCTACGTGACCAAAGTCGTGGGGGCCCTTTCACCATATGTGAAAGTTTATGTTCCCCAGAACGAGCCGAACGGCGACCTTTATATCGGCTATTTCGGCGGCCACTGGCCTCCCGGATTGCTGCTGACCCCCGGAGCCCTGAAGAAAGCGACAAAAGTCGCCGTGAACATGTTTCGCGACGCGGCGGCAATCATCCGCAAGGACCGCCCGGACGCCGTGATCATGGGCATCTATTCGATCCCGAACTGGCGCAGGAACTTTATCCAGGATCCGACGCAGTTTGTTTACAACATGATGA
>CAZRIL010000103.1:0-19064 GCA_964600115.1 uncultured Chthoniobacter sp. | reverse complement strand
GACAGCGCACCTCCACCAATGCCCGCACCCGCAAGGGTCCGCGCAAAACCGTCGGCGTCCAGCGAAACAAGGATGCCAAGGCGGGAAAAGTCTAATTAGAAACTGACCATGGCCGAAGAGAATCCCATCAAAGAAACGCCCGCTGCCGAGGTGCCTGTCACCGAAGCCCCTGCTGCTGAGACTCCCGCGACGGAAGCAACCGCCCCGGAAGTGAAGAAGCCAAAGGCGGCCCCAAAGAAAAAAGCTCCCGCCGCCGAAGCGCCAGCAGCTCCCGCAGCTGAGGCTCCCGCAGCCGATGCAGCCCCTGCTCCAGCTGCTGAGGCAGCAGGCGCGCCCGCCGCTGCCGGGGAAAAGCCAAAAGCCGTCAGGGTCAAGGCTCCCAAGAAAACCAAGGAAACCGCCGCAGCCGCCGCGCCGGCCCCGATCAGCATCTCGCTCGACGATGCGATCGAACCGGTCAAAATCGTCAAGGCGAAGGGCAGCAAGAATATCTCGCAGGGGATCGCCCATGTCCAGGCCAGCTTCAATAACACCATCGTCAGCATTACCGACCTCCGCGGCTCTGTGATCGGATGGTCAAGCGCCGGAAAGTGCGGCTTCAAGGGCTCGCGCAAAAGTACCGCCTACGCCGCCCAGATGGTTGCCCAGGATGCCTGCCGCCAAGCTATGGGTCACGGTCTCAAGGAAGTGGAAGTCCGCGTCAAAGGCCCCGGGGCCGGTCGCGAATCCGCCGTCCGCGCAATGCAGGCGATCGGGCTGGAAGTCACCGTCATCCGCGACGTGACGCCCGTTCCACACAACGGATGCCGGCCTCCAAAACAGCGCCGCGTCTGATCCAAACTTAATACTCTAAAAACATGGCTCGTTACACAGGACCCAAAACCAAAGTCAGCCGTCGCTACGGTGTTCTCATCAGCGGATCGGCGAAAGCTTTCGAAAACAAGAACTATCCTCCCGGCCAGCACGGCCCGAAGGGATCCCGCCGCAAGCAGAGCGACTACGCTCTCGCTCTCGCCGAGAAGCAGAAGCTCCGCCACCAGTATGGCGTTCTTGAGAAGCAGTTCCGCCGTTATTTCCAAATCGCGAGCACACGTCGCGGCGTCACGGGCGAAATTTTGCTCCAGCTCCTCGAGACCCGTCTCGACAATGTGGTTCAGAAGCTCGGATTTTCGAAGACGCTTCGTGGCGCCCGCCAAATGGTGGCTCATGGACACATCACGGTCAATGGCCGCAAGACCGACACGGCCTCGATGAACCTCAAGCCGGGTGACGTTGTCGCTGTCAAGACAGCCGAAAAGTCGAAGCGCCTTGGCGTTCGCGGCGTCGAGCTCACCCAGATTGCCACGACCCCCGATTGGCTTCTTGCCGACAAGGATAACCTGACCGGTAGCGTGGTCCGAATTCCGACCCGCCAGGAGATTAATCCAATCGTCAACGAGCAACTCGTCGTCGAACTTTACTCGCGGTAATTTTTTCAGGCCGGTTGTCCGGCTTCCTGATTGTCAAAAAGCACCCCGGTTCCGGCCGGGGTGCTTTTTTTTAGAGACTGCAATCGTGGCACGGGCATCCTGCCCATGCGTAAAAATCCTACAAGACATGGGCAGGATGCCCATGACACGGTATGTTTTCGAAAGAGCATCTTTGTGTTTTACGATTCCGTTGCCAGTCGCGATCTGCGTGAATGCCGGACATGGATCCATACGATTTTGTCGTGATTGGCGGAGGGAGTGCCGGCTATGCCGGTGCCAGAACCGCCCACTCGCTCGGTCTCCGCACCGCAGTCATCGAAGGGGCCGATCAACTCGGAGGCCTTTGCATTCTGCGCGGATGCATGCCGAGCAAAACACTTCTCGAATCCGCCCGCCGTTACCGGATCATCCGGAACGCCGGTGAGTTCGGTCTCTCGACTCACAGGCATTGCTTCGACATCTCGAAGGTTATCGCACGCAAACGGCGCCTGATTGCCGGATTTTCGGAATACCGGGCCGGACAGCTCCAGGACGGCCGATTCGATCTGCTGCGCGGAAATGCGGAATTCACGGGTGCCAACTCGCTGCTTGTCACCTCGTCGGACGGATCGCGGATTGCCATAGAAGCGAAGACGATCCTCATCGCTGCCGGCTCCACGATTACGAGTCCACCGATTCCAGGCCTGGAGGATTCCGGCTGCCTCACCAGCGATGATTTTCTGGACCGGGAATCTGTTCCGGAATCCCTGATCGTCCTTGGCGGGGGACCCGTTGCCCTCGAGATGGCCTCATTTGCCCGTGCGTTTGAATCCAGAGTCACTCTCATCCAGCGCAGCCCGCAGATCCTTCGCGGCTCGGACAAAGATGCTGCCGATGCCTTGGCGGAAGGCCTGCGGAAAGACGGGATAGAAATCCTCACCGGCACAAAACTTCTTCGGATCGAAAAAACCGCGGCTGGCCGGCGCGTGGTTTTTCTGCACGATGACCACGAAAAATCCGTCGAAGGCGCGGAGATCCTGAATGCTCTCGGACGCCATGCGGTGATTCCGGATCAGGTGCCGGTTGAAATCAAAGACGGAAAAATCGCGGTGAGCTTGTCCCAGCAAACCTCGCTGCCCCACATTTTTGCGGCCGGCGATGTCTGCAGCCCGTTGGAAGTCGTGCATATCGGAATCCAGCAGGGCGAGGTGGCGGCCAGAAATGCCGCACGCCTGCTCAGGGGATCGAAGGATTCGATGGAGCTCATGGATTACCGTCTCAACCTCTTCGCCGTTTTTACCGAGCCCGGCTTCGCAAGCGTCGGAGCCACCGAGGCCGAACTCGCCGCGTGCGGAGTCCCGTTCCGCACGGCCAAATACCCGTTCGACGACCATGGCAAATCGCTCGTTATGGACGAGACTTCCGGTTTCGTCAAACTCACGGCTCATGCCGGCTCGGGAGAGATTCTCGGTGCCTCAATTGTGGGCCCCGAAGCGGCTGAACTCATTCATGAAATCGTCGTCGCCATGCGATACCACGCCACGGCAGCCGAGCTTGCCACAACTCCACATTACCACCCCACACTCTCGGAAATCTGGACCTATCCCGCCGAGGAATTGGCTGGCGCTTGATAACAGGATTCAAAATACATCATAATGAGTGTTGAAATGCATCATATGTAATCATATTGTCACCGCAGATGAGAATCAGCGTGGATATTGATGACCAAGTGTTAAAAGACGTCATGGCCTTGACCGGCGAGAAAAGCAAGAGCCCGGCTTTGGCCAAGGCGGCCACGGAATTTGTCCGTCGGCAACGAGCAAGGGAGTTTGGACGGTTGATCCGCGAGGGGGCTTTCGATTATCCCGATCCCGCCGACGCAGCGAGCGATGCGACCAATCCGGTGCCGGCCCTTCTCAAAAACTGATGGTCCTTGTGGATTCATCGGTATGGGTCGAAGCGCTCCGCCGAAACGGACGCCTCGACATCAAGCTGGCCGTGGAGGGGTTGCTCGAAGTTTACGAAGCCCAGTGGTGCACACCCGTGAGGTTGGAAGTGCTCGGCGGGGCTCGCGCGGAGGAGCGCCGGCGTCTCGGGCAGCACTTTTCGGTGATTCCCTACCGCGCCTGCAACGAGCAGGACTGGGACCGGGCGATTGCACTCGCTTGGAAAATCCGCGACAAGGGACTCACCGTCCCCTGGCTTGACGTCGTGATCGCTTCTCTTGCGATTCAGGATGGCATCCGCCTCTTCGCCATCGACGAGCACTTCAAAAGGATAGGCGACATCGCCGGACTCACCCTCTACGAGCCGGGATACGGCGGGATGTTCCGCCCAGAGTAAGTTATTCTCCGATGATCTTGACCAGCACCCGCTTCCGTCGGAGACCGTCAAATTCCCCGTAGAAAATTTGCTCCCAAGGGCCGAAGTCGAGGCGTCCACCGGTGATGGCGACGACAACTTCGCGACCCATAATCGAGCGCTTCAGATGGGCATCGGCATTGTCCTCGCCGCCGTTGTGCGCGTATTGCGAATGCGGCTTCTCGGGTGCCAGTTTTTCGAGCCACTTCTCGAAGTCCCGATGGAGTCCGGATTCGTCGTCGTTGATGAAGACGCTTGCCGTGATATGCATCGCATTGACGAGGCAGAGACCCTCCCGAACGCCACTCTTGGCCAGGCATTCGTCGATCTTCGGGGTGATGTTCAAGAAACCCCGGCGGGCAGGGACCTGAAACCAGAGCTCTTCACGGTAGGATTTCATCGCGGAGAATCCTGACAGAAACTTGACGAAACGGGACGTTAAACATAGTATTACACCATGGTCAAGACCATCAGCAAAATCGGAAACTCGCAGGGCATCATCTTTGATGCGGCCCTGATGGAACTCGCGCACGTTAAGACCGGTGATCAAGTGAATATCACTGTCCATGAGGGAGGGGCCCTTGTGCTGACACCGGTGCGTTCCGTCATCAGCGCAACCAAGGCGGGAGCCACAGCAAAGCGTCTGATCAAGAAGAATTCCGAATTGTTCCGGCGGTTGTCATGAGTTTGCCGATCGTGCACCCGTCGGTGGACGCGGTGAAGGCTATCCATGCGGAGGTGCTTGCCGCTCACGGTGGTTCGGCAGGATTGCGTGATGTGGCCTTGTTGGAATCTGCGGTCGCCGCGCCGCAGGCTACCATGATGGGGCAACCACTTTTTAGCGACCCGGTGGAAGTTGCCGCCGCCTACTTGTTTTATCTTTGTCGCAACCATCCGTTTGTTGACGGCAACAAACGCACAGCTCTGGCGACATGCCTGGTATTCCTGAGCGAAAACGGGCTGCTGCCGGAAGAAACACTTGATGCCGATGCGTGGGAGCAACTGACCTTGGACGTGGCGGCGAGTCACCTTGATCGCGAGGAAACCACCGTCCGCCTCCGGAAACTCCTGAGGAAAAGGACCTGAACCGCTCGTAAACCGCCTTCGATTTCCCTCCTCGCCAGTCCGGGGATGCTGTGCGACCGTGGCTCCATGCCTCACCGCCCGCCAAGGAAAACCAAAAAACCCGCGAACCCGGCTGACAAGGCCAACCGCGCCGCCCAGTTCGAAGGCCAGCGCCGCCACGAGATGGCTACCCGCTCGACCCTCTCCCGGTTCCAAAACCGTAAGTCGGAAAAGAAGTAGAAGGGATCGGGGGCCGGCCTGTCTGGCCAGCCAATGTTCTCCGTTATGCCAACAAGAGCCGGGTCTCTCGAACGGCATCTTCCGTTTCGAGTTTGACCAGGTTCCCCCCGTATTTGAGAGGCCTTGTTCCACTCCTGCGCGAAATGCGAGATTTGGATTGAAACGGCGCGGGTTCCATGGCTTGTATGGAGCCACTACGCATATATGAAACCATCTTCCTTGATCGTTATTGGCTGTGCTCTCGTGGTGGCCTTGGCTGCCTGCCAGCAAGGGGAGCAGACTTCCTCGAACTCGGGCCGCAATCGTTTTGGCTATCGTGGCACCGCCGAGGATCCGAACTCCACAAAGTTCGCCACGCCAACGCCGACTCCCGACGCGTATGCGACACCGACTCCTCCGACCGAGGATCCGGTCAAGGTGACGGGCCCTACGCCAACACCGGCGCCGACCACGGCGACTCCGGCGCGGGAAATGTCCTATGGAACTCCTGTTCCGGGGAAGCCCGGATTTGTGACGAGCCCTCATTCACCATATGCCGGATATGTGGACGTGCGTGGATTTCCTCCCGGGACCGAAGTGAAATGCCCTTACTCGGGTAAGATCTTTCTGGTGCCCTGAGCCGGTCCGTCGCGATTCTTGGCCCTGGTCTCATCGGGGGATCGCTTGCGATGGCATTGCAACGCGGACCTTCGCCGTGGAAGGTTTCTCTCTGGACCCGTCGTGAGGCGTCGATTTCCGCTGTTGCCGCCGTTCTGCCGGGATGCCGGATTTCCTGCGACCTGAAAAACTCTCTGGAGGGAGCGGACATTGTCGTGCTCTGCACCTCGCCGCATGCGATTGAAAATTCCGGGGCTGCTCTCGCGGCTCTGCTCCCGGCTTCCACGCCGATAACCGATGCGGGGAGTGTCAAAGCCTCAATCGTCCGGTCGCTGGAGACATCGCTTGGAGGACGGTATATCGGAGCTCACCCGATGGCGGGTTCGGAGCAAAGCGGCATCTCCGCCGCGAAGGCGGATCTCTTTGATGGGGCGGCGTGTATCCTTACTCCAACCCCGGCATCCAGTCCAAAAGCGCTGGACGCGGTCCGTGCGTTTTGGAAGGAAACCGGATGCCGGCTCTCCGAAATGTCTCCGGTCGCCCACGATATGGCGGTGGCGCGAATCAGCCACCTACCCCATGCGGTGGCTGCGGCCCTTGTGCAGGCCGCCCTCCGGAAGGATCCCTCAGTCGTTGCTTTTGCAGGAAGTGGATACAGGGATACAACGCGGATTGCGCTGGGACCGGAATCGCTATGGAAGGAGATCTTTCTGGATAACCGCGAGGAACTTCTGTCTGCCATCTCGGATATGCAGGTTTCATTGGAAACGTTGAAGGATCGCCTCTCTCGCGGCGATGGAGAAGCAGTTGAGGAATATCTGCGGGATGCCAGAAACCGGAGGATGCAAGAGAACGAATGAAGGCTGCGGCAAAAAACATCCTGAAGATCCGCCGTGCACCGGCCATCGAGTCCGAACTCACCGTGCCCGGTGACAAAAGCATCTCGCACCGGGCGATCCTCCTATCAGCCATCTCCAACGGCCGCTGCACGATCACGAATTTTTTGGAAGGGGAGGATTGCCGGAGCACGGCGCAAGCGATGCGGCAACTGGGTGTCGTCATCGAAACTCCCGAGCCGGGGACGGTTATTGTCGAGGGAAACCGGGGAGTGTTCACCGCACCTTCAGGGGACATAGATTGCGGAAATTCCGGAACGACCATGAGGCTCATGGCCGGGCTGCTTTCTCCGCAAAATTTCCGGTGCCGGCTAACCGGGGATCCCTCGCTTTCGAAGCGGCCCATGCGCCGGGTAATTGATCCCCTTCAGGAAATGGGAGCCCGGCTTTCCGCAGAGGGCGAGAAGCAATGCCCTCCGCTCGTCATCACCGGGGGACCGCTTGAGGGAATCACCTACCGGCTCCCCGTCGCAAGCGCCCAGGTCAAAAGCGCGATCCTCCTGGCCGGATTGTTCTCCAAAGGAAAGACAACCGTCATAGAAAGCGCGCGCTCGCGTGACCATACCGAGCGGATGTTTGACTACTTCCTCATCAAGTGCCACAGGGAGGACGTCTGGGAGGGTAGCTCGCCGGTTGGCCGCAAGCTCCGGGAAACCCGCATTTCTGTCGATGGCGGTCAAATCCCGGAATCCCGGGATTTTCACGTTCCCGGCGACATCTCTAGCGCCGCCTTCTGGCTGGTTGCAGCGGCGGCCAGGCAGGGAGCCCGGTTGCTCGTCAAGGACGTGGGCCTCAATCCCACGCGCACCGGAATCATTGATGTTCTTGTCCGGATGGGGGCGCGCATCCGCGAGGTCGTGGAGAGTTCCGCGCACGGCGAGCCCGCAGGCACAATTGACATCAAGGGCTGCAGGCTTCACGCGACCGAAATCCAGGGTGCCGAAATCCCGAATGTCATCGACGAAATTCCCGCGATTGCCATCGCGGCTGCGCTGGCCGAAGGGACAACGGTCATCCGCGACGCGGCCGAGCTCCGCGTGAAGGAGACCGACCGCATTGCCGCAGTCGCCACGAACCTTCGCGCCATGGGCGTCGCGGTGGAGGAATTTCCCGATGGAATGGCGATCACCGGCGGGAAACCGCTCAAAGGTGCCAGGCTCAAAAGCTTCGGCGACCATCGCATCGCGATGGCGTTTGCCATCGCTGGAATGTTTGCCACAGGGGAAACCGTCATTGAAGATACCTCCTGCGTGCAAACATCGTATCCCGGGTTTTCAGAAATGCTCATCCGCATCCAGAAGGGGAAGGGGATCGGCCGCCGGACGCCTGTCATCTCGTCGCTCGAATCCAAAACCCGCAGGAAGAAAGGCGGGAAGTTATGAGTGTGATTGCCATCGACGGTCCCGCTGCCTCGGGGAAGAGCAGCGTTTCGCGCCGTTTGGCAAAACGCCTTGGCTTTGTTTATGTCAATTCGGGCACCATGTATCGCGCGATTACATGGGAGGTTCTCCGGCAGGGGATTGACACCACCTCTCCGAGCGATGTTTCCGAAGCGCTCTCCACTTCGGACATCTCCTGCGGGATCGATGCCAACAACGAATCCTTCATCCACATCAACAGCTCGATCCCGGATGCGGCTTTGCGGGACAGCCGCGTCAATCTTCACGTTTCGCTTGTCTCAGCCGTTCCTGAAGTGCGCCATCTGGTTTCCAACCGCCTCCGGCTGCTTGCCAAAGACCGGGATGTCGTGATGGAGGGGCGCGACATCGGGTCGGCAGTCTTTCCGGAAACCCCGTTCAAGTTTTACCTCGATGCGTCTCCGGAAATCCGCCGCAAACGCAGGGAGGCGGAGGGTCAGTCAGATGAAATCGAAGCCCGCGACAAGATGGACTCTTCGCGAAAGGCCGCCCCGCTCAAAATCGCCGGCGATGCCCAGGTGGTTGACACGTCACACCTCACGCTCGACGGGGTCGTGGACGCGATCCTGGATATCCTGCGGCCGCTCGGGATCCCGGCGCAATGAAGACGAAGCGAAATGGTGCCAACCTGTCGGTTCACATCAGGGAGCACAGGCGTCCCGCCTGTGAAAGACACCCGCTTGCGCTTGCAGAGGAAACGCCCAAATCGGCGGGACGCCCGTTATCCCTGAGGTCGCAATGACGATCATCTACAATATTTTTTATAATCTGGCGAAGCTGCTCGCGCGGATATTCTTCGGAATGCGGGTCGTGCATCCCGAGCGTATGGTCGAGCACGGGCCGCTGATTCTCGCCGTCAATCATTCCAGTTTTTTCGATCCGCCGCTTGCGGGCATCTGCAGCCGCCGCGGCGTCTATTTCCTCGCCCGCAAGACGCTTCTCAAATGGCCGTTCTTCGGCCCGCTTTTTCCCGCGATGAATGTCATCCCGGTCGAGCGCGACGGGAACGACATGTCCGCCCTTCGCGAGGTCATCAAAAAAATCAAGGAAGGTAACGGGGTGGTTCTCTTCCCCGAAGGAACCCGTTCCAAGGATGGAAACATCCAGCCGGCGAGGGCGGGAATCGGCCTTGTGATCGCCAAGACCGGAGCTCCTGTGCTTCCCATGCGGATCTTCGGCGCTTATGATGCCTTTCCCAAAAATGCCAAGGGCCTGCAATTTCCGCAAATCACCGTCGTGATCGGCGAGCCACTCCACTTTTCCCAGGAGGAAATATCCACTGCGACCCGCGAAACCTACCAGACCCTCAGCGATCGGGTGATGGGCGCAATCGCCGAACTCCGGATCGAACAATGAGGGCTGTTTCAACAAAGGGTCTGGTCAAAAAATACGGGAGCCTCACGGTTCTTCCCGGACTGGATCTTGAGATCGACGCCGGCGAGTTGTTTGCGCTCCTCGGCCCGAACGGGAGCGGCAAGACGACTCTCTTCCGGATCCTCACCACTCTCATTGCTCCCGATGGCGGATCCGCAAGCGTTGGTGGCAGTGATGTGGTCCGCGAATCCTCGCTCGTTCGCTCGAAGATCGGCGTGGTTTTCCAATCACCGAGCCTCGACAAAAAGCTGACCGCCCGCGAGAACCTGAGGTATGGCGGGGCGCTCTACGGCATGCACGGTGCACCGCTCCGCGAGCGCATCGCGGAACTGGCCGCATCGCTTCGCCTGGAGGAGAAACTAGACTCGCTTGTCGAGACGCTTTCCGGCGGCCAGCAGCGCCGGGTTGAAATCGCGAAATGCCTTCTCACGCGCCCGGAAATCCTGCTTCTGGATGAACCCTCCACCGGCCTGGATCCCTCCGCCCGCATGGACCTCTGGGCGCTGATCGGAAATCTCCGGTCTTCGCACGGGATGACTGTCGTATTTACCAGCCACCTCATGGACGAATCCGCGAGGGCGGACAGAGTCGGAATCATGAGCGCCGGCAATCTCGTGAGCGTGGATGCTCCCGGCAATCTCCTCGCGGCTGCAGGTCCGGAAATTTTGAGGGTGGCGACCACGGACGTGCCGGGCATCGTGGAGTTCCTTCGCCTGCAATGCGGCCTGGATCCGCACTCGCTCGAGGGCGAAGTGCGCGTGCCGGCACCTGATGCCCATGCAGTGGCCGCCCGTCTCAATGCGGAGATGCCGTCCTCGATCGTCTCCATCACAATTGCCAAACCCACATTGGAAGACGTGTTTCTTTTTAGAACAGGAAAGCGATTGAATGAATAACACGTATCTTTGGAGACCGGCCGCCGCCCTTTGGCACCGGGATGTCGTGCGTTTTCTCCGCCAAAGGAACCGGATTATCAGCGCCTTGGTTACGCCGCTCGTTTTTTGGGTGCTGCTTGGCTCGGGGTTCAGCCCGTCCTTTCGTCCATCCGGGGGCGAGGAGATCTCCTATCTTACATATTTTTTTCCGGGAACCCTTGTGCTCATCATGCTTTTCACCGCGATATTTTCCACCATCTCGGTGATCGAGGATCGCAGGGAAGGATTTTTGCAGGGCGTCCTCGTGGCGCCCGTTTCGCCCGGCGCGATTGTGTTGGGCAAATTCCTCGGCGGCACGACTCTTGCCGCCGGTCAGGCATTCCTCTTTTGTGTGCTCGCGCCTTTTGCCGGCGTCACATTTCCACTCCACCTGCTGCCCTCGCTCGTGGCTTCGTTTCTTCTGGTCGGATTCAGCATGACCGGCCTCGGGTTTCTGGTCGCATGGCCGATGGATTCCACCCAGGGATTCCATGCGATTATGAACGTGGTGCTGATGCCCATGTGGATGGTCTCCGGCGCCCTCTTTCCCCTTCCTTCCGGCAGTTCCATTATCGGCTGGCTGGGTGCATTGAATCCTGTGACCTACGGAGTCTCCGCAATCCGCCAATCCCTTGGTGGGCCAGCCGTTTCCGGCATGCCATCCCTCGGTGTTTCCCTTCTCGTTACGCTCGCATTTTGCGTGATCACCTACGCAGCTTCTTACCGGCTTGTTGCGAGCAAACGAAAAGTCTCCTGATAATTTCCGGAGATTGCCGGCGGCGGGACTCGAACCCGCACACCCCTTTCGGGATAAGGGATTTTAAGTCCCTTGCGTCTGCCATTTCGCCACGCCGGCATGTGCTGATTTACAACGGTTTATTTCAATTTGACCGAGTAAGAATTGACGCTGTTCTACTTTTTGTTCTACATTGACGGCATGCAAACGCATGAAACGGCAATTAAAGCGTCGGAGGAGAACAAGGTCAGTCACGGCCTTCCTTTTACCAGCGCCAGAGACGCCCGCAATCGCAAAGTCCGTGGCCTGTGGAGACGGGGCGAGCGTTTCTACGCGCAGGTCCGGGTCCCCGGCGAGAAGTCGGCCCGCAAGATTCCGCTCGTTGCCGACACGCTCACGGAGGCCAAGGAGCAGATGTCAAAGGCCCGCACAAAGGCGCGTGAGGGAGGTTTGCCCAAGGGCGGGGTGAAACCGATCCTCGCCGACTACGTTCGCGACTACCTCGATTACCACGGGAAGAACCAGAGCGGGAAAAAAGTCGGGACCATCGCCCGGGAACGCACCTCGCTGACGCAGTGGCTCAAGGCGATGGGGCATGTGCGGATCGACAAGATCACGAAACCGATGATCACATCATTCGTGAAAGACAGGATCCGCTCGGGCGTTGCCCCGCGCACGGCGAACCTCGATGTCATCGTTATGCGGTCGGTGCTCAAGGACGCGATGGATGCGGGATTTCTTGCAGCGTTGCCGACCTTGGGGATTCGGCCGCTCAAGGCGATTGCGAAGAAACGACCGACGCTGACACCCGCAGATTTTGACAAGCTTTGTGCGAAGGCGAAGGATTGCAGCAAGAACGGCGAGCAGCTTTCCGATTACATCCGCTTCCTCTCGCTCTGCGGTGCGCGGTGCAACGAGGCGCTGCAAATCAAATGGTCGGACGTGGATTTTCCGGGCCGGTTGTTGTGCATCGGGGCGGATGGCTCGTCAAAGAACAGCAAGGCCCGCTACGTGGATTTCAACCCCGATCTGGAGCGCCACCTGCAAGAGATGCACGCTCGTCGTGCTCCCGATACCGACTGGCTGTTCCCGAGTCCGCAGCGGGGCGAGAATGACCGTCCTGCCAAAACCCTTCGGGAATCCTTCAAACTCGCACGCGAGAAGGCGGAGTTGGATTGGGTGGGATTCCACGATCTGCGCCACTATTTCGCCTCGCGTGCGGTAATGGCGGGAATTGATTTCAAGACGATTGCCGAGTGGCTCGGGCATCAGGACGGCGGCGTTCTGCTCTGCAAGGTGTATTCGCACCTGCTGGATGGCCATAAGCGGGAGATGGCGGCGCGGTTGGTATTCAGCCCCCGTATTGTCGAGATTCCTGAACCGAATGCTGGCGATCCCGAAGCGTCAATTGCGAGTCATGGGTAGCGGGTGCCGCAATCATTGTCATGCTTGGCAACCTTCTTTGGCTTATTGCGTTTGAGCCTCCCTTCTTCCGAGGTTTCATTGATTGCACTCGGGCTGTTCCTCACAGAATTCAGTGCTTCTTGAATCAGGCGTGCCCCGTATTCTCGATACAGTGCCGGTCTGCTCAGCCCGACCAGCCGTGCCAACTCCGAAGCACTGGGGCGCAGCCCACGGTGCTTCAGCTGCATGGCGAGAGTGGGAAGAATGAAATTGCGCAATTCATTATCCGGAGACGAGGCCAGCCTTCGGTAGATATTTCCGTGACTCCTCTCATCCTCATCATCCGAGGCATCTGCCGAAACCCGGTCACGTATCTCCATCATTTTCGTCCCTAACTCCCAAAACGATTGGCGATCATTTTGCGATAGAAGCTTCCGAATGTTTGCAGATAAGGGTGCAAGCCCCTTCCGCTTCGTCTCAATTTTCGAAAGAATCTCCTTCGCCGCAGCTCTGAAATCCTCTGGATCCTCCATACTCAGCAATTGCAAAAATGGCACCTCCGCGAACTCCCGGTAGTTCATCATAACCTCGTTTTCGCTTATGCCTTCAAGCGTGTGGATGAAGCCCCAGATCGTGTCTTCCTTGGAACTCGCAGGCTTGGAGAATAGCATTGAGGCCAACATCCTAGCTTCCCTTTTGTTGAGCCCTGCCTTGAGTGCCTGCTTGTAGCGCCCCTGCGCTGATGTGCAGCCATTTACGGGAACGATAGTGCCACAATAATCTATTTCCTGAACATGGTAACGGATGCGGTTGTTGTTTTGCTTTACCGCTGCCACGACCAGTTTGACATGTTCCACTGTGTCATCTGTGTATCGAATACGGCGATGACCTTTTGGGGTGCGATACCTGCCCTCAATCAATTTGGCATCCCAATATCGCGTCACCTGCTTGGGAGTCACTCCAAGATGGCTCGCAAGGTAGCGAAGGGAACCATTCTCCCGCAATTTCTCAAGTTCTCCCTGAAAATCGGACATTCGTGAACACTGCTTCATCGAGGTAGTATGGCAAACATCGAAAAAACTGGAAAATCAACGTCATTAAACCCACCCGTGAGCACCCTCATCGCACTGGATTTCTGGCGCGCAGAGATCGGGAAAACGCCCTCAACAATTTGGCGCTGGAGGCAGCTCGGCTGGATAGTCGTAACAAACGTGTGCGGAAGGCTCTACGTCAGCCGTGAGGCAATCGCCCAATTTGAGCGCCGGGCGCGTGCCGGGGAATTCTCGAAGGAGCATAAGACCCCCAAACGAGGAAGACTCCATGACGACCCCTCAATCGATGTTCAGGTCGGTGGAAGCGCGGGCTCTGAACCTGCAGGCGTTCCCGCCACCACGGCCTCCCGTCGCCTGACACGCCACTAGTCGAAGCTCCACGCCACAGACTTGGGGATATGAGTAATCAACAGCATAGAACAGCAGATCATGGGCCATGGATGTGGGTAAGCAAAAACGGCCATGAGCGCGCACTAGATGCGGCTGGATTTAAAGGATTGTGTGTATATTTCGCACTGTGTCGCATGGAGTCCGATGCTCCCATCCATGCGAAACACTGCTTTCATGCAAGCGTTCAAAACATCGCACACAGGTGCGGACTGAGTGCCCGAACGGTGGACAGAGTGTTGCCAATCCTAGAGCGCGCCGGATTATTCAAAAAGTATTCAGGCAAGCACGCCGCGGCATCCCGTTCCCACGAAGCGAATAAATACACGCTTCTAAATGTTGGAGTCTCTTCCGTCAGAGGGACAGAAGCTTACGACTCTGAGACACGTATCGATGGCGCACATAAAAGAAACTTCTCCCGTAAGGGAGAAAGAAGTTTCAAGGGAAAGCAGAAAAGAGATGTCTCCGACATCGCTTCCCCCGCTGAAGCGGGAAGCGATGCGGAGCCAAGACCGAACCAAGACAAGATTCGACATCGAGAATGTGGTGACACATTCATGAGAGCATAATCACCTGTTTCCATGAAATATCACAACGAGCCCATCACAGACACACTCAGAAAGATTACGGCATTGCACCCCGTGCAAAAATGGGACGATGAGGCGAAGATCAAGAAAACACTTGGATCCTTTGCACGGGACAGGCGGTATGGAAGGTTCAGGCAAGAAATACGGGAGCTGGAAACCCATTTGAGAAATCGAAAATGCGATTGTGAGCAGGCGATAAAAGCGATGCAGCGAAACTGGTTAAAAAACCATGACCGGTGGATGTTTTCGCCTGAAAACATCGCATTTGTTCCCATTGATTGGCTCGCGAGTTCATACAGCAATCAATCGCCGAGGCCTGCACAATCATGCCTTACCGTTGCAGCCGGTCGGCATGCATCGCTCCTGACTCTGTTTGGCCCGAGTGCGGTAGGGAAGACGACTGCCGCACTTCGGGCAATCGCTCTGAGGGGAATTACTGCACCGATAGAAGATGCACTGATTGTTACCGGAATGGAAATTTCCGTAATGGACTCTAAGGAACGCAAGAATTTGGTCGTGACTGCACAGAATACCAAAAGGACACTTCTCTTGGACGATCTTGACAAAGGCAGCAAGAGCGAATCTGTTTCAGCTGCCATTCTTCAAATAATCAGCAGTCGAGAAAAAGACTCTGATGCACTCACTCTCATAACCACGAATCAGGGTGGGAAAGGACTTCTCGGAAAGTTCCACAAGGATTATGCGCCTCCGATCGTGAACCGCCTAAAACGAAATATTTGCGTTGATTTTACGAAGTTAGAATACGCGTTGAACTACGAATCCATGCTCGTTGTAGACCGACTGAGGGAGCTTTTCCCATTTTTAAAAGGCAATGAAATGACTTTCAGAGGGATTCCCATTTAGAAAGTAACGAAAACCGGTCCTGGTGTTGTGTGGGCGGGGACGCGAGGGCCCTTCTACTGGCTATAACTTCGTTGCGATTCCTGTCGGTTGCCAGTCCTTCATGCCATCTTGCCACATCAGGTCAACAGCACAGACAGCGCCTTGCTGTAAGAGAACTTCAATCTGTTCACTGGTAAACGGCCCTTCCTGCTTCCCATTTCGATAAACGAAGATGCACTGCCTTACAGGTGGGAGGTGAGGCTGCGAGTGGGGAGTCTCTTGAGTGGTGGGCTCGACAGTCGTCGAAACGACGTGTTCTGCAGATTGCAATGGATCTGAGCCGTAGCGGTTGGGGCCAGTTGGCCGGAGTAACGATCACGGCTTCTCCGCTTACTTCTTGAGCTTTTTGACCGGTGGGCTTTCGCGAACGGGGTTCGCTCGTTTTTTCGCTTCTTCGAGGAGAATGGCTCCGATTTCGGCTATTTCCATCGCGTCGTCAGTTTCCCTGAGGAGTTTTTCCAACTCATTATCAGAGGTATCTCCTGATCTCGCTTGCTTTGATGAGGACTTCATTCGGGAGGCGGTTAAGCTCAGTGGGGGCACAAGTAACTTTAGTAGTAATAGTCAGGGGAAACACTGGTTAGCATTTCCACAAACTCCCCGATTTCAAGATATTCAGCTGCGAGCAGATTCTCCTCACCGCCAAGAACCCCCTCTGTTGGATACCATTTTTCAAGCTCACGAAGATGCGGATAAGTCACTGCATTCATTGAGCAGGTGAGCCACATTTGGGTCCATGGGTCATCCAACTGTCGCCAATCAAGTCGCTCTCGAAAGTCTGCCTCGATTGAGCGAAGCTTCTCCGGTCCTCCGTATTCCTCTATCGATTCCTCCACAAGTCGTTTCAACACGATACGTTGTCGGTCTATGACGCCATCTGCGGATTTCGGAGGGGACCAGCCCGGAGGGAGTAAAACCAGTCCCTCCATCTCTCCTTCGCGCACTGTCCAAATTCTCTCTTCAGGTCGTAGTTTCATGGTTTCAACAAACCGTTACTAACTAATGCACTAAATATCTGATGAGCCATGCAGGTTTAAATGCTAAACACTTTCACAGATTCGGTTTTTAGCAACGTTCCCAATGTGGGCAAATGATGAAATTATGATCCCCTCAAAGCGTCATAGGAAGCGTGTTCGCCTGGCACTGACGGAGCTTCACTTGGACTAAATGAGCGCAGACCCTCAATAGATTTTTTCCCTGTGATTAACGTGTCGAGTTTTGACTTTATTGCTTGGATCTTCTGAATGGATTGACCAAGTGTAAGCTCCGATTCGCACTGATCATCTGTATTGAAATCAAGTGAACTGATTTCCTTTTTTATCTTTGGACGCTTGATTGGATCAGTGAACGCCTTCACGAAATCCTGCATGAGTTCTTCATAACGCGCTCTGCGCTGGAGGGCTTGTTTTTGCAAATCAGCAAGCGCTTCAATGAGCAGCAAGAGATCGCAGGACAGTCGTTGAAGCGGTTCGACTTGGGCATAGTCGGTTCCCTGCTGCAGCTGAAGAATTGCCGCCTCAGCTTTTTCGACCGCATTCGATACAGATTTCAAAGGATGACCAGGGAGGAATGCGGTCAGGTAGTTCATATTGATTCAGAAGCAATTCCCTCCACCTGCATTTCTTGTAAATGCCATCTCGGATCCGCCAGAGCGGCGTCCAGTTCGCTGCCGAGCAGGCGTGCCTGTTTTCGGTTTGGAGGCAATTCAGCAGTGGAGTTTTCGATTTCCCAGACCAATCCGTCGCTCCATTCGGGGTAGTTTCTGCCAAGCAGCTCGAAGCCCCGCCCGAGCCGGCGCTGACTCACAATGTCGCGTGTCATCTGTCGGTAGAGCAGGCCGTTGAGGTCGCCGGTTCCTTCGTCGAGGCAGGCGAGATAACGGCCGAGTTCCAACAGCAATCTGCGTCGGGCGGCTTTTCGCTGACCGGCGAGCAGCATCCTGCATTTTGCCTGTGCGGTTTCTTCGCGTTGACGGGCTTCCGCTGCAGTTGTTTTTCGCAGAGCATCTGATGCGGCCTTCCATGCTGCCTCGTTTGCAGGGGAGCCGTCCCATGCCTGAAGCAATGACTCCAAGTGAGCAAAAGATGTGATTTCCATCCAACCCCCGTGACTGTCGAGCCATGCGGCACGGGCTGAGCGGAACGGACCGCTGCCGGAGGTTTCCAGGATGCAGGGAAGACATTCGCCGCTCCGTTCAAAAGCATCCGCTATGCGCCGGATTCGCGGGTCGGTGAGGGCGGGGGGAATAGCGGCGGGGTCTGCCTCCAAGGCCGCTTGGGACAAACCGATCATCACCTCATCTCCGATGCCCTCGATTCCGAAGCTCTCACCATCCACCGTGGCGATGACTCCTTTCTGCGAGCCATTGATGGCCCGCAATGCCCTCCTGATGGATTCGAGCGTTGCGATGGGCTGAGGAGCAGCCACCGGCAGTGCCTCCCCGGAAGTAAACGCTTCATTCGCCAACGGGTCGGATTCCAGGTTGCTTGCCAGTTCTTCCAAGAGCCGGGTATCTGCGGGTTCACGGCCGAGGAGCATCTTTTGGGCGCGGGCCAGGACCGGCTGCATGCGCCCGATGAACCCCTCAAACATGTTGCAGCGTTCCCGGAGTATGGAATAAACGCGCTGGTCCACGCTGTCCTCCAGAAAGAAATTGATCACACGGATTTCGGACAATTCCTGCCCGATGCGATCCACTCGCCCGATCCGCTGCTCCACCTTGCTCGGATTCCACGGCAGGTCGTAGTTGATGACCGCGCCCGCCGCTTGAAGATTGAGCCCTTCGCTGGCCGCATCGGTGCAGAGCAACACCCGCAATTTCCGTTCCCGTAGCAGGCGGGTAATGACATCCTTGGACACCGAAATCCACCGGTCGTCCTGCCAAACTCGCCCGCCCTCGCCGCTGTAGGTAGCAAGCGTTCCTTGATACCGGGCCACCAAAAAATCGCGCAGGTATTCCATCGTATCGGAATACTCGGTGAAGACGAGCACGGCGCGGCCGTCTTGAATCACCGACTGAAGCACCGAGAAAAACCGATCCCGCTTGGTATCCTGCCCGTGCAGATCAGCGAGGCTCGCGAGCAACTTGCGCACATCCTCCCTCTCGCGTCCGGCCTGTTCGGGATCCGTGGGAAATGCCGCAGAGATCGGCTCATCGTCACCATCGCTGGCCTCGGCCTGTCCCTCCGGAAGATCCTCGGACGGTTGCGCATCAAAAGCGAACCGCCGCATCACACGATCAAGACCTTCGCACCGACGTTCGAGGCTCCGTGTGATGGCATGTGGCGAGCTGGCCATGCGCCGCTGATAAATCGTCATGACAAACCCCTTGCCGGGGCGCTCGCCTTCCAGCTCCCTGAATCGCCGGTCGATATAGCGGGCGAGTTCCTCGTAAATTTCCCGCTCACCCGGCGTGTGGTATTGAAAAGTGAAATCCTCCACCCTTCGGCGGGCAGGCGGTTTTTCAAGTATCCCCAGCCGATGGTATTCGCGGAGAGTGTCCCGCGTGTTGCGGTGAATGCGCCGGTGAATGGGAGAGGCTTTGCGAAGCCAAGCCGCGAGTTCGGGTCGGGAAGCACGCGGGGCGAATTGAAGTTTCCGGGCAAGCTCCTTCCTGTCTTCGGGCAGCTTTGCCTTAATGTTACGAAGCTTGTTCCACTCTTTATCTAGAGCAGCCATGGCC
>CAZRIL010000102.1:0-19400 GCA_964600115.1 uncultured Chthoniobacter sp. | reverse complement strand
ATGAAAGCTTCAACGGAGCCGCACCTTTTCAGGCGCGGAAAGCACACTGGTCGATCCCGTGGCCCGCCGCCGCTCTCCGTCGCTTCAACGGAGCCGCACCTTTTCAGGCGCGGAAAGCAGACCGGATATATGCTGAGTATATGCACCATGCAAGGCTTCAACGGAGCCGCACCTTTTCAGGCGCGGAAAGTTCTTCGGGCTCTCGCGGAGCAAGGTTCACAAGGACATGCTTCAACGGAGCCGCACCTTTTCAGGCGCGGAAAGTCTGACCAGTAATCCTTTGGCTGAGGCGTCGGTCAGCTTCAACGGAGCCGCACCTTTTCAGGCGCGGAAAGCGGAACTGGGCGCTTCGGGGAGGCCTCCGATGGCCGCCGCTTCAACGGAGCCGCACCTTTTCAGGCGCGGAAAGGGCACCGATGATGTGATGAATTCCGAGCCCTGATACCACGCTTCAACGGAGCCGCACCTTTTCAGGCGCGGAAAGCAACCCGCCCGCGATTTCCTCGACAGCCTCCCCGGAAAAGCTTCAACGGAGCCGCACCTTTTCAGGCGCGGAAAGCCCTGCATGCGCGCCTGCCCGGCGCTGGTGATTTCGCAGCTTCAACGGAGCCGCACCTTTTCAGGCGCGGAAAGAAGCAGGCGGCGGCTCAGTAAGCAACGCAGAAACCAAGGCTTCAACGGAGCCGCACCTTTTCAGGCGCGGAAAGCGGGCCTCCACAAGACCCGCACGGGCAAGGATCCGGTGGCTTCAACGGAGCCGCACCTTTTCAGGCGCGGAAAGGAGTCTCCGGCGGCGAAGCTCAAAATGCTTCGGGTGCCGCTTCAACGGAGCCGCACCTTGTCAGGAGCGGAAAGTGGCGTGTGTCAACACGGGGGATTGCATCGGGTGGATTCGCTTCAACGGAGCCGCACCTTTTCAGGCGCGGAAAGGCGTCGTGGCCCTCAAGGAGCGCGTGTCGCAGTTGTCCGCTTCAACGGAGCCGCACCTTTTCAGGCGCGGAAAGGCGGCGCCATCGGGCTTGCCACAGGAACAGGAGTTCCCGCTTCAACGGAGCCGCACCTTTTCAGGCGCGGAAAGCTCAATGACGGCTTCCTCGCTACAGCCTACCTCCCGGGCTTCAACGGAGCCGCACCTTTTCAGGCGCGGAAAGAACGAAAGGAGCGGCCGCGCCCACCGGCCTTTTTGCAAGCTTCAACGGAGCCGCACCTTTTCAGGCGCGGAAAGAGTCCCTGTGTAAGCGATTCTGCCGCAGGGAGCAAGGAGGAGGTTTGCGAGAGGGTGGGCATCATCTATTGACCCTGATGGCCGATTGGTCGCCAGAATGACCGTAACCCATTGGCGCTCAGCAGTCGAGCGGTCCCCGGGCAACCGCCCGGCACCCGACCGCTCGCGAACAAGATTGTCAAAGAACCCCGGCTTCACGCGGAAGTCAAACCACGTAGCACGATGCATCGAAGGAAGAATAAGGTGCGCCGATGGCGGTAATCACGCGATTTCCGCGCCCTTCGGCTGGTCCAAGCAAAATAAAGAGCACCTGATCCTCACGGTGCGAGATCACATCCTTCAGTTGACTCTCCATATCCACTTTCTCCGAAGGGTTGAGATCACACTCGAAGACCGAAAATTGCAGGTGATTTCCGAAGTTCTTGCAGATCTTGAACACCTTCCGGAGGCGCTTGTCGTCCGAGATGTCGTAGCAGACCAGAAACGTGGAGCGCATGGGATACCGGAAACGGGAGCGTTGGCCGTCTTTAGCGGGTGAGGAATGGCGGGTAGTCCGGAATTTCCCCCGTGACGAACCGCGCGAGAAGGCGAAGTTGCAACTCGATGACCCGGCGATAGCTGACCTTGTAATCAAAGATCGGGTGGGTGATCAGGCTGTTCATTCGTTGTTCGAAAACATTGAAAAAGATCTTCCGTCCATCGGCCGTCAGGTTCACCGCCCTTCCGGCCCGCACAAAGTGATGTCCCTGAATCATGCCGTTGTTGATACACGTGAGCACGGCTGACTCGGCGATGAGCGGTCGAAATTCCTCCATGAGATCGAGGGCCAGTGCCGGGCGACCGAAGCGGGGTTGGTGATAGAAGCCGGCGTAGGGATCAAACCCCACCGCGACCGCCGCCAGTGTGCATTCCTTCGCGAGCAAACTGTAGGCCAGCGACAGGAGCGCATTGACCGGATCGGTGGGCGGACGCCGGTTACGTCCGCTGAATTCAAACCGGAATTCCGGCGGAGGCACACCCGCCCCCATGTCAATGCCATCGTCCGCCTTGAGCATGCCATTGAATTCCCCGAAGTACACCGCGGCCGCCGCCCCCTCGGTCCCGAGCAACTCGGCCAGGCTCCCCACCTCCAGTGCCGAATTGGCCAGTGATTTCAGCTTTGCGATCGCCGGGGCCGGAGGCTCACCGTGAAGTCGCATAAGGAGCGTGCGCTGATTGCGGATCTTCCCATGAATGAACTGCCGCGCCACCCCGAGGCAGAAGGCCGGATCCGCCGCGCACCGGAACTGCTCGATCCGCGTGAAGATATTTTTGAGCCCATGCCCGCGGGTGATCCCATAGAACCATCCGCCCATGGAAAAATACGTCACCGGCACATCGTGCTCGCAGAGCTTCTGGATGGCCTGCGTTGAGATCTGGATGTTCCCGAAGAGCGAGACATGCGTGAGGTCATTGATTCGGATTTCCTCGAGCAAACGCTTCTCTTCCTTCACCGTGAGCAGCTCGTTTTTGAGTCCGATATGGACGCCCGGGGTGTTCAGATAAAGCACCCTCGTATCTTCCCGCGCCGCCATGAGCCGTCGGCCGGCGATCCGGGTCTTCAGATCGGAGATTCGAGCGTGCTGCAAGTGAAGGGTCTCATCCGGCAGGCACACGCTGTTGAGCGAACACCGCACACATTTCGGCGAGTTCACCAACGGCGGCGGAATCGGTCCTACAGCGATATTCCGCGCGTCTTGGATCTGCTGGAGCACCCAGGTCTCCAGCTCGGGCGTGAACTCCATCGTCACCCGCTGCTTCGTCCCCCGGTAATAAATGACGCCCTGCTCGCAGCGGTATCCATTTTCCCGCAGCAGAAGCATTTGCAAGCCCAGCTGCATGCGATCCGCCGGCCAGATTTCCACTCCTGCGTCCCCCTCGCGCGGCGAGCCGGCTTTGTATTCGACCGGGCAGACCAGCCCGTCCTCACCCGTTGCACTCTCGACCAGGTCGAGCTTGGCCGTTACCGCCAGCCGGTCGGACCCCAGCGAAACCGATCTCGAGTGGATGGATTCCTCGGCTCTGCCATCCTCTCCCGGAGCAGCGAGTGCTCCCGAGCCCGCATCCACCCGCTTATGTACGGACGCCCCACGCTTCGTGTCGGCATTCTCAACAAAGATCCCCTCCACATGCTCGTAGTAGAAAAGCCGCGGACAATACACATATTCGTTAAGCATCCGCGCCGGCAGAACCTCCGGCAGCGGAACGGATTTGAGTTCCGGCATCCCTGACACCGGATCGCCTTCGCTGCTCCCCTCCTCCGCCGGGCCTTTAAAATCAGAACCCCGGGATTCGACATTCGCGCCGGTCGCCACGTCCACCGGCTTGGTCCGTTCCGAAGGTGGAATTTCGGAGTCCAACGCAGCGGTTGACTCAAAGGCCGAGGCCACCACGGCCTTCAATTCCCAGAGGTCACCCGTCCCCTCACCCCGCGTCCGCTTTCTGCGTCCCGGCCGATTACCCATGCTCATAGCGGCATTTAACTTAGCGTCTTAAAATCCGCTGGCCATTCAATTCGTCTTACTCATATTGGACCGGCGGCGTTCCCGTCTTTGAAACCACTTTCTTAAACTTCCGTTTCGCCTCAGACTCGACCACCGCGGTGCACGTTACGAGAAACATCCAGTCATCCCCGTAGTCGAAGTGAAATACCATCTTCGTCCCCGGCGCAAACACCTCGGAGACCTTGGTCTTCTTGACCCCCGGTTCCCCATCCCCCTCCCCCATGTCGGCAAAAAGCGTGTATCGCACCTTGCTTCGGTAGGGATTGCCGAGGTTATCGCAAAACTCGAAAGCATGGTCGAAATCGAAGTCCAGCGTTCCGATGAGAAACTCTGCGAGATCGTAAAGCGAATGCTCGCCGCCCAGAACGACTTTCGCTTCGAAATCCTCAAACTGCAGCGTCAAATGATGCTCGGTCATGGTTCGAGTGAAGGAAATCCACCCTCGCCCGGCAAGCGAATCAATCCCTCACCGGGACAAAGAGACCGAGACCGAAGTGGGAACCATATCCGAGGGCAAGCGGGCCTTGAATCTCTTGTTCGAACTCCACGGTAAATCCGACCCCAGATTGATGCCCGCGGTTGCCGTTGCCGTGGTTGCGTTCGGTTTGGAACTGGAGCGTGCGCAACGTCCGACTTGGGGAGATGGTAATTCTAGTATGTGGCTGAGAGATCGATTGCGGATTCAGGCCATAATCTTCCTTCAGCAAGCGGCGCAGATCTTGGGCTGGCGAACCAATTGGCCAACCATCCTCGTCCAGCTTCGGGCGTCCGTCCGCGTAGTGCTTGACGTGGCGAGTTGGAACAAACGGAGTAACTGAGGTCCAGCGTTTGGCTTTGCGGAAGATCGGGATGTCGAAGGTTTCCACATCACCAAAGCCTAGCAGGATAAGTTCGAGGTCGTGCCCCCCGTGACCCCAGAGTGCCTTGCGTTGCACATCTTCGATGACTTGCTGTGCCTCATGATCAAAGCCCATCGGCGCATACAGCGTGATGTAGCCGATGGAGTCACGCTTTTCGCCAAGCTCGCAGAAGATGTGCGTGTGTTTATGCCCTTTAAGCGGCTCTCCAGCAGCGTCTCTGCCCACAAAAACACGTGCGCATAGTTTGCCGTCGGAGCGTTTGGCGAGCGTCTGGTGCAGACGTTCGGCGACGGAAACAGCCTGCGTGATGCGTGGCAGCACAGCGCTGGAGATCGCGAAGCGAGCAACAGTGCCTGGATTCTTCTGCCGGCGTGATGGACGCACAGCTCCCGGCTGGAAGCATTCGACCTTGCGAGTGTAGTCTGCCCATCGGGCTCCCGGTGGAATCAACCACCCTTCAGTCTGCAAGATCGCCGTCTCGGCGTGCAAAGCCTCAAAGATCGACTGCGGCAGGCTCGCCTTTGATGACTTCGCTTTAGACTTCTTGCTCTTGGCTTTGATCTCCTCTTGCGGGCGGTTTGCTGCTACCCAAGCGTCATGAACCTCGGGCACGTTGGGGCAGAGAACCCGGACGAGCTCGCAGCCCTCCGGCACGTCTTCGCCTTCCGGAAGCGGAAACGAGTTGGCATCAATGGAGGAATCGGAAGGTAACAACTTTGCTTCCACGATGCTTTCTGCACGACCTAAATAACTGAGTCGCTCGCAGAGTATCGCCAATGCAGCACGCTGCGATTCGTCTAAGTCCACGTTCCAAGCTATGAGAAGCGGCTGGCTGGTCTGGATAAAAGTGTCGAAGACCTTGGTTTTGTCTCCGCCCTTGCTGGGCATGTAGTGACGGGTGTGCGATTGGATCGCCGTCGGCAGCTCAAAGCTCGGCAATGTGCCAGCCATCGAGTTCATTAGCGAGTGCATGACGGATTCGCCAATGTCGTCGCGACCCTTGAGATACCAAGTGGCAACCAATGCCCGTTGGATTCGCCACGGCGAAAGCGGCCATTCGGTGGCCCCTTCGTTCACATGACGTCCCCAAGGCGTGGCGTGCAGCCGCCCGCCCGCCGGGAATGTGAATTCGATAACGGTCATGGTAGTCAGGCGTCAAAGGTGACGAATGTCTTGGCAGGGCTGGCAAAATGCGCTGTTACAGCTTGGATAAGATCCGGAAGAGCCTTCTCAATCTCTTCGAGTGATGGCACAGTGTAGCCAGCGGGCTTCTTGGCAGCGAGGTCACCAACCAGTTCGAGGTCACAAGCAGTGCGCAGGCGGAGTCCTTCATTGAGGAATCGGCGAATTTTGAACAGCGAGATGGCGATGAGCAGATTCTCAACATCTGCACCAAGGCCAAAACCACGAATCAGCGCCAGATCGAGCACGAAATAGGCGGTGATGTTCCCGGTGAACTCTTCGCGGGGGAATGGCACATTACCCTGACGTCCTTCATCACCATCTGTGCTTACTCTCTTGGCGGCAGATGGAAGTTTGATCGACTTGTTTGCATCGAGGATGTCGTTCTTCACTCCGCCTGAACTTGCAACCTTGGCGTTAGAAGCCTCAATGAATGCTGTCAGCGCACGCGGGAGGCGAAGACGACCATCTAGGGTCTCCAGAAAGACCCCATGGATCAAAGAGTTGAGGTCATACTTCAGAAGCGTTTTTGCCATCAAGCGCAGATCAATCAGGCGATCTTCATTTGGAACCATTTCTGACTTTAGCTTGAGGTGAAATGCCCCTGCATCTGCGCGCTTGATGTAAATGCTGTTCAGCCGATGCGCCTCCAAAACAGAGTTTGTTAGTGGTTCTCCTTTGCCATCATTAACCATCACGCAGGGCAAGCCTTGGAGTGGTTTAACCCAATCGTTTTGAACCGCATTCCAACACACGCATTCGAGGCGGTTCGCCATGCTCTGCGCTGACTCAACGAGCAGCATGTCATCGCCGCTGGCTGCCTTGTATTGAGCGGCTCCGAGGTCAGGAAAGCCTGTGGGTTGGAATCTTGTGCCAGCGATGGGCTGGAGCTTGGCTTCGATGAGGAGACGAGGAGCGTCTTTTAAGGTTTCGAGGTTCATGGTGTTGTTTTGCTTTGGATTGAGTTGATGATGAAAGTTTAGGCTTTGGCGGGTTCTTGATCTGGGCGGGTCGTTTGTGTGTGGATGCTCTTCAGAGTCTGGTCTGAGATGGGGAAAAGAAGAGCGGCGGCTGTACGGCGGGCATAGTCGCCCCTCACCGGGAGTGAGCGCAGAACCGGGTGATAGCCGGAGGCACGCAGACGACGGACGGCCATTGTCGCGGCTTGGTCGCCGTTACCCTGCGACGCGTGACGGTGAATTGCAGGCACAATTGGAACCGGCAGGATGCCTTCTGGCCGAGCGGTCTGCACGGGAGGGAAGCACAGTTTCAGCAAAGCGTAGAGCGTGGGAGCTACCGGTTGTCGCTCTTTGGGTGATGAGGAAAGGCTGTCGCTCTCGCTCCAATTGATGAGGCTCATGCTCCATAGTAGGTCGGAGAGGAGCGCATCGTTGGTTTCACCTTCAATGAAGGCTTTGATATCAGAAATGCTGGCCCAGGTCTCGAAACGCTTCTCGGTGTCCTCGTTGAGGACAAGACGACGAGCCAGGATGTCGTTGAGCACGTCGGGCAATGGTGACGCGCTCCACTGAACATTGTTGGTAGGAACCTCAGCCCAGCGAGAAACGAGAGTCCCACGTTCCTTGTCGAAGTAGCAATTCACTGCTTCCAGATGGCAACGCAGCGGCAGGCGTTCTTTGCCGAAATTTCCACTGATCGACGCAAGCGAAGCGGCAAGACGAAGTTCGGCGCTTTGTGGGCAATGCTTCAGCCACTCTCTCTGAAGACCTTGGAGAGGTTGGAGGTTGGTTTCTTTCTTCACCCATTTGAGACATCGGGCAACTGTGGCTTCGCAGTGACCAAGGGCGACGAAGACACGAAGGAAATGGTCACTTCGACCGGAAACGCAGAGATCTACAATAGCGGACTCAAGAACAGTCAATGCACGGCGTGCAGAGGCAGGTGCTTTTTCCGAAGTGGCGGCGCGTCGGAATTGATCAATCCATCCATGGCATGATTCAAGAAGCTCAACAGTTTTGTTTCTGGCTGGTTTGATTCGCCCGCGGTCAACGGCAGTGAAATAATTGTCTCCGCCGACTCTGCCCTTATAGAATCCCACTCGTTGAAACTCTGCGATGCCGCGATCAAAACCCAATTGCGCGGCCCCCATGAAAGCGTCCAACCCATGTTTTGCTGGTTTGCCAAATCGTTCGATTCGGCCTTCGGCAATCATCATCTGCAACTCCGGCAACGGACAAGCCCCGGTCCAAATAGGCAACCAAAGCTCTCTGCCTGAAGATTCGCCAAGATAAGATGCTCCAAGGCCGCTTGATGTTGCTGTGAATAGAAAAGGGAATCTTGCGGAGGGGTCACTGGCATCATTCAGTTTTCTCACGATAGCTCCAGCAAACATCACACTCCCTTCGATCATGAGGATAAAGTCCCATGGATTGCTGGCGGTCGTGCCCTCAAACCCAGCGCCCTGATTGACACCACCGACCCGAGTTGAGTCAAAGAGAACCGGCGAAAGGTCACGAATCTTGGTGCCAACTGCTGGCACGTTGAAGACAGCTTCGGCTAGAGCGGCGTCGGAGTTAAACTCGATTTTACTACCCAGAGCCGACACAGGCTTCTTTCTTTGGTCAGCGAAATCAGAGAGAGCAATCCAGACGCATTGCATGAAGTTGTCCGAGAAATGGCTGTTCCCATCACTACCTCCTCCACCACCTAGCAGTGTGTTGAATGTAACCGCTTGAGGTTCGACGATCGCCGCAGCGTCAATCCATTCGACAGTGCCATCTGGCACAACCCCTCGTAAGGCTTTCAAGAGGTCGGCCTTTGTTTTGCGTTGAGGTCCGCCGGAACCCTCTATGTCTTGCTTCTTGAGAACTTTGGCACTCTTCATCGCCTCAAAGACCTTGGCGATTGCGTGGCGATATTCAGCGAGCCTCGCTGAAGTGTTGCTCAAGATAGCCTCGACGACTCGCGAGGCAGTAGGCGTCTTGTCGAAAGAGGATGCCGGAGATTCCGTGTTTACGGCGAAATAGTCGCCACCACTCCATGGAACCACGATTGGAGTCGGTCGATATTCCTCGGAGAAGAACTTCAACAGCGCTTCCCGATCCAGTGTGGAAGTCAGAACAAACTGGTCACGGTGCCACCGCCCGGTGGCGTTCGGATCCTTTTGCTCGCTGACGAGGCGAAGGATGCCGAGGGCCTTGAGATAGTGCGCCAGGGGGACGGGAGCGCAGCCGGAAAGGGTGAGCGTGGGCATGGCGTTTCAGATGGTTTTAGGTTTGGCTTTGTGCAACGCTTTGCTGCTTTCCTTCATCAGGGCGTTGAAGTTCTTTGGGGAGGTGACTTGCGTTCCACTTTGGGCCTCAAGTTCTTTGCGGGCGTTGCCAGCTACGCGACCTCCCGCTTGGGCTGCGGATTTGTTTTGCGAAAATCCTTGAGCGTCGCGTTTCTTGGCGATCTCGGTGGTGGAGGCTTCACCGAGCATGGTGAAGATCAGCTCGAGGTCGGTCATGTGGTCGCGGAGATTGTCCTTGGGATTGGCGAGGGATTTGAACTCCTTGAATTCGGAGGGGGTCATGCCGAACGTGGCTTTGCTGATCTCGGCGGTAAGGATGGCGAACTCTTTCTGCTCTTTGACGCCGCGCTTTTTCCATTCGTCGGTGAGTTCATCTCGGACGGCGATGCCGCGCAGGCGTTTTTCGATCCAGTCTTCGGAATAGCCTTTTTGCTCATAAATCTCGCGCATCCGTTTGGCGGCGAGTTCGGGGTTTTCGATCTCCTCCAGGCGTTCGTAGCCGACCTTGGCGAGCCAGAGTTTGAAGGGCTCTGCCTTTGGCGATGGGATGGACTGGATGATGCGGAGGAGTGCCTCCCCATTGGCGGCGCGGATGGGACGGATTTTGCCGTCGGCTCCCGGCATGGCTACCAGGGGACAATTTGTCCCCCAGTAGGCTTCGAGTGCGGCATCGCGCTTGCGGAGCTTCTTAATGTAGTCTTTGACATTGGTGGTGCCAGTGAGGACTGCGACCACGTCATCGATGGAGAAATACCATTTCTCCTCGGACTGGTTCCAGGCACGACGTACTTGCTTATCTTCGAAGAGTGCGAGGGTGCTCATGGTTGGGTAGCAGCTTGGGCTTCAGCAGCAGAGGCGCGCATGTCGGCGGCGCGAAGCAGGGTTTCCAGATAGGCGAGGGCGAACGGGCCGGTCTCATCTCGCAGGGCGATCATTCGGGCGAGCCATGAGGGCCTCCCATTCTCATCGCTGCCCATGCGCATGAGTTGCAGCCTGAGTGTGGTTTTGGGCAGGGTAATGCCGGACCAGGACACTTCGGGAAGTTCATCACCGTCGATGATGCCTCGGGCCATAAGATCGGTGGCGCGATTCGGCGGTGGTTGCTCCTCGGGCAGGGAGCGGATCGACAGCCGAACCTTGCCATGATGGGCCGCAATGACGTAGGCGACGAGATCGGCCTGCCCGGTTCCGTCATGATGCGCGAGCCATGCGAGAGCGGAGGCGAGTTCGTGTCGGAAGTGCTTTCGCCAAGGTGGCATCGAGCCGCCTCGGCCGCCTGATTTCGCGAGAACATCGGCTGGCGGATTGTCACCCGCCGCGGACTTCAGCATGTCTTGGAACTCCTTGAAGCTCTTGCCGACATCATGCCATTGAGCAGCCGTGAGCAGTGGAGCGCTCCATTTGGAATCGATGCAGAGGGCGTTCGAGATCGACTGGGTTTCTGCGATCACGTCGTTGGTGTGATCCGTCAGGCTCAGGGGCTTGCCTGTGCAGCTCAGCAAGTCACGCTGAGTGCTATCTTCCGGTTGATGCGAGGCTGCGGCTGAAGGGCAGACCCATTGGGCTTCTTTCTTGAGCGTGGCCACTTCACCCGTCCACCCGAGCTGAACGTCGTATCCGCCCGCCCGATGATCGATAAGATAAACCGCTCCGGCTCTCGCTCGTGTTTCGGGCCTCCATTCCTCGCGCAACCCATCCCAAACATAGGCGCTGCGGCCATCTTTTTGGTCGTTGAGCTTCTTGAGAAACGCTTGGAAGCGATAAACCGCCACTCGGCAGAGTTCCTCGCGGGCAGGGCTTTCGGTATTGGAGGTCGGGCAGAAATCCGGCGCGCCAAGATCGCGCCAGAAGACCTGAACATCGGTGTCGTCGCCTTCACGAATGTAACGCGAGATGTCGAGGTCGTGGCCGGCGATGTCAGGAGTCGTATCGAAGAGGTCGACCAAGTCTTTTCTGCGAATAACCGGGCGAATCACGGGTGGCGGAGTCACCTTCACCGAACTCAGCGCCTCTGGGCCTACGCTCGTTCCTTCGAGCTTCTCGAGTTCGACCCGTGCATCCTTTAGTTCAGCCAGGGTGTAGGGTGCCACATCGGCGTCTTTGTCGAAAGCGAGGTCGAGCCAATGAACATCCGCTCCGTCCGTATTGAACTCGCCACCGCGATTGCAGCGACCCAATCGCTGAACAATCGAGGACCACGGAGCCAGCTCTGTGATAAGAACACACGCACTCACATCCACACCGGCTTCCACGGCTTGCGTCGCGACGACGATTCGATCTCCACCGCCGTGAATCAGAAGGTCTTGATGCACCTTTCGATCCGGCGCACGGAACCGAGAATGCACGAGAGCGAGGTTTTCTTTTCGTCCTGCTTTTTGGAGTGCTTCGTAAAGCTCCTGCGCTCGCTGCACGCGGTTGACAATGACCAAGGTGAGCTGGTCATCGACATGCTTTTCCAGCACCAGTTTGGCAAAGTCGAACGCCTTCGTCTGTTTGGTGATCGTCAGCGTAGCCTTGCTCAGGCGCTTCTTTGCATTCAACCGATGCGATACGGCTTCAAGATCTTTTGAATCAAGCGTCATACGCGGCCAACCACCAGAAGGTGCGGGATGATCCACAGTGGCTAGACGTGCGTCCTCCAGCGTGGCGCTCATCCACCAAGTAGGACACGGACCATGCTGAAGCCAATGAGCCAAATGCCGGAAACCATCAAGTTGCGCGCTCGTCTCGACACCAACCCCCATCAGCTGCGTCTCATCCATTACCCAAAGACAGTCATTGTTCAGCAACCCGAAGTGCATGGGCCAGCGGTAGCGCGACATCCCGTAGCCGCGATTCAGGGCGCGGGAAAGGAGCATGTCTTGGGTGCCGATGAGGATGGCATTGCGTTCGGGGTAGAGATCCCAGTCGTCGGCGTCTTCGCCGCCCATGAGGATGTGAACACGAGGGGAGTGGTCGCCAAGGAATCCAGCTTCGGCCAAGTTGGTGATCCATTTTTTCGCCTCTTCGACGGTTTGCTCGACGAGCGTTCGCATCGGGAGGCAATAGACGAGGCGGCGGGGCCACTCAGCGGACCCCTTGTGAGCGCGATTCCACAGCCAGGCCAGCACGACGGCCGCCGTTTTGCCCAAACCGGTCGGGACACTGATCAGGCGGGAGATGCAGGGTTCTTCTGCGAGGCGGGTTTGATAGGCGTAGGGGCCGGGATTGCCGGTGGCCTTCGCGAAGAAAGTGGAAAAGGGCGGTTGAGCGGGATTCGGCACTTGGGAGTTCACGGTTGAGGAGTGCGGACTAAAGGTGCGGTCGCTAAAATGGCCGATAAGTCGCGGTTGCGCCAATGGTTTTTCTTGGATTTTTTTCGGGGGACCAAAATGGTGTCATCTGCGGGCGATAGTGACGAGGTTGGTAGGTCAATTGCTGTCCTACGTCCCCGAGCGACGCAACTTTTTTTGACGATCTTTGGCCGGAAAGAATCCGAGATCCATGGATTGTTGGCTTCCCACAACGACCTGTTGGCTTCCTTCGGGTCGTGGAAGGACATCAGTGATGACGATTTTCGCTTCTGTTGGCCGAAAGCACCCGGTCTCTTCTTCCAAAAAGGGCGGATGGTAGCCCGCCAGACGGAAGTCGTTTGCCGATGCCAGGTGCCTCAACGCCGAAGCTTGATCAGCAATCAGCAACCCTCGGGATTTCAGAATCTCCAACTGCTCTTCGAAGGTCTTGGGAGCTCTATCCGTCAAAACCGTGCTCCCTGAAAAAAAGAAACCCGCCAGTTTGAGAATGCTTTCGCAGAGGTTTGGCGGGTATTGTTATCAAATCCGTACGACACCCTGCGGGCAGGGCCAAGTGCGGATTCAAGACCACCTGCTCCATGGTGAGTCAGCACGGAAAACCGGGTTCATGCCCTTGCCTCCTTGATGACGAGCGAGGTGACGAGCTCGAACTCGGTGTCCTCCGTCGCCTGTTCCTGCTGTTTAGGGGGTAACGGCGTTGGCAGGCATCCGCTATTGGGCGTTATCGGTGAGATTGGAGGAGTGGTTTTGTTCCGTCACTATGCTGCCAGCAGATCCTTCGCGGGACGGACGGCCGCTGTCAGGCGTTTGCGTTCCTTTGCGAGCGCCCGGAAGTCGCATTCCGTTTGCAGGCCATACCAAAAGCTCTCGGACTGGCCGAAGAACGCTCCGAATCGGATGGACATGGCGGGCGTGATGGAACGGCGGCCGAGGACGATTTCATTGACCGCGCGCGGAGGCACACCGATGGCTCGTGCCATGGCATTCTGCGAGATCCCCATGGGTTTCAGGTATTCTTCAAGAAGAATCTCTCCGGGTATGATCGGTGGGTTCATCATTATAACGTATAGCGTTATACGGCTACGTCAATGGTAATCCCGGATGACGACTTCGGCGGGGCCGGATTCGGTCCAGCGAAACACGATGCGCCACTGGTCGTTGATTCGGATCGCGTGGAGGCCGGAGAGATTTCCCTTCAGGGCTTCCAGGCGATTTCCTGGTGGAACGGCAAGGTCGGCGAGACCGACGGCGTGGTTCATCTGGAACAGCTTGCGAAGGGCCACGCGTGCGATCGCAGAAAACCGGCGGTTGGCTTCTCTCTCGAACAGCTCCTGCGTGTCCCGGTCGGAGAAGGATTGAATCACAGGGTCTCCTTGATGACGAGCCAGGTGACGAGTTCAAACTCGGTTTCCTCCGTGGCCTGTTCCTGCCGTTTGGGGAGGATAGCGTCGCGGCCGAGGAGGAGCTGACCGACGGCGCGGCGCTTGAAGGTATGGACGATGGAATCGCGGGCCTTCTGGAGAAGTGCGGAGTAAACCTGCATGTTCGCGCCTTGGGCGGTTTCGACATCGAAGAGACCGCATAGCGTCTCGTAGGGAACCGTCTTTCCCGCACAGAGGATGCGGTAGATGTCGAGGATCTGCTTTGGCTGGGCGAAGGAGAACCGGACATTTCCGTCGTCACGGACGTAAACGAGGAAGTGGGGCTGAAGGGGGTTCACCTCCTCGCTGCCGCTGGAGGGGCCGAGCTGGCGGAGGCAGAAGATCACGCCGGGGGCGATAACCTTGAATTCCGGGTCGGGCGGGACAACGGTGTAGAGGCCGCAGGGGGCATTTTCCAGAAGCTCGCGATTCGCCTCGAGGTAGCGGAGAAGATCCATGCGGAAATCTTCGAGGGTGAACTCGGTGAGCGAAATCCCGTCGTCCATCTCGTCCACGTCGAGAATCTCATCCTTGAGGCGGAGGAGTTGCTTATCGCGATACTTCAGGTCGTCGTGGATGAGCTCCTGGAGATCATCGGCTTGGAGGACGTTGTCTTCGAACGTGGCCGCGACATCTACCAAAGCCATGCGGGCTTCCACTCGGTGCTTGAGATTGATGTAGCGGTTGAGGTCGTCGGTGGGCCAGAAATTCACGAGCTGCACGGAGGCATTCCGACTCTTGAGGCGGTCGATCCGCCCGAAGCGTTGGATAATGCGAACGGGATTCCAGTGAATGTCGTAATTGATGAGGTAGTCGCAATCCTGGAGGTTCTGGCCTTCGCTGATGCAGTCCGTCGCAATGAGAAGATCGATGCCGCCGGTCTGCGGCATGGAGGGGATCTTTTCGCGGTTTTTTGAGATCGGAGAAAAGTTCGTGAGGATGTGGTTGAACTCGGTGGCGCATGTGTAGCCGCCCGGCTGGAAGGTGGTGCGGTTGTCGCCGCTCCCGGTGACGAGACCGGAATCGATGCCGAGGTCGATACGGGCCCACTCGGCCAATTCCCCGTAAAGGTATTTTGCTGTATCAGCGAAGGCGGTGAAGACGATGACCTTCGGGTTGGAACGTCCGTCCTTGGAGGTCGTGGGGTGCTGGACCTTGCGCGTGATGAGTTTTTTCAACTCCGCGAGCTTGGCATCGCGATCCGGAGTCACCGCGCTGGCGGAGGAAAGGAGCGGTGAAATCTGATCCTTGTCTTTCTTGAGATCAACCAGCCAATCCTTCAGCCGCATGTGTTCGAGCCGGTATTTGAACTTTCCGCCGACAAGCTCGGAGGCCTCCACATCCTCGTCGTCGCGAATGCCCTCCAAGGGTAGTTCGAATTCATCGGAGTCCGGATCTTGGTCGGGTCGCGCAAGGAAGTTTGCGATCTTGCGCTCGAGGTGCTCGATTTTGCGGATGGTGTTCTCCATCGTGATCTCAAAGGCTTCGACCGAGCTCTCGAGGCGCTTGAGAAAATTCACCTTCATCATGCCGATGAGGAAGCTCTCGCGATCCGCTTGGGTAAAGGGATCCCGACCCGACGTGAGATAAACCGGCTTGAACTCCGGAAGAACGTAGGTGGAGGGATTGAAGAGTGACAGTTTGTAGCCGTCGATTTCCTGGCTCAGCTTGTCGTACGACATGAACCGTCCCTGAAGATCGATCTCGGTAGAGATGGAGACGGGCTTTTCACGTTTTGGGAATCCACCCAACTCGGCAATCGTGGCCGCGTAGTATTTTTGGATGTGCTTGCGGGACCGGGCGATGGTGAGCTCGTCGAGGAGCTTGAAAAAGTCCGCCCCGAGCTTGTCGAGGAGGTCGCGAAGTTTCCGTTTCGTGGATGGCTGCTTCGCCCAAACGGTGAAATTTTGCTGCGCCTTGCGGAGCGTTTCGGCAAGGCTGGCGATGCCGATTTTTTCGTCGAAGGCCCCGTCCTGGCCCTCGGTCAGAAAATAAAGCTGATTCCGGAGATCCCGGAGGTCGTTGTTTACCGGTGTGGCGGAGAGAAGGAGAACCTTGGTCTTTACCCCTTTCTGAACAATCTCCTCCATGAGCCGCTCGTAACGGCTGGGGCGGATGCGTTTGCCGTCCTTGTCGCGTTTGCCGGGCGTGTTGTTCCGGAAGTTGTGGGATTCATCGATGACGACAAGGTCATAATTCCCCCAATTCAGGGTATCGAGCCGAAGGTCGCCCACCTCGCCCCTGTCGCGACTGAGGTCCGTGTGGGAGAGGACATCGTAGCGGAACCGATCGCCCTCGAACGGGTTGAGCTGGTCGTTGTTTTTATAGACGGTCCAGTTCTCCCGCAGTTTCTTGGGACAGAGCACGAGAACGCGTTCATTCCTGAGCTCGAAATACTTGATGACTGCGAGGGCTTCGAACGTTTTTCCCAATCCGACACTGTCCGCGAGAATGCAGCCGTTGTGCTTGAGAATCTTGTTGATGACGCCCTTCACCCCATCCTGCTGAAACTGGTAAAGCGCCTTCCAGACCACCGTGTCGAAGAGCGTCGTGCGGCCGAGTTCGTCGCTCGTTTTCCCCGAGTCGTCCAAGAACTTTTCAAAGATGTGGAAGAGCGTTTTGTAATAAATGAACTCCGGCGGGTGGTTTTGATAAAGCTGCTCCAAATAGGCCAGAACATCGGCTTTTACGTCGCGGACGAGGTCGACGTCGTTCCAGAGTTCGTCGAACCACGCCTTGAGATCCCGGCGATCCCGGTTGCTGTCGACCTCGAGATTGAGCTCAATGTTATTGGCCACCTTGGCAAGTCCGAGGCCGCGGACGGTGAAGTTGGAACTTCCCAGAATGGCATCTTCCACGCCACCGTTCGCGAGGTGATACATCTTCCCGTGGAGAAACCCCTCCTTGGTAACGCTCCGGATCTGAACCTTGTCGTGGATCCAGGCCGCACACTCGCGGGCGACCCGTTTTTGTTCGAGGCGGTTGGCGAGGGCAAGTTGATCGTCCTCGATTCGGAACGCCTTCTTCTGTTTTTTTTCCGGATCCAACCCCTGCACAAAGGTGGGCTCGCCAAACAGAAATCGAAGGTCCGCGGCGAGGTTGAGGCTCTCCCGGAGTGCTTCGTAGGCATAAATCGTGAAATAGGCCGAGACAAACGAGAGCGAGCAACCGGGCCGTATGCGGTCGCGGAGAAAGTCCCCCACTGTTCCACGAGTCGGTCGGTTGTCGCGGATGCCGGAAGCGGCCGGCAAGGCAGGTGGCATTTCAGCGGGCATAGGTGGCATCGCGGTTCATGTAGCGAACGATAAAGTAGATACCTGCACCAATCGGGCCGGTGAAGACCACCACGAGGGTCCAGACGATCTTGTCGCTGCCCTCGGGCTCCTTTGTAACGACTTGGATGAGCATACAAAGCCAAAACGCAAAGAGGATGAGGCCGATGACGGAGAAAACAGCGGTCAGAGCCACTTCTCGACGGTGGGCCGCCGCCATTTCGTCGACAACGTGATTGAGCGATTGAGTGAACGAATCGGCCATGTGATTCGCGGATCGGTTGACCGAGTCGATGTCGGAAAGATCTGGAGGCGGCGGGGCCGGGGTCCGGGCCTGTTCGACCTGTTCCTTGCGACTCAGCTCCTCCATCAACATTCCTCCAATCGGAATAAGGATCAGCAGGGCGATAAGAATTGATGCGCCAATCCAGATGGCGTCGCTGGAAAGCTTGGTCCGGGTGGGCGGGTCGACAGACAACCTCACAGGTGCTCGGACCGGCGAAGTGACCCAGATGGCGGTGGGAACGAGGTTGTAGATGGACGACCACTCGCCTTTTCCCTCCGCCCGACAACGGGTGGAGCGATTGATGCGCCCCGCGCCATGGAGCAACTCCACCTCTTCCACGCCAAACGGTCCCTCGGTTCGCCCTTGGATTTCGACAAAAAATCTCATCTCAGCTGCCCCGGCATAACACCGGAGAAAAGAGCTTTTGTTGCGTGGAGGTCACTCATCAGATTTCCCGATTCGGGCAGGTCGGTGCTAATTTTAGGGAGGCATTCCTGTGTTGCACCAAAAAAGCGCATTTTTAGACGAAATTTACGGGATAACTGGCACTTGAAACGTTTCACCGACCTTTGCCGAAACTGACAGGGGCCCTTGCTGAGTTTCGTCGGGCGTTTCGGAAATTGCAAAGGATGAGTCGACCTATCCGCCGGTGATGGAGCGGGCTTGGGAGTGTTTTTGGTAAGACGGGCGATACTGACGGCGTTGGTAGGTCAATTGCTGTCCTACGTGCTCGAGCACCGCGACTTTTTTGACGATTTTTGGCCGGGACGAATCGGAGATCGATGGATTGTTGGCTTACTCGGGGTCGTTGAGGGCCAAGAGGATCTTCCCTTCCCAGTCGCTCCCCTGCTCCACGACGGCGCACAGATCGGCGTAGCCGCGTGGGAGGTATTTATTCGCGGTAGCTCTCCAGTGCGGCCAGCTCAATACCGTCGTATTCAATCATGATGACATCTATTGGCAAAATGATGTCCGTCGTGACTTGTACAAAATTTGCGGGGTGAACATCGAACATGGCGTGTCTCCCTCGGAGATAGGATGACGAGTTGTAGTAACCCATCGGAGGAATGTTCAAACGACGGAATCCAAATTCCTTTTGAAGGTAATTGTGCAAGTCAAGCATTTTGGGTGCCTCTCCCTTTACGTCGGGCTGTGTCGTCACGATCCGGGCACCCGGCGACTCGATTTGGACGCCGTTTAGCTGGATGTCGTCGCCCCAGAAATCGTTCTGTAGTCGAAGACGCCGCAAGTATTGTAGGGGAGTGGCTGGTAGCAGTAGCGGCTTGGCACCTTCAAACTGAACAGTTAACCCGCAACCATCGGGCTTGGTGAATTTTTTCCAGAGCCTCTGACCTGATAAAAATGTCAGGTCATGTTCGCGCCCGCCGAGGCGATGTGGCTTTGCTTTCTGGGGAATGACACAATTTTTGTGCTTTGCCCAACTGAAGAGCGCCCGCCACTCATAACCAGATTGCTCGCCATCCGGGATTCCGCCATCGAGCGTTCCATCTGCGCGTAGGCTTCTCTCGATCTCCTCAATGGCTGAGTCAATCGCACTCTGCGAAAAAATTTTGCCTTCGGGGACATTTATTTGTCGGTTATTCCACCATTACCGGGAGAGTTTCAACTTAAATTTTTTCACCGCCTCTATGGTCGGCAATCCGGGTGTTCCTCCCAGACGCATGATCATTGCACAAATTGACCGCCAGACCCGGCCCGATCCAGCGTCGGCGGACGTTCTCTCACTATCATGGTTTCCCTGTAGTCCGGGTGATTAGACCAGTCGCGTGAGTAGGGGGCCGATGCTCGAACATCGAACGCCACGACAATTCACCCGCTGACGAGGTGATTAAATCAAAACTGGTGGCACCAGTGGCACCGGGCGGGAAAAAAGCAATTCCGGCAGGATTCGGGTAGGGACCGAACCACAACAAACCGGTCTTTGTGATGCTTTTTGCGTCGTACGTCCGTTCTACTGAGGAACAGCCGAAGACGGGACTCGAACCCGTGACCTATCGATTACGAATCGATTGCACTACCACTGTGCTACTTCGGCGCGATGGAG
>CAZRIL010000101.1:6143-19760 GCA_964600115.1 uncultured Chthoniobacter sp. | reverse complement strand
GAGATGATATCCTCCGTGCGTGCAATTGCAAGATCCAGGATGTCGTTCACCACATCGAGCAGGTGATTCCCGCTGCTTGTGATCGTTCGGGCGTAATCCATCTGCTCGGCATTGAGCGGGGTGACGGAGAGCAGTTCCGCAAATCCCAGCACCCCGTTGAGCGGGGTCCTGAGCTCATGGCTCATGACGGCCAGAAAATCGCTTTTTGCCCGGTTCGCGGTTTCCGCCCGGTCGAGTGCTTCCAGCAGATTCGCCTCAAGCGCCTTCCGCTCCGTGATGTTCTCTTTGATCGCGATGTAGTGGATGACTTCCCCGAGGGCATTCAACACCGGCGAAATGGTCGCGGATTCCCAATAGAGAGTTCCGTCCTTCCGCCTGTTGTGGAACTGGCCCCGCCAGATCTCGCCGGTCGAGATGGTGGACCAGAGGCGGTGGTAAAAGTCTGCATCCTGTTCGCCTGAACTCAGGATCCTTGGGTTGTGACCAATAACCTCGGCGGTTGTATAGCCGGTGGATTTCTCGAAGGCGGGATTTGCATATTCGATGCGCCCCGTCGGATCGGTAATCACGACGGTATTCGCGCTCTGGTCGACGGCCGTCCGGAGATTCTGCAGCTCATCCTCAGCGCGCTTGCGATCCGTGATATCCGAGATAATGCCATACCAGAGCGTGCTCCCGTCCTCCAGGCGCCGGGGTATCGCATCGGATAGCCTCCAGCGGAAGCCCTGCCTCGGAAGCACCACACGGAACTCGCAGTGAAAGGGCTGGAGCGTGCGGGCTGACTCCTTGATCAAGTCCGAAACATAGTCGTGGTCCAGCGGGTGCAGACGCCCGAACACCGGCGTGGCATCCTCCCTCACCTCTTCGGGAGTCACCTCGTAAATGGCATTCATCCCTTCGCTCGCAAAGGGAAAACAGGACCTTCCATCCGGATACAGGCGGTATTGGTAAACGACACCCGGGACCTGGTTGGTCAGACCAATGAGCATATCGCGGCTGTCGCGGAGCTCGTCCTCCATCCTCTTCCGGTCGGTGATGTCGCGCCCGCTGCTGCGGACGCCCAGAGGCTTGCCGTGCTTGTCAAAAACCGGCTGCCAGCATGCCTCCAGCCAAAACCAGGATCCATCCTTGCGGAGAAAGCGGAAATCGAACTCATTTCCCCGACTGCCATGAAGAGCTTCAAGGAAGGCGGAGGAAACTTTTTCGCGGTCCTCCTGAGCGACCATCGTGCCCACCAGATCCGGCGTGTTCATGAACTCGTCGACCGTGTATCCGCTCATCCGCTCCATGGCGGGATTCACCCACAGAACTTTGCCATCCAGCCCGAACCATGTTTCCCAGTCCAGCGTGTAATCCGCGATCGTCCGGAACTTCTCTTCGCTCGCCCGGAGCAGTTCCTCGGTTTGCTTGCGTTTCGTGATGTCTTTCATCACGACCACAGCGCCAAATACCCGGCCGTCATCATCCAGGATTCTTGAGCCACTGCACATCACCAGCCGGGGCGGTTGGTTTTTTGGAGCGATCACCAGCTCGAAATCCTTCACCACCTCCCCATGCAATGCGCGCAGAATGGGAAGCGTATCAACGGTCATCGGCGTCACCCCATCGGATTCGAAAAGCCCGTAGTGGCCGGCCCACTCGGACTGGGGGATATCGCTGGGTTCAACCCCGTGCCACTCCCGCGCCAGCCGGTTGAAGAGGACGAGTCTCCCCTGCTCGTCGCAGGCGATGACTCCAGCATCCATGTTTTCGAGAAGAAGACCGGAAAAATCCGCCGCACGAAGCAACTCACTTGCTTTCCGGCCAAGAGGCCCGGCGGGATCGTTCTGAAAATTCATGAAATGAACTCCATGGCGGTTAATTGATGTTAACACTTTCAACCGGGCTTGCACATGGCAAATAGCATCATCCGGAGAAACAGCCGGGAATTCCGGCAGCGACTGCTTGCGGGCGCAGGAATCCGGTGCTAGGAGGGGGCTCGCTTGGACTACGCCGCTCACATCCGTCCTTCTGCCGGAACCATCCCGTCCCCGGGGAAATTTTTTGCTTGGCTCCCCTCCATCTCTGCGGACCCCGCATTCCGTTATGGTTTAAAGTTCGGGCTGGCGGGGGTGACGGCGGTTTATATTTCTCTGTGGGCCCGCTTGGACATGCCGGGATGGGCGCTCTTCACGGTTTTCGTCCTGATGATCGCGCAATACGTCGGCGCGATTGCGGAGAAGTCGATCTTCCGGTTCATCGGAACCGTTATTGGCGGAGTGACCGGGTATTTGATCACCGGGGCGTTCGAGCAGGATCCGGTGATCTATCTGGCGCTGATCGGCCTCGTGGTGGGCGCATCCACAGCGCTCTTCGGCCAGAGCCGGTATCCCTACGCCTTTTTACTGTGCGGAATGTCCACGCTCGTGGTGGCAGGCAACGGGATGGGCGACCCGGACAACTCCTGGAAATTCATGCTGTCGCGGATCGAAGAAATTGTCGTGGGGATCATCGTCACGATGGTCGTTCAAAGCCTCCTTTGGCCGCGCTACGCCCGCCTGGAGTTTCTCGACCACCTGCGCGCCTGCTTCGGCGATCTGAAGGACTGCCTCGCGAATGCCCCGGGCATTTCGGGGAAGGCCGGCGGCGCCAGGCAGGCGAGGGAATTCCCGGCCCGCATCACCGGTCTGCGGACGCTGCTGGAATTCGGGGCGCGGGAGAGCCTTCAATTCCGGAAAAGGCTGGAGACGTATTTCGATCTGACTGTCTGCCTGGGAAAAATGGCCTGCGCAATCGGGACATTGCGGGAGTCGATCCCTTCGGACTCCCCCTACCGCATCCATGCGGGCGACGTGTTCGATGCTGTCCACCGGTCGCTGGAATCCGCGATGGACGACCTGTCCGGAAAAATGTCAACGCCCGCCTCGCGCGCAGCACACCGGGCCGAAATCAACGTTGCCTTTGAGGCTCTGGAGTCCAGATTTCTCCGGATGCGACGGGACAATGTGGTGCGCATCATTCCGATTGAACAGGCGCTGATCATGGGGCTCCACGTGGCCGGTCTCGACGATATCCGGGATCAGCTCGTGAAGACGCATGAGCTCATGGATGCGATGCCGGAGGATCCGCTGCAGCAGGAATTCCACTCCCGGCCGATGCTCTCGCCGTGGCCGCCACCATTCTGGATCCGGACAGGAATCAAGTCCGGGCTCGCCGTGATTGCGGCATTCCTCATCGACAACTGGCTGAAGCCGCCGGGGGGGTCGATGTTCATCCTCGGCACCTGGGTCTTCACTGCCATGAATGCCGCCAGTCCGGGCGGACAGGGTGACCGGCGGGCGTTCCACCTCATTCCGTTGAACGTGATCGCGATTGCGGCGGTGAGCCTTGTGCTCATTGCGGCGGCTCCGTTGCTGTCGAGTTACGCGGTCATGAACACCGTGCTCTTCGTGTGGCTGTTTGTCTGGGGATACATGTCGTTTACGACCCGGGGCATGACGATCCCCATGCAGCTCAGCATGCTTGTGCTGGTCGGAATCCTCGGCCTGAATGGCCAGCGCCCCGTCAGCTTCCAGGCGATCGTGGAGTTCTTCTTCGGTCTCGTCCTGGCGCTGGTGGTTTCCGCCATGTTCCAGCGCCTGTTCTGGCCGTCGCTCCCCCAGTGGGAAATCCGCGACAGGTTTGTGGAGGCTCTGGGGATCTGCCGGAAAATGCTGCTGCGCGAGCCCCTCCCGCTCTGGGAAAAGACAAGGCTCGCCCTCATCCCCGGCGAGGTGGACGCACGGCTCGAGCACCTCGAACAGCCGATCTGCCCGCCGGATGAGCCAGGAATGCTGAAAGCCCTCGTCCTTTCCATCGCCGGGCTCGGCGGCAGCTTCGCCATCACGCTCGATCGCCTGCCGGCCGACATCCCGCCCGGCCTGCTCGATTCGGGCCATGAACAAATTAAAAAACTCGACGCTCTCTTCGAAGCCCGGCTGGGGGCAATCGAAAAAGCCTTCCAAACCTCGGATCCCGTAACGCTCGATGAAACAGAAATCGGTGAGGCGCTTGCCGCGTGGCAGAAGTGGGCCCTGGAAGCCCGGCTCTCGCTCCTCGAGATCGACCACCACCCGCTGGCCCTCGCGAGGCTCAGCGGCTTTGCCGAGCGCTACCAGCTGATGGGCGGAGATATCCTCTCCCTCGGCCGCGGGCTTGCGCAGCTCCGCCTTCCGCTCTACATGGGCGACTACTCGCTGTAGAACCGAATCACGCGGGACCGGCGGGAGGGTTTTCGGATTTTACATGCGCCTCGAGCGACTCGCGTGTGATCACGTGGCGGGCGCCGCAGCGCGGGCAGTGGATCCGGATCGTCTCTTCGCCTTCAAAGAGTTCATCCCCCTGCTTCTGAAAAACCGGCCGGAGAAAATCCAGCATGCGATCCTGGGTGCATCCGCACTCGAACCGGTAGAGCCGCTTCTCGAGGAGCGCGAGCTCCACATCGGCATCAAGCGTCGCAATGGCGGCGGCATCGAGGGATTGAAGCCACTCCAAATCGCAATCGGGCTGGGCGGCAACCATCACCATGTCTTCATCGCCATGCCAGAAAAAGCGGGCGGGACGCTGCTCGCTCTTCGCGTAGAACTGCTCGACCGCCTTGAGAAAATCGCTCCCCTCGAACTCGGTCACGCTTCTGCGGGACGGGTGCCCGGCCTCGATCACGTCCGAATAGAAGACCCCTTTTTTGATCTCCCGGACATTTTCGTTGAAGACGTTGGCAACCACGCTGCCGGTCGCGTTGTCGCCCGCGGCGAAGATGTTCATGCGGGGCTCGCACATGTGGACCGTCCAGGCGCAAGTCTCCTTCCACGGCCGGCCCGCACAGTGCAGTGTCAGCGCCGCCAGGGCGTCCCGCCCGTTGTTGTCACATTCGGGGGGCAACTGGATGCCGCAATCCATGCGGTGGAGATACCAGGCCGCGAAGAGCTCGGAGAATCCGGCCCTCGCCACGAGCGCGTTCCGGTGCCTGGCAAAATATGTGCGGACTTCGATGTCGGGGTTCATGGTAATCGGACTTTCCTTTGGATCACGGATGGCTTATCCGCGAAGAGTTTGTGCCCCATGGCCAAAGCACGGCGCCCCACTGCCTTCTTTCGGCGGAGGGCCGCACGTTCCGCTTTCGACCCGGCAAGGCGGCTGGCCAATCTCTCCGTCAGGATGGCCAGATCGTGGTGGGAACCGAGCGCGGATGCAAGCCGGTCGGATTTCGCGACATACTTGTCGGCCGGCGGCCCGGCCGTGACGGACTGGTAGAGAAATTCCTTCACCCTTTTCCGCCATTCGTGAAAAAGGAAATCGTCATTCGCATCCCTGCAACACTCGCGCATCGTCCGGCGGGAGTTGCGATAGCTGGCAATCCAGGCCTCAATGACATCTTCGCCTGTGAGCCCGGAAAGCTGCAGCCGCTCCACCTGTGACGCAAGCTGGGAGCAGGTTTCGCGGGCGGATGTGGCGTCGGTCTCCATGGCCGGATTCCGATCCATGAGCCCGAGTGCCTCGGCAGTGGAACGGGCTTCGGTCTTTTCGAGCAGATCCAGCAGCAGGTCCGTCTGGACATCATTGTCACGCGCGGAGCCGAAATAGTCCTTCAGCGTTCGCGCTAGCTTGTCGGACCTGGCAAACGCGGGGCCGGCAATCCTGCTCTCTGCCAATCGCAGGATGGCACGGAACTTTTTCATGCGGACCCGGATGTCATGGACCCGGTCTTCCAGGCGCTCCGGAGGACCATCGATGTCGCGGGCCACGCCAGCTACAAGGCGGCGCAGAATCCCCTGCAAATCCCTACCCGGACTTTTTGTGGCAAGAAGGATCGGGGTCACGCATCCATTGACTATCAGGTGGCAAAACCGTGCGTCCATTTCCGTTTTGGTTTTCTTTCGCAGCGGGGCCGTGCAAGCTGCCCGCATGCCTGAACGCGACATTCTTCACCCCGCCGACCGCCTCGTTGCCGCCATGGAGCGGATCTACAGCTACCGCATGACCACGACCTCGGGCGGAAATCTTTCGATCCGCGATGATGAGGGCACGGTCTGGATCACGCCAGCACGGATCGACAAAGGAACGCTCAGACGCGAGGACATTGTCGCCGTGCGCGCGGACGGGACCGTGGAGGGAATCCACAAGCCATCCTCGGAACTCCCGTTCCACCTCGGGATATACGGAGTCAGGCCGGACCTGCGCGGCATCGTGCACGCCCACCCGGTCGCGCTCGTGGCGTTCAGCATCTGCGGCAAGGCTCCGGACACCCGGCTGTTCCCGAAATCCCACGCAATCTGTGGCGGGGTCGGGTTTGCCGGCTATGCGCTTCCAGGAAGCAGCCTGCTGGGCGAACGCATCGCGGATGTCTTTGCCGCAGGGCCTTCGTGCGTGATGCTGGAAAATCATGGCATCGTGGTCGGCGGCCGGAATTTCCAGGAGGCGTTCACCCGCTTTGAGACCCTGGAATTCACCGCGAAGACATGGATCAAAGCCGGGGCTCTCGGCGGGGGAAAGATCCTCGATCCCGCTCGCATCGCCCTCGCAAATTCACGCGGGGGGCCGGACAAAACTTTTGATCCCGCCCCCGCCTCCTGCCGCGAGCGCGCCCTGCGGCGGGAACTTTGCGATTTTGTGCGGAGGGGATACAAGCAGCGCCTGCTCATCAGCTCCCAGGGCACGTTCTCCGCGCGCCTGAACGAACAGGAATTCCTCATCACTCCCGCCGGAATCGACCGCGCCGGCCTCCAGCCCGCCGACATCGTGCTCGCGGGGCCGCAGGGAACAGAATCCGGAAAAACCGTCAGCCGTGCGCTGCCTCTACATGAAGCTCTCTATCGCAAGCACCCTTCCCTTCAAGCAGTTGCCATGGCCACGCCGGTGAATGCCACGGCCTTTGCCGCCTCAAAGGAACCCCTCGACACGCGCACCATTCCGGAGAGCTACATCTTCCTCCGCGATGTCGGAACGATTCCGTTCGAGTCCGTTTATGGCGACCCCGCGGCGTTTGCCGGACTCACCTGCATGGACTTCCCGGTAAGCCTCCTCGAAAATGACGGCGTCATGGTTCTCGGCAGTTCGCTCCTCGATGCCTTCGACCGGCTCGAAGTGCTCGAATCCACCGCCGAAGCGCTCATCAACAGCCGTCCGCTCGGACCCGTCCGCCCGATGAGCCCGGAGGTCATCGACGAACTCGTCCGGACGTTCCTCTCAAAGTAACGGAAAAAGCGGTATCACGTGTGCAGATACTCCCTCGGTGACATTCCGGTGTGTTCGCGGAACCAGCGGGAAAAAAAGGGCTGGGAGTGGAAGCCGATCTCGTAGGCGATTTGTTTGATGGAAAGTGTGGTGTTTTTCAGGAGTTCCCGGGCATGGACGATCCTGCGGTTCTCGTAGTATTGACGGGGCGTAAGGTTGAGTTGCAACGTGAACAGGCGGTTCAACTGGCTGGCGCTCAATCCCACCTCGCGGGCAAGCCAAAGTTTGTCAAACCGGACATCAAGCGGCAGGTCATCGATCGTCTGCATCGCGTGCGTAATGCGGCTGTCGATCGATCGCAGGCGTGAGGGGATGATTCCCGCGCTCAGGAGGGTCTGGATGTAAACATTCATCCATGCGGAGAAGGTTTGATGGAGCAGGAAGTGGGTGCGGATGTCTCCGTGGCGCCAAAACATGGCGGCTCCTGCGCCCGGGAACGCGCTCTCGGCAATCCGCAGCAACCGGCGGGCGAGGCGCTCCAGGCCCGGCTTCGATGCCGACGGACACACGAAGGCCACCTCCCATTCGAAAAGCGGCCCGCCGCCGGGCCAGTGCATGTTGAAATGCAGCGAAAGGACGCGGGCGTCTGCAGAGAATTGCTGGAGTCGCCGGCCTTCGCGGGGAAAAACCCACTCGCCGGGGTTGGCGGTCACGGAACCATGCTCGGTCTCCACGCGCAAGGTGCCCTTCATAATGAGGAGTGCCGAGCAGCCGGCATGGTGGCTCTGCGTGTCCCGATACCGCGCCTCGATTTTTCCCTCATAGGCCCAGAAAAACTCAGTGCGAAGGCGGGCCCAGTCGGCCATGCGGAGGTGATCAGGAAGGGACAAGGCAGCTGACTTCGGCATGCGTAAATAGTGAAACTATTTAGTCAAATTCGGCAAGCGTTTTCATTTGAGAAGAGCGCCGGGCGGGCTTACTCTACCACATGACTCCCCGTTATGATCTCCCCAGTGGGCACAAACCGGGGCTGCAGCATTCCAACCCAAGGATAAATCCCATGAAAACAATGAACACCCCCCCCGCTTCTTTGCCATCCCGCCAAGTCCAGTCGGCTCAGGTGTGGAATCGATTTCGCCGCAGCGTGGTCACCTCGCTTGCCACCGCCTTGATTATGGCGGTGCATTCCAGCGCATTCGGTGCCCCATTATCATGGGACCCGCTTTTAACTGGTTCTGGTGCCTCTGCGGGAGGCGGAACGTGGAACACCGCCAATACCAACTGGTATAACGGTGCGGGCGATGGGACTTGGGCTTCAAACTCTGAGGCCGTCTTTGCCGGAAGCGATGGCACATATGCCGTAACCGTCGGAAACGCTCTCACCGTAGGCAATCTCACATTCAACAATTCGGGTTACACATTAAGCGCAGCGAGCGCTTTCACGCTGTCGCAATTTACTGCGGCTTCTGTCGTGACTGTGGCGACGGGCAAAACAGCCACCATCGGCAGCAATGTTACCTACGAGAACACAAACGGCTCGACTTTATCAATAACGGGGACCGCTGCTGCTGGCGGTTCTGCGGGCACTCTCATCATCGACAATGGCGGCAAAGTGGATACGACACATGCCTCCGCAATTCTTTATGTCGGCAGCACTGCAAATGGAGCGGGCACCCTCCGCTCCACAACCGTGCAGGTCAATGCCGGCGGCACCCTTTCGTCCGCCAGCTCGTTAGTTGCGAACGGCTTGTTGAGGGTCAATGGCGGCACGGTGAGCGCGGGCACGGGGCTTATAGCGATCGGAAACTTCGCTGACACCGGCATGCCTTCCAGTGCGATCCTGACGATCGACGGCGGCACAGTCACTGCTGGCAACTCGGGCACCTCGGGCGTGCGTTTTGGCACCAGCGGCAGCACCACCAACACAGGCGGAACCCTCAACCTCAACGGGGGTACGCTGAATGCATTTAGAATCTATTCCGGCGGAACATCCAACTCCAGCACAGTGAACTTCAACGGCGGAACTTTGAAGGCCACCGCCCTCAACAATACGGACTTCCTTGGCACAGCTGCTATCCCCATCAAAAACGCAATCGTGAAGACTGGCGGAGCTGTCATCGACACCAATAACGTCGACGTTACTATATTTTCCGCTCTGACCCATGACGCAGGCCTGGGCGGCACCGCCGACGGCGGCTTGACAAAAAACTCCGCAGGAACGCTCACCCTCAGAGGCGCCAACACCTACACTGGTGCGACGACGCTCAACCAAGGCACGCTCACTGTTGGCACCGGGGGCACGCTCGGAGCCTCGACAGCCCAGTTGGCAGTGAACAATTCGAACACCGGTGCGGGCACGGCAGTGGTTCTTAATCTGGCCACAGCAGCGGACACGATCACCGGCAGCCTGAGCGGCACGATTTCAACGCCTTTAAGCGGCACAAATACCGCGACGATCAACATACAAACGGGTCGCAATTTCACAGTTAACCAGACCACTTCGGGCACTTATGCCGGGGTGATTGCAGGCGCGGGCAGTTTCACCCTCGGTAGCTCCAGCAACAACACCCTTAAGCTTTCTGGAACAAACACCTATAGCGGCGGGACAACCGTTAGTGCAGGCACGCTGTTGATCAACGGTTCAACGGCCACCACCGGAACCATGAATGTCTCCAATACCGGAACGCTTGGCGGCACCGGAACGGTGGGTGCGGATACGATTCTTGCCGCTGGATCGAAACTCTCTCCGGGCGATAGCAGCGCAGCAACGCTCCACTTCACCAACGCTCTGGACATCAGCGCAGCGACTAACGATTCCGCCGCCTTTGTGTTCACGTTGGGCACATCATACGACAATGTGGTTATCGGCGGGCTATTGACCGTAGGCACCAATCTTCTGGGAGCAGCGGACTTCAGCTTCTCCACGGGAACGGGATTCGGGCAAAATGCGACCTACACCCTTTTCAGCGCAGCTTCCCACTCCGGCACCTTTTCCAATTTCTCTGTCGCTAACATCGGAGGGAGTGGCATTAATGGCACCGTCGCGCTCTCAGGCAACGACATCGTGCTCACGACGGTCCCCGAGCCCGCCACTTGGGCGCTCCTGGCCTTCAGCCTGACAACCGTCATGGTCCTGCGCCGGCGGAGCAGCTAGAAAATCATATTAGTGGGGCGGGAAGAACCGAACCTCGCCTGAAAGCCGTTTCCGGTAAACCGGGAAAGATTCTTGATTTGGTTGGAACAGGAATATTTGCGAGCTGAGAGGTTACGAGGTTGTAAGAAACACCGCGAAGGGGCACAGTTCAGTGGGTTTGCCAAACAAATGAAATTCCTCCAGAGAAATTTCCGCGTGGCTTCCTTGGGAGGGGTAGTTCGTTCGACGGGCTTCACCCTCATCGAGCTTCTCGTCGTGATCGTGATCATCGGCATTCTGGCCGCACTGATCATTCCAGCCCTCGGGAGGGGCACCAGCCTTGCGGCAAGGAACAAATGCCTCAACAACCTGCGCCAGATCCAGGTTGCCACCGTCGCATACGCCGCAGAAAATAACGGGCAGTTCCCCTCCGCCGAACGCATATATGGGTTTCCGCATGAGTTCGAAAACTTCTCGAACTCGCTCGGGAAATACCTGGATATCTCCCGCGACAAAATCATGTTTTGTCCGGGTGAGCTGATGCGGTCCCGTAATCCTTCGACCCCGCTCTACCAGACCAACTACACGACCTACCAGTATTTCAATTTCAACAACACGTTTCAAGGAACGTTCAGCTCCAACAAACCGGATATGTCCCGGACCGTAACCGCCCCCGTGAACGTCGCGCTGTGGGGATGCCTCACCTTTATCAGCGCGGACAGCAAAGCCTACGGACACAGCGATGCCGGTGTCGTGAGACCAATCAGCGGAATGAACGCCGTCTACCCGGACGGACACGCAGCCTGGGTCGCAGGGACGAATCTGGAACGGTATTATACCAGCGACTCCGGGAATGGCTTCTACTGGCCGAAGCCCGCGACAAACCGCTGACCGGTTGGTGTCCGGTTGGATGAAGTATGCCGAAGGCACCTACCCCGTTACCATGGAAAACCGGTCGTCCCACCAGCCAAGTAGACCGGTTGACAGGTAAAAAAGTTGTGCTCCAGTGAAAAATGCGATTCAGTTTATCGTTATTCACGGAGCGCTGCCTTGCTGCACGGGCGGCGGGTTTCCCACAGATGAGGCTTGTGGGATCGACGGACTCCAATAAATTGCCTGCCGGTCGAATCCCATTTACCATATTCCATGAGTTCTGAATCCAGCGAAACCAAGCCCCTCAGCGCGAATGAGCCTCTGAAAAGCGGTTCCCGATTTTTGCGCGGCAATATCGCCGCAGAACTCGCGGACACATCCACCGGCGGGATCTCGGAGGAAAGCAACCAGCTCGCCAAATTTCATGGCATGTATATCCAGGATGACCGGGATCTGCGCAACGCCCTGAAAAAGGAGGGCAAGGAAAAGGCATTCGGGTTCATGGTCAGGGTCCGGCTCCCGGGCGGCCGTGCTTCGGCTCGGCAATGGCTGGTGCTGGACCGCCTTGCCGATGAGATGGCATCTCCCTCCCTGCGCATCACCACCCGCCAGACGATTCAGTTTCACGGCGTGTTGAAGGGAAATGTCAAACCGCTGGTCAAAGGCATGCACAGCGTTCTGCTGGATTCCATCGCCGCCTGTGGAGATGTGAACCGGAACGTGATGGCGCCACCGAATCCCGAGCGCTCCCCGTTGCTACAGCAAGTCTACGATGATGCCAGTGCCTGGAGCCGGTTTGCGCTTCCAAAAACCCACGCCTATCACGAAATCTTCCTCGACGAGGAACTCGTTGCAGGCGGCGAACCGGAGAGCGAACCGATGTATGGGGCCACCTACCTTCCCCGGAAGTTCAAGGTCGGATTTGCGCTCCCCCCATCGAACGATGTGGATGTTTTTTCCCAGGACCTCGGGTTCATCGCGATCGAGGAAAATGGAAAGTTGGCGGGATATAATGTCACTGCCGGCGGCGGGCTGGGCATGAGCCATGGCAATGCCCAGACATTCCCACGCCTCGCAGACCTGCTGGGCTTCATTCCCGCAGACAAGGTCAATGAGATCGCCAAGGCGGTTCTCGAAACACAGAGAGACTTCGGCGACCGCACAAACCGCAAGCACGCACGTCTCAAATACACCATCGAGGACCGCGGGGTCGAATGGTTCAAAGCCGAGGTGGAAAAACGCTCGGGCGTCACCTTTGCGCCGGCGCGCCCCTTTGAGTTCACAACGATCTCGGATCCTGTGGGCTGGCACGAATGCGCGGACGGCACTTGGTTTTACGGCCTTCATATCCTCAGCGGACGCGTGAAAGACACCCCGGGCCACCCGCTCAAATCCGCTCTTCGCGAGATCGCTGGCGTCCACGCCGGCGACTTCCGGCTCACCCCGTCACAAAATCTCACGATCTCGGGTGTTTCGCCCGGGCAGAAGCCGGTGATCGAAGCGCTGCTCGCAAAACACGGCATCACGGATGGCGCCCGCCATTCCGGCCTCCGGCTCAACGCCCTTTCTTGTGTCGCCCTTCCGACCTGCGGCCTAGCCCTGGCGGAGAGCGAGCGCGCGCTCCCCGACATCCTTTCCAAATTCGAGGCGGTATTGGATGAGGCCGGACTCCGCGATGACGCGATCAGCATCAGGGTTACCGGCTGCCCGAACGGATGCGCCCGCCCATACCTCGGCGAGATCGGCCTGGTCGGTAAAGCCCCGAACAAATACGCCCTCTATCTGGGCGCCAGCCACAATGGAACCCGGCTCAACCGTCTCGCCTCCGCCAGCATCACCATCGAAGATGCGGTGGCCATGCTCGCTCCGGTCATCAAGCGCTACTCGCTCGAACGGGAATCCGGCGAAGGGTTCGGCGATTTCTGCGACCGCGTGATCCTTCCAAAAGATGCCACATTTCACAGCGTCGGAACCGTAGCCTGACCCGTATGAATCCTGACGAAATCACGCACTGGAACGCGGAGCTTCGCGACAAATCACCGCTCGAGATAACCCGGTGGGCCGTCTCCCGGGCGGAGGGCAAGGCCGTCGTCTCGACGAACTTCCGGCCCTATGAAGCCGTTGTGCTTCATCTCGCCACGAAGGTTCAACCGGACATCCCGGTCCTCTGGGTGGACCATGGCTACAACCGCCCGGCTACCTACCTCCATGCGGAGCAGCTCCGAAACCTCCTCGGGCTCGACATCCGCGCTTACCTTCCAAAGCTCACGGCCGCGCACAGGGATGCCATCGATGGCCCGATCCCGGACACTGGAGATGAGGAGGGATTGAAAAAGTTCAGCGCTCTCATGAAGCTCGAACCGTTCCAGCGCGGGATGAGGGAACTTGCCCCTTCCATCTGGATCACCGCGCTGAGGAAG
>CAZRIL010000101.1:1520-6043 GCA_964600115.1 uncultured Chthoniobacter sp. | reverse complement strand
GATTCCATCTGCCTCCTCCGCCTCGCGGAGAAAGCGTTCCGGCCTTCGGAAATTCCGATGCCGTTTCTCAATATCGACACCGGCCACCACTTTCCGGAACTCAATGAATTCCGCGACCGCCGGGCGAAGGAACTCCGCGGAAAGCTCATCGTCCGGACGGTCGAGGACGCCATCGCGAAGGGCATCGCCGTCCAGGCCCCTGGGCAGGTCAGCCGCAACCACCTCCAGATCCCGACCCTCCTCGCGGCGATTGAGGAATTCCGCTTCGATTGCTGCATCGGAGGAGCCAGGCGGGACGAGGAAAAGGCGCGCGCGAAGGAACGGTTCTTCAGCTTCCGCGACGGCTTCGGCCAGTGGGATCCCAAAAACCAGCGGCCGGAAATCTGGAACCTCTACAACGCCCGCATCAACCCGGGCGAGAACATGCGCGTGTTCCCGCTCAGCAATTGGACCGAAATGGACGTCTGGGAATATATCCGGAAGGAAAACCTCGAGGTCCCGAGCATCTACTTCAGCCATCCGCGACGCTGCGTGCGCCGGCAGGGACAATGGCTGCCGGTCAACGACCTCGCGCCCCCGAAACCGGGCGAGCAGGTCGAGGAACTCGTCGTCCGCGTCCGCACGATCGGCGATATCATCAGCACCGGCTGCGTCGAATCTCCGGCCGGCAGCATCGATGACATCATCGCGGAAACCTCCATCGCCCGCGTGACAGAACGCGGTTCGCGCGCCGATGACAAAGCCTCCGAAGCCGCCATGGAGGACCGCAAAAAAGCCGGCTACTTCTAATGTCCATCCCACTTCATCATCCGGTCGATCTCCTCCGCTTCAACACCTGCGGCTCAGTTGATGACGGCAAGTCCACGCTCATCGGCCGCTTGCTCTACGATTCCAAATCCCTGATGGACGATCAGGTGGAGGCCCTCGAACGCTCGGCGGATCTCACCGGTGGCGGCCAGATCAACCTCGCCAATCTCACCGACGGCCTCCGCGCCGAGCGGGAACAGGGCATCACGATCGATGTGGCCTACAGGTATTTTGCGACGCCCCGTCGGAAATTCATCATCGCCGACACGCCCGGACACGTCCAATACACGCGCAACATGGTCACCGGGGCCTCATCGGCCAACCTATCCGTCGTTCTGGTGGATGCCAGGCTCGGCATCATCGAGCAGAGCCGCCGCCATTCCTGCATCGCCTCGCTCCTCCGCATCCCGCACCTCGTCGTGGCCATCAATAAGATGGATCTGGTCGATTACAGCCAGGAGCGCTTCATCGAAATCCGCGATCAGTTCGAAGACTTCCTCCCCCGCCTCAGTTTGAGGGATGTGAAATGCATTCCGGTCAGCGCGCTCAATGGCGACAACGTGGTCGATCCCTCCACCAGGATGCCTTGGTATTCCGGACCCACACTGCTCAGCCATCTCGAAGACGTCCATATCGGCAGCGATTGGAATCTTCGCGCCTTCCGCCTTCCCGTCCAGTGGGTCAACCGCCCGAACAATCCCTCGGATCCCCATCTGCACGACTTCCGCGGCCTCAGCGGCCAGATCGCCGGCGGGATCATCAAGGTCGGCCAGCCTGTCATGGTCCTGCCAAGCGGATTCAGCAGCGTCGTAAAAGAAATTCTCACGCCGGAAGGAAACGTCAACGAGGCTTTCGCGCCCCAGTCGGTCACCGTCGTTCTGGAGCACGACATCGACGTGAGCCGCGGAGATATGCTCGTGGATCCCGAAATGCTCCCGGGCTGCGGCAAAGAACTCCACGCAAAAATCTGCTGGCTCCATCCGCGCCCGCTGCAACGCGGGAAAAAATTCCTGCTCAAGCACACCACGCAGACCGTTCAGGCGGCGGTCACAACGATCGAGCACCGCATCAACATCACAAACCTCACCCCGGAAAGCGGTGCGGATGAGCTCGCCATGAATGATATCGGCGAAGTCCGTTTGTCCACCTCGGGACCTGTCGTTTTCGATGGATATGCAGCCAACCGCCTCACCGGTTCGTTCATCCTGATCGAGCCCGGCACAAACGCGACCCTCGCCGCCGGAATGCTCCATCACCCCACCGAAATCGCCCGTCCCGAGTATAAGGACTTCGCCATCTGATCGCCTCCCGGGCGACAGAACGCCGATGCAGCAAACCTTCCACCCCACATCCGTCCAAAAGATCGGCGAAGAACTCGCGATCGCCTGGTCCGATGGCACGGAATCCTATCTGCCACTCGAGGGCTTGCGAAGGAAATGTCCCTGCGCCGCCTGCGAAGGCGAACCCGATGTCACAGGTGCGGTCAACAAGCCGGTGAAAAATTACGGCCCCGGATGCTTCGACCTTGCCGGCTGGCAAATGATCGGCGGCTACGCCATCCAACCCCGCTGGGGAGACGGCCACAACACCGGCCTCTATACCTACGCCTTCCTCAGATCGCTGGGCTGAATCCGTTTCGCTGCCTTCCGGGGAGCATACCCGTCCCGGGTGTGGTTTTCGGCGTCCCGCCGGAAATTCGTGCCGGTGAGAGGCCCCTGCCCCCCTTGGATTTCCCCCCGACCTCACCCCATAAGAACGGATTTTCCTGTAGCGGAACACGAGACGTGTTTCGTAAACCGTTTATCGGGTTGATGGCTCCGGATCCAATCAAACGCAGGCAAAAGTTGCGTTGTGTTCGCACAGCTGGCCAGGGTGCACGGGCGTCCCGCCCGTGTGTAGGTCTGGCTTCGCTTCGAAATTCACGCTGTGCCCTCGCCCCAGCCCCCGTTCCCCCCCCGGACGCCCCCCGCAAGAACGGATTGACCGCTTTCACGCCGCCTGTATCATCCCCCTCCCCCGCAGAAACCTGAAAAACCACTTATTACCGTGAGCGACAAAGCACCTTGGATCACCTTCCGCCCCGAACTGCGAGTATTGGACTGCACCATTCGCGACGGAGGCCTCATGAACAACTCGCAGTTTTCTGATGAGGAGGTCAAGGCGGTCTACCATACCTGCATCGAAGCCGGCATCGACTACATGGAGATCGGCTACAAAAACTCGCACGAGGCATTTCCAAAAAGCGAGTTCGGCCCCTGGCGGCATTGCGACGAGGAAGACCTGCGCCGCGTCGTCGGAGATCATACTTTCGAAAAGACCGGCCTTCGGCTCGCCGTCATGGCTGATGCCGGCGGCAAGTGCGACTGGCAACATGGAATCCTCCCGGCCAACCAGAGCGTCCTCGATATGATCCGGGTCGCCTGCTACGCACACCAGATTTCCGAAGCCGTCGAGATGATCCACCACTGCCACGAACTCGGCTACGAGACGACTCTCAATATCATGGCCATCTCGACCGTTCACGACGTGGAGATCGATCAGGTCCTCGAAATCGCCAGGACCACCCCGGCCGGAACCGTCGTCGTCGTCGACAGCAACGGCGCCCTCTACCGCGAGCAGATCGACCACCTCGTCAACAAATACCGCAAAGCCCTCGATGGCACCGGCAAGGACGTCGGCATCCACGCCCACAACAATCTCCAGCTCGCATTCGCCAACACCATCGAAGCCATCATCCTCGGATGCAACCGCGTCGACGCCACCATGATGGGCCTCGGCCGCGGTGCCGGAAACTGCCCGATGGAAATTCTCCTCAGCTTCCTGAGAAACCCGAAATTCAAGCTCCGCCCGGTCCTAGATCTCATCCAGAAAACGATCATGCCCATGAAGCAACGCTTCGACTGGGGGCCGAACATCCCGTATCTGATCACCGGCGCACTCAACGCCCACCCGCGCAGCGCCATCGCCTTCTGCGAAGGCGAGTCCAACGGCGATATCGTCGCCTTCTACGACAAGATGCTCAACGAAGGCTGACAGCCACTCAGCGGCCCCCTTCCGGGCTCCGGCTCTGTCCTCCCGACGGACCGATCGTGGAATATATGCGATTCTCCGGAATCGATTTGCCCAAGGTTGATTTCCTTCCTCGATTCTTGTTTCCCCAACAGAAAAATATCCCTCTTCAAGTATTTCCATCGAATGCCGGTTCATGTAGTCAGTGAAACCCTGCCTTGCATCAAAGGATGGAGCAGAAAAACAAACCTACTTCTGCACTTGATCAAAACTTTCCGGTTTTGACCAAAGGCGGCAGCTTGTCGTTTCCCGCCTTCACCGGAGCGAGGCGTCCCGCCCGCCATCGAAAAACCGGAGCATCTCCTCGTCAGCGATCCAGCGGCGACACTGCCGCCACTTCCGGTCGTCCAAGAACGTGAGTGTAGATCATCGTCGTACTGACATCCGAATGCCCCAGCAACTCCTGAACCGTTCGTATATCCGCGCCCCCCTCGAGGAGATGCGACCCTGGCGGCTTGGGGAGCCGCACGGGAGATCAACCGCAGGTTGACCCGCAGGGCACGACGCCGGGCACGGCGCGAGTCAACATTGGTCGGAGACCGGAGTATCTCCTCGTCAGCGATCCAGCGGCGACACCGCCGCCACTTCCGGGCGTCCAAGAACGTGAGTGTAGATCATCGTCGTACTGACATCCGAATGCCCCAGCA
>CAZRIL010000101.1:0-1420 GCA_964600115.1 uncultured Chthoniobacter sp. | reverse complement strand
ACTCCTGAACCGTTCGTATATCCGCGCCCCCCTCGAGGAGATGCGTAGCAAACGAATGCCGTAACGTGTGCGGCGACACAGGTTTAGTCAGTCCCGCCTTCAAAGCGCAGCGCTTTACCAACTGCTGCACTCCATTTTCTCCCATGTGATGACGCCGCTCCTTCCCCGTCCACGGATCCTTTGAAAGCCCTTCAGCGGGGAATAGCCAAAACCACGACCACTCCTTGTCCGCATTGACGTATTTTGCAGCCAGCGCCCCCGGCAGGAATACCCCTTCCACCCCAAGCATGCGATCCTTCTCCCAGCGTTCACGAGCTGACTCGATTTGTTTCTTCAACGCGGGAATCACCTTCTTCGGTAAGGGAACCCGCCGGTCCTTGTCCCCCTTGCCGCTCCGCACCACGATATAGCGGTTCCCGAAATCCACATCCTTGATCCGCAACCGGACACACTCCATCACCCGAAGCCCGGAACCATACATCAGCTCTGCCATCAATCGTCCCTGCCCGACCATCAGTTCAAATATCCGCTCAACTTCCTCCCGCGTCAGGACTGTCGGCAGCCTTTGACTCTGGGATGGCCGCTTTACATCCTCCAATCCACCGGCCCCGCGTCGAAGCACGCAACGGAAAAGGAACTGCAACGCGCTCACAGCCTGATTCAGGGTCGAAGATGCCACCCGCCGCTTCAGAGTCAGGTATTCCAGATACTCCTTCGCCTGCCACCACCGGATCTCGGTTCGCGATTTCGGCTGTGTGAAAATCAGAAACCTCCGCACCCACTCCAGATACGATTGCTCCGTGCGGTAGGAATAGCGCTCGGTCCGCAACGCCTCCGTCACAACCTCCAGAAAGGACTTATAACGCTCCGGCAGCTCACCCGTATCCACGCGCCCTGCAAAAGCCATACCTTCGGTCGGCCCCCTGCCCACATCAGCCGGCAACTGCTCAAAATTCGCAACACCAAGCCTTACCGTATCCAGCAAATCCGACGGCCAGTTCTTTGCCCATGTCCCCGGCTCCACGTCCTGATAAAATACTCTCAACCCCTCCTCGGCCTGACGTAGTTGCCATTCCTTCTTGCCTTCCCTGGCCAACAGCTCCAAAAATTGGCTCACATCCTCAATATTCGCCTCCTCATACTTCCTCGGCTTCAGAAAACTCAAAAACCCCCAAACCCATGCCCGGTAGTAATCCTGAAACCTCGGCTCCACCCCTCGCTGCTTCAATGCCATCCGAAATCGCACCCATATCTCATCCCATTCTCCTGACAATGAACCACCTGCACGCTTCAATCGTATTTCTCTCATAATCGAAATAGAATGATATCAGGCTATTCCACTATTTCCACATATAATCCTACATTACGTTCGGCAAAACAATATGCCTTATCCACGCTCATTGACAATTGAGGAGCACCA
>CAZRIL010000100.1:0-19955 GCA_964600115.1 uncultured Chthoniobacter sp. | reverse complement strand
GCCTGGTCGATGAGCGTGTCGCGGAAGATTTCCCAGGTGAGGTCCTCAGCCTTGCCGTTCACTTTCTCCAAAGCCTGGTAGATCGGGACGGTGCCAATCGGGACCGGCGAGTTGCGGAGGATCCATTCGCGGGTGGCGTGGATGTTTTTTCCGGTCGAGAGGTCCATCACTGTGTCCGCTCCCCACTTTGTGGCCCAACGCATTTTCTCGACCTCTTCCTCGATCGAGGACGCGACGGCGGAGTTGCCGATATTCGCGTTGATCTTCACGAGGAAGTTGCGCCCGATGATCATCGGTTCGAGTTCCGGGTGGTTGATGTTCGCGGGGATGATCGCGCGTCCGGCGGCGACTTCATCGCGCACAAACTCCGGGGTGATCTCCTTCGGAATCCTTTGGGGAAACATTCGAAATACGGATGGAACAAACTTTCCGCTTTCCGCTTTGCCATTTCCGCTTTGGGCAGACCCCGCATGCTGCTTGTCGAGATCATTGCGGACGATGTCATCCGTGTAGTCGGCGAGGCGGGCGGCGCGCATGTTTTCCCGGATGGCGATGAATTCCATCTCGGGCGTTATGATCCCTTGCCGGGCATACCAAAGCTGGGTCACTGGGTGGCCGTTGGCCTTGAGCGGGCGGCGCTTGGCATTTTCGGGGGAAGAGAGCGCAGACAGGCCCCCGCGCTTTTCCGAAGCAATCTGTGCGTGGCTGGTGCTGAGGTAGCCATTGTCCTGCGGCTTGAGTTCGCGGCCGTCATATTCGGCGACATCGTCACGTTTCAGGATCCAGTCCTTGCGGAGGGCCGGCAGGCCCTGCTCCACGTCGCCCTCGAACGCGGGATCTCCCCATGGGCCCGAGGTGTCGTAGACGCGGACCGGTTCGTTGGCCTCGAGTTCGCCGGAGAACGTCTTTGTGGGAGCGAGGGCGATTTCCCGCATGGGGACCCGGACCGACGGGTGGAGGGTTCCTCCGACATAGACGCGTGAGGAATTCGGGAGCGGCTCCGAGCTTTGTTTTTCGCCGGCAGGATCGGTATTCATAGGTGATTGGCTGAGTTGAGCTGCCCCCGATGCCCGACCCGCGGCAAAGAGAAACGACCTAAGAACATCGCTCCCTCCGCCGGTATGAGCCGGAATCAGGTTCAAAGGGTCTCGCGGGCATTTCAGCCTGCGACTCTCAGCCCGTTCGGGCTCCCCCGCAGATGACATATCCATCGCGCCGGACGCGGGTTGCGTCAATGGTGAAATGCGGAGTGGTCGAGCGCCGATATTTGGTTTTGCAATGCCAGGATGTCGGGAGTATGACTCGGCAGACGGACACGGGTCCGGATTCCGAAAAAAACCAAAAATCCTATGAGTCGCATTCCCGCCCGCCTGATTTTTCTCTCAGCAATCGCCATTTTTGCCGCTGGCTGCGCATCCGGCCCGCAGGTCGATCCCGCTGTCACTTCGGCGGCCACCTCAAGGGGAGTCGACTCCGGGACCGTTCTGAAAATGAACAATGCCCGGGTTCTGGACTACAACGACATTGAGAACCTCGTGAGCAAGGGGGTTCCCTCCACCACGATCGTGGCCTACCTCAACAGCACGCGGAAAGTTTACGACTTCTCGTATGCCCAGCTTGCGGGATTGAAGTCCGCAGGAGCCACTCCTCAACTATTGAACTACCTCACGGAGACCCAGGGATTCTACGGGAACAATTCACCGCGCCAAAAAGCCACGATGGCAAAAACGCAGAAGGACCAATACTACAACAGCCCTTATTACCAGGATAAGCAGCCTTTTGCCTACAATCAGCCGGCGGTGGACGACTGGTATGACTCCGGGTATGAGGAGTCTCTTTACAGCCCGTTTTCCTTCAATAACTGACCGATGCCCGGGGGGGTGCATCGCCGGCAGACTCCGCTGCTTCCTCCGGCAGATTTGATCAGGGTCGTCGGGCGGATCACCGGCGCAGAGGTCGAGAGCCACCCGAACCCGGATGAGATCGACCACTTGTGGATCCGGATCGATGCGGGCGGAGAAATTCTCATCTCTGTCAATACGTCCTCCAAGAAGAACCGGATCGCGGGATTCGATTCCAGAATCCGGGTGGGTGTGATCCGGGGACAGTGGACGGACCTGCCGGCCACCGGTGCCGGGGTTTGCGCCTTCAACGACTATGAGGAGCTCGAAAAGCATGCGAATGTCTATTTCGAGCACCATGATCGCACCTCGCTCGAGAAGCTCCTGATGGACCGCTGCAGGAGCGCCTGTCTCCTCGAAGTCTGGGGAGCGCCCTACCGGCAACGGACGCCCGGTGTTCACCAGATCCACTGCAGGCGGGCCAGTTGCGCAGTGCCCGAGGATCTTCGCGGGCGGGACGGAGCGCTGAAATTTTACTTTCAAGCCGGGCAGCTGACAGAACTGTTCCTGTTCAAGTTTTGTGGCCAGCCGTGAGCGTTGACCAAACGATTTTCCGGCAGCGCCTGCCCTTTCTGGGGCTTTTGCTCGCGGCAGTGGCAGGAATCCTGGTTTCCGATTTTTCAGACTGGCCGTCCGTTGGCTTTTTGATCGCTGCCGTGGTGCTCCTGTCGGTGGGGCTTCTGAGTGCGCGAGGTCCCTGGATCCTGCTTTCGGTGGCCTGCGCATTTGCTTGCGTGCATGCCTGGCAGACGAGCGAGTCCACATCGCGGCGGCTCGCCGACCTTATCGGCGACAAAAAACTTCTTGCTGTGGCCAAGGGGCGGGTTGCCAGCGATCCGGTTGCCTACGGGACGACCCACGAGCGATTCACCATGTCTGTGGAGGAATTGGAATGGGAGGGACGTGTCTTTTTTCCGTCCGCCAGCGTGGCCGTCATTGTTCCGTCGCCGGCCCCGGCTCAGGGCGATCTGGTTTCTGTTACCGGCAGCCTGCAGACCGTCGGGCCCCCACGGAATCCGGGTGAGTTCAACGCCAAGGCCTGGATGGCCCGGAATGGCATCAGTTGCCAGATTGAGGTTGCTGCCGCTGCGGATCTCATCGTCCTGCGCAAGTTGCCGGCCTATTCGCTGACAAGCATTGCCAACCGGTCCCGGGAATGGATGGAGAAAACGCTGAGGCTCGGAATCGCGGGAGATCCCATCGTGTGCGATTTTCTTGCCGGCATGGTGCTCGGGGTGACGAGCGCGATTCCGGACTCGCTTCAGCAGGAGTTCCGAAACACAGGCACCTTTCATCTCTTCTCCGTGAGCGGACTGCACGTCGGTATGATTGCCGTGATTCTCTGGCAGGCGCTCAAAATTGCCGGCGTGAGCAGGCGCTGGGCGGTTCTTGTGATCATACCCGCACTTTTTTTCTATGCCCTGTTAACCGGATGGAAGCCGTCAAGCCTGAGAGCGGCCGCCATGTCGGCGATTTTCCTGATCGGCATGACCTCGTCGCAACGACCGGTCCCGATCAACTCGCTCTGCGCGGCGGCCTTCCTCATCCTGGTGCAGTGGACGAACGAGATATTCAACCCGGGCTTCCAGTTGTCATTTCTGGTGGTGGCGGCGATTCTGCTGCTGGCACTTCCGCTTCACAATGTGATCCGGAGGCACCTGCACCCGGATCCGTTCGTTCCGCGCCGCCTGTGGACGTGGTCGCAGAAGCGGGCTTCGGGACTGGTGGAAAACCTCGGCGGGCTGGCCGCCGTCTCCCTGGCGGCGTGGGCCGGCTCCCTTCCACTGACGCTGTATTATTTCCATCTGGTTTCCTTCTCAGCCCTGCCTGCAAACCTGCTCATCGTGCCACTCGCGTTCCTGATCATGGTGACCGCGGTCTTCGCGCTTTTTGGAGGGATCTTCAGCACGACCCTGGCCGCGATTTTCAACAATGCGAACTGGCTGTTTTCCAAACTCCTTCTCTGGATCATCCATCTGATGTCCTGCCTGCCGTACTCGTTTTTGTATGTCGGCAGTCCTGCGCCTGCACCTCTGACCGTCACGGTTTTCGATTTTGGTGCGGGCGGAGGAGCCGCGATCGAGTCGGATGGATCGATCTGGCTGCTTGATTGCGGGCCAAGGTGGCAGCTTGACGGCGTGATCGTGCCATGGCTGCACAGCCGGGGAAAATCAACCCCCGATGGCCTGCTGCTGACCCATGGAGATGCCCGCCACATCGGCGGTGCGGAGGACCTTATCGGAAGCGAGCCCCCCGGGGTCGTTGTCGAATCCATGCTCGATGACCGTTCCTCTCAGCGCCATCGCATCAAACTGAAGATGGAACAACTCGGGATCCCGAAGTCGCTGCACCGCGCGGGAGATCTCATCCGGATTTCCGACTCAGCCACCCTGAGGATTCTGTATCCTCCCACCGGCATCCTGCAGAACGTCGCGGATGAAAAAGCTCTGGTTGCGAGGCTTGATGCCGGAGAAGTGAGAATTCTGTTTCTTTCAGATGCGGGGGAGGCGACCTGGGAATGGCTGAGGCTCAATGCGGCCTCCGAGCTGCCGGCAGACATCATCATCAAAGGAAGTCCCCGGTCCGGAATCCCGTTGGACCTCGAGTTTATTGATGCCGTAAAGCCTGCGTTGATCGTTTCGACCGCGGCCTATTTTCCTGAGAGCGAGCGCATGGATGAAGGGTGGATGGCCCGTATCGAAGAGCGGGGAATCCGGGTTTTCCGTCAGGATCTCACGGGAGCTGTGCAGATCGAGATCCGCCCATCGGAGTTTCAGGCGGCGGGATTTGTTGACGGAGCCAGGTTCCCGGCACCGGTGGAGCAATCCGGATTCAGGCAGCGACGACGTTGATATCTTCCGGCTGGATCCGCGCAAAGACCGTCTCACCTTCGTGGAAGTCCATCGCCTCCTGGCCGTCGTTGGCCAGGAGCGCACCCAGTTCGAGGCCGCCCTGGACCGAGATGGTGAGGTCATCGACGGCCCCCTTGAATATCTCAACGGAAATTCTTCCAGGGAAACAATTGTCACCGCCGGGGTTCGTGCGATAGAGGCGGATCTTTTCCGGGCGGAGCGAAAGGAGAATTTTCTCACCGGCAGCCTGGGGCCCGGATTTGAGGCGCAGTTCCAGCCCACCCTCAAGCCGGCAGAGCGGGCGTCCCCCGTCATTGGAAACGACATCCGCCTCGACGATATTGGTCTCGCCGATAAATGTTGCCACGAATCGCGTGGCGGGGCGGTAGTAAATTTCGTTCACGGTTCCGATCTGCTCGACCCGGCCGGCATTCATCACGGCAACCCGGTCGCTCATTGTCAGGGCCTCCTCCTGGTCGTGCGTCACAAAGATGAACGTGATGCCGAGGCGTTTTTGCAGGTGTTTGAGCTCGACCCGCATCTGGATCCGCAGCTTGGCATCCAGGGCGCTGAGCGGCTCGTCAAGGAGGAGAACCTTGGGCTCGCAAACAATCGCCCGGGCGAGGGCGACGCGCTGCCGCTGGCCGCCCGACATCTGCGCCGGCTTCCGGTCCACAAACTGACCGAGAGCCGTCATCTCGACGACACGGTCCACCCGCCGCTTGATCTCCGGCACCGGTACTTTCTTCATCCGCAGTCCGAATGCGATGTTCTCGAAAATGGTCAGGTGGGGGAAGAGGGCGTAGCTTTGAAAAACCTGGTTGACGTCCCGCCGGTATGGCGGGTCGAATGTGACATCGTCGCCCCCGATCAGGACTCGCCCGGTGCTCGGGGTGTCAAACCCGCTGATGAGCCGGAGGCAAGTGGTTTTTCCGCAGCCCGACGGCCCCAGAAAGGTCATGAATTCCCCCTCCTTGATTTCGAAACTCACATTTCGCAGAGCGGTGAAGTTGCCGAAGGTTTTGCTGACGTCCCGGAGCTCAACCATGTTTGCCATGAGCTGAATATCCTAGCCTCCGGATCGCCTCAATGCCATGAAATTTCTATCACGATCTGCCTGGCGGGATCACCACTGGACCACCGAACTTGCAAAGGTCAGGCCGCCCCCGAAAACAACCAGGAGAATGTAGTCGCCGACCTGGAAGCGGCCTGTGCGGTTCGCTTCATCCAAAGCGATCGCCACGGCGGCGGCCGAGGTGTTGCCGTAGCGGTCGAGGTTGATATGAAATTTGCTCATCGGCACATTGAGCCTTGAAGCCATCGCCTCGATGATGCGGATGTTCGCCTGGTGAGGAATGATGCACTTCAGGTCATCTGTTGTGAGCCCGCTTTGTTCCAGCGCCTTCTGCGCGGCCTTCATCATCGACGTGACCGCCTGCTTGAACGTCTCGCGGCCGTTCATGTGGAGCGTGTTGAGCTTTTGGTCCACATTCTCCTTGGTGATCGGCTGGGCGCATCCTCCTCCCGGCATGTGGAGGATGTCGCCATAATTTCCATCGCTGCCCATGTAGGTGGTGATCACTCCGTGCGAGCCCTCGCGGTTCCGCAGGACCGCGGCGCCGGCCCCGTCGCCGAAGAGCACGCAGGTGTTACGGTCCTGCCAGTTGACGATCGAGCTGAGCTTGTCAGCGCCGATCACCAGCACGGTGCTGTAGGTGTGGTTGGCGATGAACTGCTGCGCGATCTCCACCGAATACAGAAATCCGGAGCAGGCCGCGTTCACGTCGAAACATGCGGCATTTTTTGCGCCGATGAGCCTCTGGACATGGCAGGCGGTGGAAGGGAAAAACGTGTCCGGGGTAATCGTGGCCACCAAAATGAGATCGATCTCCTCCACGGTGACACCGGCGTTCTCCATCGCCCGCTTCGCGGCTTCCGCCGCCAGATGGCTCGTGAACTCGCCTTCCTTCGCGATGCGGCGTTCCCGGATCCCGGTCCGGTCCATGATCCACTGGTCATTTGTATCCACGATGGCCTCGAGATCGGCGTTCGAGAGAATCCTCTCCGGGACATAGCTCCCGGTGCCAATGATCGAGACGGTGCGGTTAGGCTGGGGCGTTTTGGCCGTTGGGGACTTTTTCATGATGTGATTGGATCGCTTCAACGATTCGCTGGTTGACCTGCTGCTTCACCGCCGCGCGGGCCACCCGGATCGCATTGCGGAGCGCTCTCGCCGAGGAGTTGCCGTGGGCTTTGATGCAGATTCCATTGACCCCGAGAAGCGGGGTGCCGCCGTATTCGTCCGTGCTTGTCCGGTTTTTGATGGATCGAAAGGCATTCCGGCAGAGGAGGGCTCCCAGGAGGCGGACCGGGTTCTTTTTGAGTTCTTCCCGGAACCATCCAAAGAACGATTTGGCGAGGCCCTCGATGGTTTTCAGGACGATGTTCCCGACGAATCCGTCGCAGACCACAATTTCGACAGGCTTCCGGAAAATCGAATGGCCTTCCACGTTGCCGGCGAAATTGATCGGGGCTGTAGTGAGGAGCCCGTGGCACTGTTTCACGAACTCGGTTCCCTTGGAGGCTTCCGTGCCGATATTGAACAGCCCGACCTTCGGGTCCTTGCATCCCAGAAGCTCACGGTAATAGATCGTTCCCATGACGGCAAAGCCGACAATATGCTCGGGTGCGGGATCAATATTCGCGCCACCGTCAATCAGAAGAAAGACCCCGCCATCGGCGGGTATGAGCACGGCGAGCCCCGCACGGTCGATCCCCGGCAGGGTTCGGAGCTTGATGGTCGCAGCCGCAACGAGCGCGCCGGTGTGCCCCGCCGAAACAATCGCATCCGCTTCGCCGGTCTTTACCAGATCGATGGCCCGGCTGACCGAGGAATCCTTTTTTTTCCTGACGCTGTCGAGCCCGCTGTCGCTCATGTCGACGACCTGGGAGGCGTGATGGATTGAGAACCTGTCCGCGATGCCTTTTGTATCGTGACGAAGAAGCTCTTCCCGGATTCTGTTCTCATCGCCAACAAAGACGATGGAGATATCGGGAAAGTCACGCAGAGCGGCAACAGCCCCTTCGACAGGATTCCCTGGAGCAAAATCCCCGCCCATCGCATCAAGGGCAATTTTCATGCGGGAGAAACCCGACCCGCCGGATTATTCGGCACCAATCGTCAGGACCTGCCGTTTATTGTAATATCCACAGGATGGGCAGGCGATGTGCGGGAGCACGCTGGCTCCGCATTGCGGGCATTTGCCAAGTTTCGGTGCGCGCCAGCGGTTCGCGGCCTTGCGGGTGCGAAGGCGCATCTTTGATGTTTTGCGTTTGGGGACTCCCATAAATGTATTGTTATTAGTTTTTTAGCTTGTCCAGTGCAGCCCATGCCGACGCACCCGTGTTCAGTGGATGCAGGCTGGTGCGCGGGGCACCGGCTGGGCACTCTGCTCCCGAATCGCATCGTGGATGCGGAGGCAAGAGGAGATGAATATCCTCACGAACGAACGGGGTCAAGTCTATCTGTTCGCGACCGGTGAGTTCGGTTTGCAGGGAAAACGGATCGGCGACGATGTCGAGTTCCAGATCGCCCAGGCAGGCGACGCACTGCATGCGGACCCGGATGGAGATCCGTCCGGTGGCGAAGAGCCCGCCTTCGCTGAGCCCCACATCAAGCGAGTAGCGAAGGGGGGAAACCGGCGTGGCGCCTGCGTCCTGCAAATCCAGACGGGCATCATCCTCTTCTCCCTCGATGTGGAGAGTCTCCCCCTGAGGGATCTGGCGAATATGAACTTTCATTGACCTGCTCTTTCGTTAACACTGCATCCACGGGGGGTCAACGAGCTTCCTGAAATGTTGTTTTACCCTCACCATGCCAAAGACAAGAGTTCCCGCCAAAAAAACGTCTCCAACGCCACTGCGAAAGGAGCGCGCTGGAAAAGAAGTCTCCGCGATGGGCTGGATCGAGGATGCCTGCGGGCGCGTTCTGATGGTGAAGCAGAAAGCCGGGCGGAAATTATGGGCCCTGCCCGGCGGGAAAGTGCGCCTCAAGGAATCCCTTCGGGACGCCCTTGCCCGGGAGATCAAGGAAGAGACAGGCATGAAGGTCTGGCTGGCCAATCCCTGCGCATTCTATGACAGGCATGAAAAGGGCAACTTGACGGTGCTCTTTCGCGTCTCGGTCCGGGATGGGAGCCCCCGGGTTTTGCGAGAGGATGAGATCGAATCCGTGGCATTCCGTGCAACTCCTCCGAAGAACTCAACCCCGTCGTTGAAGTATTTCTGGTCCGGGCAACGGCCGTCCTTGCTCAATAAGGCCCCCGGATAAACGGGGCGACTTCGCTCGAGTAGAAGAACCGCAGCTGTTCGTGAAGAGCAGGGGACAACGGGGGCATATCGGATGCCTGGGCATTCGAGGTGGCATGGACGGGTTTACTCGACCCCGGAATCACCACGGAGACAGCCTGCTGATCGAGCACATAGCGCAAAGCCATCTGGGGAAGGGTCATCCCATGTGGCAGCATCGATTGCAATCTCCCCACAAGCTGCAGCCCGCGGTCGAGCGGCAACCCACAGAAAGTAATGGCGTCATTCGACGGAAGCGGGAGCGCCGGTGCCGGGCTGCCGCTATAGCCCGAAGGGGAGGGGGCCGGGCCGGCCAGATGTCCGCCAAGGAGACCGTCGGCGAGCGGGAGCCGGACAATGATTCCCACGCCTTTTTCGAGCGCAAGCGGGAATAGTTCCTGCTCCGGCCTCTGCCGGAAAATATTGTAGATCAGCTGCAGCGAGGTGAGCCCCGGCTGTTCGAGGCAGATCCGGGCTTCTTCAATCGTCTCCACACTGGCACCGAACTCCTGAATTTTCCCCTGCTCCTTCAAACGCCGCAGCCAGTCGAAAATTTCTCCGTTCCTGAGGACATCCACTGGAACGCAATGCAACTGGGTAAGATGAATCGAGGGGATCCCCAGGCGCTTGAGGGAGGCTTCCGTGGCGCTGCGGATGGCATCCCAGGTATAGCCCGACGGGTAGATTCCCCGGGCCCTCCCGACCTTTGTCGCCACGAGAAGATCCCCTTTTCGTTCCTTGAGAAAGTGCCCTAGAACTTCCTCGCTCCGACCGTTGCCATAGACGTCCGCCGTATCAAAAAACGTGATGCCCGAATCGGCTGCGGCGATGAGAAGGCTGCGCGCCCGCAGGTCGCTCAACCCGCTCCAGTCCGTTCCGCCAAGCTGCCAGCATCCCAAGCCGATTTCAGAGGCAGAATGGCCGGTCTTCCCAAAGCGCCGAGCGTTCATAGCATCCATAGAATGACGCCGGACGCGCTGATTATCAAAGAGATTCTTCCTGTTCCAGGCGGGGGCTTTCATTTTTTGATCGCCAGAGCGCCTTCCGGAGGGCAGCGATGGAGGGATGTCAACGCCACAAAACACGATCGCGATCATCTACGACTATGATCAGACTCTGTCCCCGACCTACATGCAGGACGAAGCCCTGTTTCCGGAGTTCGGCATCAATCCCGCAAATTTCTGGCAGCGCTGCGGCGAGCTCGTGAACGGCCAGGGGTTCGACAACGAGCTTGCCTACATGAAAGTGCTCCTCGACTGCCTGGAGATGGACCGGCCGACGAACGCCAGGCTGATGGCCCTTGGAGAGCGGCTGAATTTCTACAAGGGTCTGCCGGAAATGTTCGAGGAGTTCCGCAGCGGTCTGCTGAGCGAGGAGCACGAAGCCCATGGGATCAACGTCGAGCACTACATCGTATCCTCAGGTCTGAAGGCCCTGATCGAGGGCAGCCGGCTCGCGCCGTATATCCGGAAAATCTTCGGCTGCGAGTTCGCGGTGGATGAGCGCGATCGAATCACCTTTCCGAAGCGCGTCATCAGCCACACGCAGAAAACCCAGTTTTTATTCCGCATCAACAAGGGGATGCTGGAGATGGACGAGGATGTGAACGACCACATGGCTCCGGAGCTGCGGCCGATTCCGTTCCAGAACATGGTCTACGTCGGCGACGGGCCCACCGATGTGCCGTGCTTCACCGTCATGCGCAGGAATGGCGGGCAGGCCATCGCGGTTTACAATCCCGACGATCCCACGCGCTCGAGCTTCAAGAAATGCTACCAGCTCTGCACGCATGCGGACCGTGTGAAAAATATCGCGCCATCCGATTTCCGCCAGGGAAGCCACCTCCGGCTCCTGCTGGAGGAAATGGTGCAGGAAATTGCCGGGAGGATTGTTCAGCGCAGGCGGGATGATCTCGAAGCAGGCACGGTGAAGGCTCCGAAATACTGAGAGCGCGTGAAAATTCAAAGATACCTCGACCCGCAGGACAGGATCGGATTTTCCTGCCTGCTGCCGGATGGCCGTTCTGAGAAACTCTCCGGTGACCTGCAGAGCGGATTTTCCCGCACCGGCGAATCCGCCGATGTCGTCAGGTTTCTCGCTCCCGTGATCCCTTCTGCGGTTTTTTGCACGGGACTGAACTACCGGAAGCACGCGGAGGAAACAGGCGCGCGGATCCCGCAGTTTCCAGTCCTCTTCATGAAAGCCCCCTCGGCGGTCCAGAATCCCGGCGATCCGATCCTCATCCCCGCGCGGCTTCCGAGCCATGAGGTGGACTATGAATGCGAGCTGGCGGTGGTGATCGGAAAAACCGCAAAGAATGTTTCGCGGGCGGAAGCACTCAGCCATGTGGCGGGCTACACATGTGCCAACGACGTGAGCGCGCGCGACTGGCAGATCCGGTTCGGTGGAAGCCAATGGTGTAGAGGAAAAACGTTCGATACGTTTCTTCCCATGGGCCCCTGCCTTGTGACCCCCGATGAGATTGAAGATCCGAATGCCCTGACAGTCCGCACCATTCTGAACGGGGTGACGATGCAGGAGGGCAACACGGCAGACATGATTTTTGACGTTCCCTCATTGATCGAATTCTTCAGCGGAAGCACGACGCTTCTTCCGGGAACGGTCATCCTGACCGGCACGCCAAGCGGCGTTGGCATGGCTAGAAAGCCCCCGGTCTGGATGAAGCCAGGCGACTCGGTCACCATTGAGATCGACAGGATCGGCGCCCTCACGAACCCCGTGGAACTCGAGTCCTGAGCAGGGCTATTGGCCGTCCAACCGCGCTATCCTTTTATCTTCGATGGCATGAAGGCCGCGCTGGTTTCGTTTCCAAACCAAGAGCGCGGCTCCGCCGAGTGCTCCCGGAACGAACATCCAGGCCCACCAGGGGAGATGGAGTTTCCAGGCAGGCCGTGTTGAGATTCGGAATGACGGAGACGGGGCGGATGGCTTCCCGTTTTCATCGAGCGAGACGATACGGATGATCCAGAAGGAATCAGCCGGCAGATTCTGGAAGCGGGCGACTGCCGTGTTATCCGAGATGGTAATTTTTGGCTCCGGCCATGGAATCCAGTCGATAGCAACCTGCCCTTCATTTCCGGGTGAGATTCGCCTGCGATCGATCCTGAACCCCGAGGTTTTTGGAGACAGAACCTTCCAACTGACTTCCACCTCGTGGGTTCCGGAGGCCACAAGGCTTGCGGATTCCACAGGTGGAGCTTTTCCGGATGGAGGCGCCGTCACAGGGGTCGGTTCCGGAACAGATGGAATTTTCAGAAAATCCTCCACCGGAACAGCCGCACGGTTTTCGCTTACGGCTGGAGACTTTATGGATATCTCCACGGGATTGCATCCCGGACAGTTGATCCGGATGGTGCCTGCGATTGATCCGGATTTCGGTTTCTCTGCATGAATCTCAAAGGTCTGCTCGGTTCCTGCGGCCACCAGAATACCCGAAGGACCCGGATGGATGAGAATGCCCGCTGGAACAAGGATCTCAAGGGAGGTGCTTGAGCCGCCGGTGTTGCTCACCGAGAACCGGCCTTTGAGCGAGCGGCCATTCCCGCTGGCTTCCAGCCTCAATTCCCTCTCGGGGCTGACGCTCAGTCTGGCTGGAGCGGGGAACATCCGGATGGGCAGACGGCCCGAATAGTTTCCGCTCCGAATTTCCGCTTCCTGTTCGCAGTTCAAGGACGAGGCCGCCTTAATCCCGACGCGCACAAGGGAGGAACCGCCGGGGGGGAGAATCATTTCCTTCGGGGCTATCAAGAACTCCGGCCATCCAACCGTCAGTTGTCGTTCGGAGGAGGAGTTGTTTGAAAACGTGATCGAAGCGGATCCTTTTTCTCTTTCTGAGGGAGAAACGACCAGTCCCTCCTTTGGCCAGGAGACCGGCGCAACGCCCGATCCCCGGACCATCACCACGGCTTGTGGATCCTGCCCGACTTGAATTCTGTCGCTGAAGTCGCGCTCCTCCCAGGGTTCAAAAACAAGAGTGATGGCCGATTCCGTGCCTGCAGGAACGCGGAAATCAGCTGATTTCAAGGTGCTCCACGGAGAGTTCGGTCGAAGTGTGCCAATCGCCACCCCGCCTCCCGTGTTTTTAATCGTCAGCGAACGTTCCGCCTTGTCGCCAAGAAACACTTTTCCAAAGTCGAGCTGCGCGGGATGTTCGAGAACCGCTGGTCGCTCGGCGAGGCGGATCCATACGGTTGCCGGGGCGGATACCGCAGAATCCACAGACTGGGCCGCAAATGAAAAAAAATCGTCTCCGGGTCCTGCATCGGGATCCGGCGTGTAAAGAACTGCTGCCGAATTCCGGCTGATCCGGCGCAATCCGCTCAACTTTCCGTGCTTGGGCGCCTTGCGAATGAGGAAGGAAAGCGGTTCCGCAATGCGCCCGGCCAAATGGAGGGTGATCTCGACGGGTTGGTCGAGGAACGCCGTGGTGGTTCCGGTCTTCGCCAGGGGGGGGGCGGTTGGAATTTGTTCCTTCTCCGCCGAATGAACTGGAGAGGCCAAAGCGATGATCGTCGCGAGAAGCAGTAGACAAACTCGCAATTCTGCCCGGAAAGTGCTGGCGCCGATCTTTTTCGATGTCATCAGTTCACAGCCACTTCAAACCTGGTTCGCGGCTTGCACAAGAGGTTCTTTCTTTTTGTCAGTGCAGCGCCGGCATGGCAACAACATCTGCACGCGAGAAAAATCCGACTCACTTCATCCTGAGCACATCATCCATCGAGCGAATCGAGCCGTCGGTAAAACAAATATTTGCACCCCGGCCGTGAATATTGCCGATCTCAACCAGCCACGGCTGGGTGTTCCATTTGTAGGGCGTGGAAGGTTTATCATCGAACGCCGTAGGAGTATAATGAATCTTGGGGCGCCCGTCCGGGCTTCTGCTGGAAACCATGCTCTTAATCAACGGGCACTGCCACACGGCAGGAATTCCACCGTAGCCTTTCAACTCATTCAGCCACCAGTCTTCGTAGGCTGAGTCATCCTCCGATGAGGCGATGTCAATATCTTCAGGCACCTGTGGCCAGTGCCCCACATCGGCGACATAGGAGCCCAGAGAAACATGCAATGACCGCATATTTCCCATGCATCTGGCGGTCGAGACAGAGGCCATGACTCTCGGCCAACCCAGAATGATCAGAGTGGCCAGAATGCTGACGATCGCGATGCTCACAAGCAACTCGACCATCGTAAAACCTGAGGCCGCGCGAAGCGGTTTTCCGGTTGGCTCAATGCTCATGTCTATCACTCTTTTGCTCCCGCACCTTTGAGCCTCAGAAACTGCGGGGAATGTCTGATGCCTGGCGGGCAACTCCAGCAAAGTTTCCTGAAAGTGGGGGAAACTGCCCCGCCGTGGAAATCTAAAAGCCCAAAACTCAAACCAACGCTTGGAATCGGTCTCAGGTTCCGGTAGTTGCCCGGACACCCTTCACCTTGAAGGCCGCATTAATGACTTCCGTGGTGATCGTGGTATTTGGACCAGTGGTCTGAGTATTGCCGCCGCCGATATCAATTCCCGTGAAAGTGACCGTTTTCGTGAAAACTGCCGCCAGCACACCGTTTCCTTTAAAGCTGCCTGTGGGCGAATTTGTGTTCAATTTCGCGTTGAAATAGCCCGAGGGGTTGGAGAGCGGGGCCAGTGTCGTTGACTCGCTTCTTGACGAGGATGCGACAGGCGTTGTCGTGCCGGTGAAGGTGGTCGTAGAAGTCGTGCTTGTCACAGGGGCCGTGAAAGAGGTTTCCAAAACGCCGGAAATATTGCTGTCGTTGATGGCGGCATCAGTTGTGCCGGTATAAACCTGTCCCTGATAGAAGATGACCCATTGGTTCCCCGTGGCCGATGCAAATGACTGAACTCCGGACGCGTAGGTAAAAGTGATAACGCCGCTCAGGTTGCTGCCCCGGGCCGATGCCTGATACGCACCATTCACTCCGGACTGAAGAGGGCTGCCATTTGTAAATGGGGGCGGGCCGCCGAATGACCCGGCTTGGGCTGTTGCTGCGGTGAAGGCGAGCAGGAGGAGTGCAATGGGCTTCATAAAAGCCTTTTCCTACCCAACAGCTGTCTGGCTGACAAGCACAAACTTCGCACAAAATGCGATGGAGAGAATTTGGTTCTATGCCCGTTGTTGATTATGGTAGTTGAAAGTCCATGAGCACCCCGAACAGAGTCGTAAAGACCAAAGTCCCAGCACGTGTGATCCTCACCGCAACTCTGATTGCAGTTACTGTTGTCGGGTTCATAATATATGCGGTGTGGCAAAGCGGGCGGGGGATTACTGATGCCCGCATGCGCGGAACCATCATCTCAAAGCAATTCGAGCCCTATCCGGAGCCTGAGAGAGAGATCACGCTGAACCGAAGCGGCACGGTGACTGCGCAAACCACCAAAGGCGAATACCTCATCGCGGTCGAGGTTCCACAACGTGACGGCACGAAGAGAACTTTCAATGTTTGGCTGAACGACAGGCAGCGTTTCGATGCCGTGCAGGTTGGTGATTCCTTCGATGTCGGGCCGTTTCTCGTTCCCTCCCATTAGGTTGAATCATTGACTGAATCCTGCCGGCCGGGAATATTTCGTTTCAATATTGAACGAAACGCCAGGGGGCTCTGTCTCAATTCCCAACACGCAACTGTCATTACAAAGTAAATTATAAAATATGAGCACGAATACCTCCGAACTCACCCAGCAAGTCCAGGAAAGCCGCCAATGGGTCGACCCGCTTCTCTCGGAAGTCGGCAAGGTCGTTGTCGGACAAAAGCATCTTGTTCACCGTCTGGTTGTGGGGCTTCTGACCAACGGGCACGTGCTTCTGGAGGGGGTGCCCGGCCTTGCCAAGACGCTGACCGTCCGGACACTTGCGAACTCGATTCATACCGGATTCCAGCGCCTCCAGTTCACCCCGGATCTCCTGCCTGCGGATTTGATCGGCACGATGATCTACAATCCCCGCGAGAGCCAGTTCACCACGAAGCTCGGCCCGATTTTTTCGAATCTGATCCTAGCCGATGAGATCAACCGTGCCCCGGCAAAAGTACAGAGCGCGCTTTTGGAGGCCATGCAGGAGCGCCAGGTGACCATCGGAGACCAGACATTCAAGCTCCCCGACCCGTTTCTTGTGCTCGCGACGCAAAATCCGATCGAGCAGGAAGGAACCTATCAACTCCCCGAAGCCCAGCTCGATCGGTTCATGCTGAAGGTTCATGTCGGCTATCCCTCCCGCGAGGAGGAGCGGTCCATCCTCGATGCCATGTCCACTTCCTCCCCGCGGCTGGATGTCCAGGCGGTTGTGACGGCGGACGAAATCATCCGCTCGCGCGGCATCGTCAACGACATCTATGTGGACGAGCGGGTCAAGGACTACATCGTCAACATTGTCTGGGCGACGCGTGATCCGGCTGCCAGCAAGCTCAAGCTGGACGGGATGATCCGGTATGGGGCCTCCCCGCGTGCGACGATCTTCCTCACGCTCGCGGCAAAAGCGAATGCGTTCATCGCAGGGCGCGGATACGTGACGCCCCAGGATGTCAAATCCATGGGCCTGGAAGTGATGCGCCACCGGATCGGGGTGAGCTATGAGGCCGAGGCGGAATCGGTGACGTCCGAGATGATCATCGAACAGATATTTGCAGGCCTTCCGGTCCCCTGAAGAAGTATTAAGAATAAAGTATTAAGGCTTAAGTAAAGCCGGCCCAATGGCCGCCCGCTTAATACTTAAGACTTACAACCTTAAAACTTTTATGAGAGATCCCAAAGAAATTCTGAAGAACATCCGGCGCCTCGAGCTGCGCACGCGCCGCCTGGTCAACGCCGGATTCGCGGGGCAATACCACAGCGTGTTCAAGGGCCGCGGCATGAATTTCGAGGAGGTGCGCGAGTATGCCTCGGGCGATGAGATCCGCTCGATCGACTGGAACGTGACCGCCCGCATGAACGCTCCCTATGTGAAAAAGTTCACCGAGGAGCGCGAGCTGACCGTGATGCTGGTGGTCGACGTGAGCGCGTCCGGAACTTTCGGGAGCGTGGAGCTGAGCAAGCGCGAGCTGGCGGCCGAGGTGGCCTCGATCCTTGCTTTCAGTGCGATCAACAACAACGACAAGGTCGGCCTGCTGCTCTTCAGTGATGACGTGGAACTTTTTATTCCTCCGAAGAAGGGACGGCTCCATACGCTGCGGCTGATCCGGGAGATGCTGTATTTCGAACCCAAGGGAAGGGGAACAAACATGGCCGGCGCCCTGGACTACCTCAACCGCGTGATCAACCGCCGTGCTGTCCTGTTCCTGATCTCAGACTTCATTGCCCCGGATTTTTCCAAAGCGCTGACAGTGTCGAGCCGGCGCCACGATGTCGTGGCCATGCCGGTGCGCGATCCCGGAGAGTCCGGCCTTGCGGATGTCGGCATCATTACTCTCGAGGACGCGGAGACAGGCCAGCAGATCGATATCAACACCGGCAGCAAGTCCGTGCGGCGAGGCCTCGCGGACCTTGAGGAAGCAAGGCGCAAATCCCTGGATCGGCTTTTCCGCAGCCGGAGGATCGACATTGTTCCTCTCTCCACCACTGAAGACTACCTGCTTCCGTTGCGCGCTTTCTTCGAGCAACGGGAACGCAGACTCGCCGCATGAATCCAGCCGCTCCAGCGCCTACGCCTGTTCCGATCCACGACATCGTCGGTCCGGTATGGTTTTTTCCATGGCCGGTCTGGGTGGTTGTCAGCGTGGCCCTCGGGGTTTTGGCGCTTGTCGCGATTCTCATCTGGGGACTGCGCTCGGTGCTGAACAGAAAAACTCCGCTCACGGCAAGAGAGCGGGCGCTTGCCGCGCTGGATGCGCTCCGAGGTTCGGTGGCCGGCGCCGACCCCTATGCATTTGGAATCCAGGTTTCCGATGCGATACGTTCGTATATCCATGACCAGCACGGCCTCCAGGCCACCACCCAGACATCGCTCGAATTCCTGGAGGGCATCCGGGGAAATCCAGTTTTTACGGACAATGAAAAAGCCGGGCTCTCCGTCTTTTTGGAGAGCACAGATCTCCTGAAATATGCCCGCGCCGAGGCGGGTGAGTCCGAGATGATCGGGCTTCTGGAAACCGCGGGCCGGCTGGTGCGCAGCGAGGTGCAGCCCGGAAAACAACCGGAGGCGAAGCCATGACATTGCTCGGCGTCACGATCGCTTATCCGTGGGTGCTCCTCCTTCTGGCTCTGATCCCGGCCATCGCATTCCTGCGCGGCAGATTCGGTGGGACGGCCGGAGTGACATTTTCCAGCACGGAGTCGCTGGTGCGCCTGGGGATGCGCCGGCGGTCGCGGGCCGGGGCGTTCCTGGCGGCGCTGTCCTATCTCGCGCTGGCTTCACTGATCGTCGCGCTCTCGCGTCCGCAGCTCGGCAGCGAGATCACGCGGGTCCAGGCCAGCGGCGTTGATATCATGCTGGTCCTCGACGTTTCGCGATCGATGCTGGCAGAGGATTTTTCCATCGGAGCCACCCGCGCGAACCGGCTGGAGGTCACAAAAAAGGTGACCGAGCAGTTCATCCGGAAGCGCCCCAATGACCGCATGGGAATCATCGCTTTTGCCGGTCGCCCGTATCTTGTCAGCCCGCTCACGCTCGACCACGACTGGCTGATCCAGAATCTGGACCGCCTTCAGATCGGGTTGGTGGAAGACGGCACAGCCATCGGCTCCGCGATCGCCTCGGGCGCCAACCGTCTCAAAGACAAGGAGGCAAAGACGAAGCTCATCGTTCTGCTCACCGACGGCGACAACAACGCCGGCAAGGTCATGCCGCTGACTGCGGCCGAGGCGGCAAAAGCGCTCGGGATCCGCATCTATACGATTGGCGCAGGCACGCAGGGAGAGGCTCCGTTTCCGTTCACCGACCCGTTCGGCCGCACGGTTTACAGGAATGTGCCGGTGGAGTTCAACGAGAAGACCATTCAGGAAATTGCAAAAATTGCCGATGGGATCGCCTACCGGGCGACCGACACCAGCTCGCTTGAAAAGATCTTCGCCGAGATCGACAAACTCGAGAAATCGAAGGTCGAGGTGGAAAAAATCGCTCAGTATCGCGATCTGTTCCCCTGGTTCCTCCTCGTTGGGATCACCTGCCTCGGAGCGGAAATTTTACTTTCACAGACATTATGGAGACGCTTGCCCTGACATTCGGTTCCCCGCATTGGCTCTGGGGTCTGCTGGTGCTGCCTGTATTCGCGGCCCTTTATGTATGGTCGCACGTCCGGGGACGTGCGCTGGTTTCCAAAGTTGTGGCTCCGCGGCTGCGCGAGCAGCTTGCCGGTTCCGTGAGCGTGTCGCGCCGGGTGGTGCGCGGGGTTCTCATCGTGCTGACCCTTGGACTCGTTCTCATAGCGCTCGCCCAGCCCCGATATGGATTCACTCAGCAGGAAATCAAGCAGAGGGGCCGCGATATTGTTGTCGCTGTGGATACATCGAGGAGCATGCTGGCGACGGATATCGCCCCGAACCGGCTGACCCGGGCAAAACTTTTGACCCAGGATCTGATCCGGCTTCTCAAAGGGGACCGCGTCGGGCTTATCGCATTTGCCGGCTCCGCCTTTCTCCAGGCTCCCCTGACCCTCGACTACACCGCCGTGATCAACTCTCTTGATGAGCTCGACACGAATGTCATTCCCAAAGGCGGGACCAACATCGCATCCGCGATCGCAGTGGCCGAGCAGGCGTTCGGGAAGGCCGAGGGTCAGACGCGCGCCCTCATCATCCTCACCGACGGGGAAGAGTTGGACGCCGATGGAGTCGCCGCCGCCAAAAAGGCCGAGGAGCACGGCATCCGCATTTTTACGGTGGGCATCGGCTCCAGCG
>CAZRIL010000099.1:7906-20237 GCA_964600115.1 uncultured Chthoniobacter sp. | reverse complement strand
GATGTGTTGCGGGCAAAGGACGCGAGCCCCCGGTTGCGCTGCATCCAGCGGATCAACGACAACGACATCCGGAAGGGGACGGACAAAATGGACGCCCACCTGGCGGAATGCAACCGCGCCGCCGACCACACGGTTTTCGTTTCCGAATGGCTTCGCGACTATCATGCGGGGCGGTGGTTCGACATTTCGCGCCCGCACAGCGTGATCCACAACGGAGCGGATCCATCGGTCTTCCATCCGTTCGGAGCGCAGGTCTGGAAACCAGGTGAGCCGCTCAGGCTGGTGACGCATCACTGGTCGGACAACCCGGCGAAGGGATTTGGTGTCTACGAGGCGATTGATGCGGCGATTTCGGATGGACGTCTGACAGGTGTCGAACTCTGGATTGTCGGGCGCTGGCCGGAGAGTATCCACTGGCGGGCGGCGAGGACATTTCCAGCGCGATCAGGTCACCGCCTTGCGGAGGTTCTCCGGGAATGTCATGTCGCGGTGACGGCCTCGCGATATGAACCCGGGGCCATGCATCCGGTCGAAGCCATGCAGTGTGGCCTGCCGCTTCTTTATACGGCCGACACCGGCGGCACGGTGGAGCTCGGACAAAAGTTCGGGGTCCTTCTCGGCGAGGATTTCTCGGCTGCCATTGAAACAGTTCGATCCACCTATCCCATCCTTCGGGCCGCGGTCCTCCGCGAGGCTCCGTCCGGCGATCAAATGTGCGCCGCCTACCGCAGGGTCATCCAGCAACTGGTCTGCTCCGCTTGAAGCCACACGTCCATTTTTTCGGCGGTCAGGGAATTGGCTGGGCTCTGGACGAGGATCTCGACCGCGCGAGAGAGGCGGTCACCGGGGCGGTGGTCGCCGGATCGTTTGCGGCCTCCCCGATCATTCACTCGGCATGGTGGCCGCCGCTCCTGCGGGCAGGTGTGAATGCGTTGAGGGGAAAATCCGTGCTCTGCTTCGCCGACAATCCGCCGGCCTTTTATCTGACCCGTCCGGGATTCGAAGAGGCAGCCGCGCGGGTGAACCTGTGGATTGCGCGTTCGCATGAGGCAGTCGGCCAGTTCGAAGAGCTTGGTCTCCCGGTGGTGCTGGCTCCCTACACGGTCGGTCCCGGAATATTCCACCCGCTCCCGGCGGAGGAGCGCGCCGGTATCCGCCAGGAGCTCGGTCTGTCCGACGGCGATTTTGTTGTCGGAAATTTTCACCGCGATTCGCTCGAGAGAGATATTACCCTTCCAAAAATCCAAAAGGGTCCGGATGTCTTCGTCGAGATCGTAGAAACGGCTCGGCGGATGATTCCCTCCCTCAAGGTTCTGCTCGCAGGCCCCCGGCGCCACTGGATGCGCGCCGAACTCAAAAAGCGAGGTATCCCTTTCGTCTTTGCCGGCAAGCTTCTCGAAACGGATGATTTTTCGGTGAATGTCCAGTCGCGAACGGAACTCAACCGCCTCTATTCCGCTCTGGACTGCACTCTCATCTCATCGCGATGGGAGGGCGGTCCATATTCCGCTTTGGAGTCTCTGCTGGCCGGCCGTCCGGTCATCAGCACGCGGGTTGGCATGGCGGCCGACCTTCTTGATGGGTGGCTCTACTCCACTCCTCAGGAGGGAGCCGGACTCCTTGCCTCAATTGCTTCCGGTGGCGCCGATTTTTCATCGCTTCGCGTCAGTGCGATGGAATCTCATTCCGTCGCGGCCCTCGGCCGGGCTCTGCTCGATGCCTACCGGAAATTCTCCGGCAGGCGCGAGACGATCGGGCGAACGGTCGGGGCATTATGGGCGCTCGGACTGGGGCGCATTCACAGGGGAACCTGGCCACAGCACGGAGGCCACCCCGGGGTCGCGGAGCACATGGATCGCGTTCGCCGTAAAACTGCTGGACCCGGAACCGTTGCCGCGCTGGCAATCGGAATTGCGGAGGCAGAGGCCGCCATAAAAAACCCATGAGCGTCCGGATTGTTGAACCTGTCGGGCTTCGATCAATGGTCTATTTTCCGTTGCGCGAGGCTGCATCGCGATTTCTCCATGCCGGCGGGCGTCGCGCTGTCCGCAACAGGGCCTCGGCTCTGCAGGTTGCCACGGGCTGCGGTCCTGTCCTCAATTACGGACGGCTCGATCAGCCCGCGACTTCATCCGGACTCCCGATTGGCGGCCAAATCAAACTCATCCCGCTGCGGGAAAATTTCCCCGAACACTACGACCGGTTCAATATCATCTACCTTGTGAGCAGCGCTCTGCCGCCACATGCGGAGGAGATTGTGGCCGCAGCGAAGCGGCAGGGGGCGCGACTCGTCTGGAACCAGAACGGCATCGCGTATCCCGGCTGTTACGGGGACTACTACGCGTGGTTCAACCTGCGCATGGCGGGGCTCCGCGCACAAGCGGACTACATCTTCAACCAGAGCGAGTTTTCGCGGCTCAGTGCCGAGCGGTATCTCGGACCGTCCACAGTTCCCTCGGAGATCTGCCTCAATCCCGTCGATACGCAGATGTTTTCGCCTGCAGAGGCTGCATTGCCGAGCGAGCCGTGGCAGATCCTGGCAGCCGGCACCAGCCACGCCATCTATCGCACGAAGTCCGTGTTGGACACTCTCCGAGCTCTCCTCAAGCGGGGGCGCAAAGTGCACCTCACCATTGCGGGGGAATTCCGCTGGAGGAATGCCGCGGCACAGGTGGATCGGGAGTTGGAGGGGATCCGTGACCACGTGACGATCCTGCCTCCATTCCGGCAAAGCGAGGCGCCGGATATTTACCGGCGGGCTCATGTGTTGCTCCATACGAAATTCAACGACCCGTGCCCGACAGTGCCTATCGAGGCGATGGCGTGCGGAGTCCCGGTTGTCGGCACCTGCAGTGGCGGGATGCCGGAGTTGGTGCCGAACGCGGTTGGGGTTCTCGTTCCTGTCCGCCAAAGCTGGACGGAAGACATGGCTGGCGATCCATCAGCTCTGGCCAATGGGGTCGAGCAGATCATGGAAAAGCACCCTGCGATGTCGCAGGCTGCCCGGGATCATGCGGTCCGAACATTTAATGTGAACGGTTGGATTGAACGTCACGCGGCGGTTTTTCATAATCTACCCGCCTCTTGACCGCCTGTTTCCATGCGGCTTGAAGCGGTGGTCCGTTTGGAGTAAGTTCATCTCATGTCCGAAGTTTTTCCATCGGCAACCCAGCCCCGGTTTAATAAGCTCGAAATGTTTCGTTTGATTGCGGACAAGATCGAGCAGGATCCCGCATTGCTTCAGGTAGGACTGGAAAATATCGCGCGATGGCTTGCCAACGGGGCTGACCAGCAGCATCGGCTCCGTCAGTGGGAGGCGATGATCATCGCCGCTCAGACCTCTGGTGAAGGAATGCAATCGTTGCTGGCCGCGCTGAGGGAAGACAACGAAAAAGCGGAGCACCTGCGGGACTTTGCGCCGTTCGCGGGAATTCTTTCGAAGCCAGAGATCGTCGAGATATTGCGGCCATGCGCCTACGCTCACTAAGACATTTGGTTTCTGAACTCACCTCGAGGGAGAGTAGCCGACGGATCGTTGTTTTTGGATCTGCATCGCTTCTGGCCGCATTTCCTGATCTAGGGGAGCAGGGCTTCCCGCTTGAAGCAACCTGCGATGCTGACTTTCTGCTTGAGCCGGTTGACCATGAGATAGCGCTCCGACTGGCCTCGGAGATCGGAATCAACACCATGTTTCATACGAGTCACGGTTATCACGCTGACATCCTCCACCCGACGATTGTCGAGAGCCTGCCGCCGGGTTGGGAGGATCGTCTGGTGCCGATGGACGGGTTTGACAATGCATTTGCCTTGGACCCTTTTGATCTCGCAGCGGTGAAAGTTGTTGTTGGCAGGGAGAAAGACCTGGCCCTTGTGAAGGGGCTGCTCGAACTCAAGAAAATCACGGAGGATAAACTTCGTGAGCGCTTGTACACAATGCCGCTCGGGGAGAAGGAGATCTTCAGAGCCGGACGCAACTTTGCCGAGGTCATCAAGCCTTGAGCTGCTCGTTTTTTAGCATCCTTTTGCCGGCCTTTAACGCGCGCGCACACATCGGCCGAGCGCTTCGCGATCTGCTGGGCCAAACATTCGGTGACTTTGAAATTCTGGTTGTGGACGACGGTTCGACCGATGGGACCGACCGGATTGTGCGCGGGTATTCCGATGCCAGAATCCGCCTGATCACGCTCGCTTCCAATCAAGGTCTGGTCGGAGCGCTGAATGCCGGGCTTGCGGAGGCCAGGGGGACTTGGGTGGCCCGCCAGGATGCCGATGACCGGAGCCGTCCGGACCGGCTCGCCCGACAACGGGAACTGATCTCGCGGACGCCGGACGCCGTGCTTTTCTATTCGTGGGCGACGTTGATCGACCACCGGGGATGGTGGAGAGGGACGTTGCGTCCACCTCTTCGTGACGCCGGTCTGCGGTGGGACCTGTGTTTCCGGAATGCCGTTCCCCACACTTCGGCGGTCTTTTCCACAAAAATGGTCCGCGACCGCCTTGGCGGGTATTCCGGGGATAATGTGACGGCGGACTTCGATCTGTGGTCGCGGTTGCTGCGGCAGGGTTCCGCCGCAGGCGACAATCGGTGTCTCGTGTCCTACAGGAACCATTCCGGATCGATCATGGGGCGCGAGAATGCCGCAGCAAAAAAGAAAAGCACGGATGGCCTGCGTGAAATTCTCCGCGGCAATCTCAAGGAATGGTGCGGGGCCTCGGAATCTGAAGCGGCAAGGATTTCCGACCCTTGGCTTGAGCCCTGCGAGACCGGCTGGGCCGACTACTTCACCGTCCGTGAAAATCTGGCAGCACGGTCGGGCGAAACCGATCCCGCGGTGGTTGCCGAGGAAGACTACACGCTGATGCATCGGGCGCTCGGGGTCTCTCCGAAATGCGCCGCAGCGTTCCTCTCCAACATGCGGAGAATCTGCCCGCGCCGCCACGCAGCGCTACCCCGGATCCGCACGCTCCTCACCCGGCTGGCTCGGGGATTCTGATGAAATTTCTTTTTCATTCCAGCCACGCCCATCTGGTGCTCGAGCGGAGCTCCACGCACGTCTCGGGCGGCGCGGAATTGCAGGTCGCCCTGCTGGCGCGTGAACTTGCCGCCCGCGGCCACGAGGTGGTCATCGTGGCGGGTGATACCGGACAACCGGAGGCGGCGACGCATGACGGTGTGCGGATCCGGAACGCCGGCAAATTCCAAACCGGGGGCCTGAGCGACACGCTGCATTCCCTGCCGCGCGTGGTGAAAATCCTCCGCGAGGAGCGTCCGGATTATGTGTTCCTCCTCGGCTGGACGACATGGCTCTTCATCCTCCGTCTTTTGAAGCCATTCTTCGGATACAAGCTCGGCTTCATCTGCGGGCTGGATACCGAGGTGAACGGAGGTTTTCGACGGGAGAATCCGGTGCGCGGATTTTTCTTTGAATATGCGATGCGGCGGTGCGATCTGCGCTTTGCCATGACCGAAGACCAGAGGCGGTTGTTCCATGCCGCCGGGCTCACATGCGGGCTCTACCGGAATCTGATTCTCCCGCGAACCGGTTTTCCGCCGGATCAGAAGCAGATCGACCTGCTCTGGGTGTCCCGCTGCCAGCCCATAAAACGTCCGCATCTGTTCCTTGATCTTGTGCAGCGTCTTCCGGATGCCAGATGCCGGATGGTTTGTCCATGCGAGGATGTTGCGCTTTGGAATGAGGTGAAGGCGCGGGCTGTCGGCATCCCGAACCTCGAGTTCATCGAGCGGGTTCCCTATCATGAAATCCAAAGCGTTTACGATGCCGCCAAAATCTTCGTGAACACGTCGGAGTGGGAGGGGTGGCCGAACAGCTTCATCCAGTCCGGACTTGCTGGAAGCGCCCTGCTTTCGCTGGACGTGAATCCCGACGGTCTTTTCGAGTCCTACAATCTCGGCAGGTTTTGCAGCCGCGATTTCGATCGCATGGTGTCTGCTGCCCGCGAAATGCTCGGGTCCCCGGATGAGCTGATCGGAATGCAGCGGGAGGCAACGCGGTTTGTGGCGGAAATGCACGACAACCGGAAGGAGACCTCCGCATTTCTCGCGGGCCTCGGAGTTGAGGACGTCAATCCGTGACCTCTATTGCTTCGGGAACGACGGGAGCGGTGATCTTGTCCTTCCTGACGAAAACCTCGCTGCGGTAGTAGCGGCCAAAATACACGTAGTTATCCCAGAGCCATTGATACGGCCCTGGCGCCCAGTTGCGGAATCGCGAGATCTCATTTCTGTTGATCCGGCGCTGGTCGATGACGACAACAGCCGGGGATGACCATCCCATGAGGCCGGCGAAGTAGGAGTTGAATTCCTTTCCCGCCGTGGAGTTGTCCACATAGAGGTTGTGCATCGGGGATGGGCGGTCGGTCATGAAATTGATGGTCGGAGAATAGGGAAGACACAGAACATATTCACCGGGTGAGGAATGCCGCAGAATGGCATCCCTGACTCCGGACAGCCAGGCTGCATCACGGTCTCGCACGATGACGCTCACTCCATTGAGTGCGCGGAATTCGTGCGAGACCTTGTTTTTTGCCGCGATCGAGCCCGCGGATTCCTTGGGATACGCATGCGAAAAATACGCTGCTCCCGTGGCGGCGCACAGCACGCCGAACGCACCTGCGGCAGCGCGGCGCATCCGGCTTTTTCCATTCCGCACACATCGCGCCGAGGCCCAGACAAAGAGGGCGAGTGCGGACAGGAACGGCACCATCATTTCCGAAAGATGCGGGGTGTCCGGGCGGAAGAAGAGAAACTGCGGAAGAAGCATGAGGGAGCAGCCCAGCACCGTGAGAGGGTAAAGAAGCAGCTCCTTTGCTTCCGCGTCTTTCCGGACAAGCGCAACAAGCAGTGAGATTCCACCAAAGATGATGGCGATCGCGGAGACGAGGAGAGGGACATAGGTACTGAGCGCGAATGCCTTGTCGGTCCATTTCTTCCCATACAACACATTCGAGAGCGGCACACGGGCGAGGGCCCCACGGTCTTCCCACGAATCAGCATTCGGCTTTTGGGGAGGGATCTGCTGTGCGGGAACTGCTGAAACCGTCTGCGTGATGGCGGGTGCAGCGGGTGCGGCGGGTGCGGCGGGTGCGGCAGGAGGCATATCCTTCTCCGCAAGATCCGCGACCTGAAGATTGAATTCCGAGCGAATCATTCCGAGCCAGCCGGTGTATTGCTCCAGGAACGCCCGGTCGTAGCCGCGGGCCTTCGCGTCGTTCCAAACCGGGAGGTGGACGGCCCAGGCGAGCAGGAGCCCGCCTGTTGCGCCAGCCAGGGCCAGGGCGCCTCGCCGTAAAAACACCCCCCGCTCACCGATGGGATAAAGAAGCGCCAGCCCCAAAAATATCAGAGTGGAAAAAATCCCCAGATCGATGCGGAACAAATAGGTGAGCCCGAGCCCTGCCCCCGACGCCAGCATCCAGGCCAGAGTCTGCCGCGTGGACTTCCTGCGCATCACGAACGCCCGGGTAAGCAGGAGAGCGTTGAGCACGCCGAGAAACGGCATGTAGTTCCGGAAAATCATGCCGGGGACAAGGATGACCATGATGGCGGGAAGCGCGGAGAACCACGCGTTGCGCGTATAGCCGTGGACAAGAAAATATGTGAGCAGGCCGGAGGCCGTGCAGAACGCGAAAAAATACCAGCGCAGCACGAGGTAGTTCGGGCCGGTGAGTTCGAACAACCCGGCCACCGGCAGGAACCACATCACGTTGTATCCGAGAAATGTGTCCACAATCGGTCGCTGGCCGGCCAACAGGCGCATTGCAACGACCCCGGCGGTTCCGCCCTCGCCGCCCGGATTGAGTCCGGCCTTCGCATAATGGGAATAATAGAGGACCGCGAAGATCGCGAGAAACAGGGGCATCAACGCCTGAACCCGCGCGCTCACGGCGATGTCTCCCAAAGCTTTGCGAACCGATGGACCTGTCGGCAGCTTCACGGCATCAAGTCCGGATTTGGTCAAAACGTGCGAAGGCGGATTTCCACTCCTGGTTTCCGGATGGATTGAACTCTTCGAGAGGGACCGACTGCCTGACGGTTTCCCGGAGCTCCGCCAGTGAGGCGAGCTTTTTGTCGGCGATAGCCTGCACCAGGATATTTCCGATCGCGGTGGCTTCCACCGGTCCGGCCAGCACCTGTCGTCCCGTGGCGTCCGCAGCGAATTGGTTGAGGAGCCGGCTCTGGCTGCCGCCGCCCACGATGTGAAGAATTTTAATGGTGCGGCCGGTGAGGTCTTCGATGCTGGAGAGTGTGTGGCGATAGAGCAGGGCGAGACTCTCAAGGATCGCCCGGGTGAATTCGCCGGGGCTTGAGGGAACCGGCTGTTCGGTTTCGCGGGCGAAGGCCTGGATCTTGGCCGGCATGTCTCCCGGCTTGAGAAACCGGGGGTCGTCGGGGTTGATCAGCGTGCGAAGCGGTGCCGCCTCGGAAGCCAGACGGTTCAGCTCTGCATAGTCGAACTTTTTGCCGGAGGTCTCCCAATCCCTCCGGCATTCCTGGAGAATCCAGAGGCCGACGATATTTTTCAGAAAACGCGTGGTTCCACCGTATCCGCCCTCATTGGTGAAGTTGGCCGCACGTGTGGATTCGTTGATCAGCGGAGCCGGGAGCTCGACACCGATCAGCGACCACGTTCCCGAACTCAGGTAGGCCCAGTCTTCACTCCCGTCCGCGGGAACCGCCGCCACGGCCGCGCCGGTATCGTGCGAGCAGGTGGCGACAACATTTGTGCCGCAGAGCCCGGTTTCCTCCGCGACCGCATCGGCGAGCGGGCCAAGGACGGTTCCCGAGGCAACGATGCCGGGGAATGCGGACTTCGGAAATCCGAATGCGGAAATCAGGACATCCGACCATGCATGGGTGGAGGGATTATAAATCTGCGTCGTGCTCGCGAGGCTTTCCTCCGCTTTGCGGACGCCGGAAAACAGGAAGTTGAGGTAGTCGGCGATGCACAGAAACCCGTCGGCCCGCCGGGCAAGTTCCGGGCTCGTTTCCATGTCGGCCATCAACTGATAAAGCGTGTTCAACGCCATGAACTGGATGCCGGTTTCAGAAAAGATCTTCTCGCGACCCACCGTCGCCAGGGCTTTTTCAAAAGTGGAGTCTGTCCGGGAATCCCTGTAAATATAGGAAGGTGAAAGCATGTCCTGCCCGAGTCCGCTCCAGACATAATCCACGCCCCAGGAGTCGACGCTGAGGCTGGACACGGCAATCCCTCGCTCCGCGATTTTTGACAGCCCCTTTTTCAATTCGTCAAACGTGCGCAGGATGTCCCAGCGGATTGACCGGCCGAGTTTGATCGTGACATTCGGGAACCGGTGGATTTCTTCCAGCGCGAGTTTCCCGGACTCCAGTGAGCCGAGCATGACGCGGCCGCTTTCGGCACCGAGGTCGCAGGCGATGTAGTGGGTGGCCATGGCTGGGCGATTCTGCAAGAAGCCTGCGGGAAATCAAAAGGTTTTTGGCCCGCGTCCGAATGGGCCGCCCAAGGATAATCGCCATGATGTCTTGTGGCCCTTCGGCAGTTTCTCAACTAGTGTGGGCATCCGGCCACAAATCTGTATCCCGCCGAAATGCCGCAACGAACTTAACAACCCATGATTTCTGCATCCCACAGGTTCTCAATCAGCACCCGGCTCTGCTACAATCTCAGCCAGGACGGTTGGTTGCTGTTGAACATGGCTGCTGTCAAAAATGCCTCGCAGAGAGTGCTGAGGGAGAACGTGACGAACAACCACGGCATTCTGTTCCGGGAGCACGTTGTGCCTGAGGGGACAACGCGGTTCCATGGAATTGCCGCCCCGGCCGGTGACTTGGAGATCGTCTATGAAGCTGAGGTCGAGCGGGACATTGCTGCGGCCAGGGGGCCCCAAAACCTGACGGAATCTTTGCTTGTCGACCTCCCGCCCGGCGTTGTGCGCTACCTGTATCCCAGCAGGTATTGCGAATCCGACAAACTCGTGCGGTTGGCGGCAAAAGGATTCGGGGACCTTGCGCCCGGACACGAGCGGGTGGCCGGAATCTGCAATTGGATTCATACGCATATCGACTACGAACCCGGGATTACGGATGCACACACGAGCGCGGTGGAATGTCTGACTTTGCGAGCCGGGGTCTGCCGGGATTTCGCGCATCTCGGAGTGACTTTCTGTCGCGCGTTGGGAATTCCTGCGCGCTACGGCAGCGCCTACGCCTACCGGCTCACGCAGCCCGATTTCCACGCATTTTTCGAGGTCTGGCTGGGGGATCGCTGGTGGTGCTACGATGCCACCCGACTGGCCCCGCAGCTGGGCTTTATCTGGGTGGGAAGCGGACATGACGCCGCCGACACATCGGTGGCAACGATGTCAGCCTGCGTGCAATTTGAGTCCATGGATATCCGCGTGGATAAGCTTTCCTCCGGACCGGTCCAGTATGCAGAGGGCCCCGTGGGATTTTAGAGCCTCCATTGCATCCAAAATTCCGGATTCGACAAGCGGCCCCGGAACGGTGATTACTGCCTGCCATGACACTTTTCTCCCCGTTCACATTTGGCAGCATGTCGTTGGGCAGGAACCCGGCTGACATTTCGAACGATCTTGCCGTTGCCCGCCGGGCACTGGAAGCCGGCGTGTGGTTCCATTCGAGCCCGACATACAACCAGGGCTTCACGTTCATGGTGCTCCGCCTTGCCTTTGATGAAAATCGTTCGCGCGTGCCGCGGATGGTGATCAAGGTCCGCGATGCTTCCGTGCCGCTCATGCGATTCGAGGTGGAGGACAGTTGCCGCCGGCTCGGGCTCGACGCCATCGACATGGCTCAGCTCGTCTCGATGGATCCCTCGCCGGGAAATCTCGTGGACCAACTGCGAGGTGGAGGAGGACCGCTGGCGGATGAACTCGCTTCGCTCCGCAAGCGTGGGCTGATCCGGCAGGCGGTGCTGTTCCTGACTCCTGAGAACTCCGATGCCGCTGTCGAGGCCATGAAGAGCGGCTTGATTGAGGGCGTCATCCTCTATTGGAACGCCTGTCAGCGCGATTGCAGCGACACGGCCTGGAGCAAAATCAAGGAGAAGGGGATTCCCACGCTCGCCCTTCGCACGCTGGGCGGGGGACCAGCCGACGAAAGAAGCCGGTCAAAATCCGCCGCACTCACAGAACTGATCACTGCCGCAGAATGCCGGGATGCCACGGAGTTCAATCTCCATCTCGCTGCGAGCGAGCCGGTGATCAAAACGACGATCGGCGGCACCGCCTCGCTCCCGCATCTCGAGAGCTACCTCACAGCCGCCAGTAATTCTGTGCCGCTGCCAGCGGATATCTATCAAAGGGTCACCCGGTTGCAGGTCTGTTGAACGATACAAAAACATCATTGTTTGAATTGGTCTCAACCCGCTGATAGCGTGCCCGTTCCTCCTATGAATAAGCCGCGTTTAAGTTTTTGGGCCGTTTGGAACATGAGTTTTGGATTCTTCGGAATCCAGTTCGGGTGGGGACTCCAGATGGCGAACATGTCGTCGATCTACCAGATGCTGGGAGCGAATGAGTCCCAGCTCCCGCTGCTCTGGCTGGCGGCACCTGTCACCGGCTTCGTGCTCCAGCCGATTATCGGATACATGAGCGACCGGACCTGGTGTAAACTCGGGCGCAGGCGGCCGTATTTTCTGACAGGAGCGGTCCTGGCCTCGGCCGCGTTGGTGGCGATGCCAAATTCCTCGACGCTCTGGATGGCAGCCGGTTTGCTATGGGTGCTCGACGCTTCGGTGAATATCAGCATGGAACCATTCCGGGCCTTTGTCGCCGATATGCTGCCGGAAGATCAGCGCAAGCAGGGGTTCGCGCTGCAGAGCCTCTTCATTGGATTCGGAGCCGTGCTCGCATCCGCGATGCCTTTCATCCTCACCGAAAAGTTCGGCGTTGCCGGGACAGCACCGCAAGGGCAGATCCCTCCAGCCGTTCACTATGCCTTCTATACCGGAGCCGTCGTCTTTTTCATCGCCGTGGTCTGGACGGTGATAACAACCCGCGAATACCCGCCGGCCGATCCCGAGGCGTTTGAGCGGATGAAGCAGGAACACAAGGGAGTCGGGGGATTTTTCCGCGAGTTTTTTCATGGCTTGAAGACGATGCCGCGCACAATGCGCCAGCTCGCGGTGGTCCAGTTCTTCACATGGGTCGGGCTCTTCTGCATGTGGATCTACTTTTCGCCCGCCATCGCGCGGCATGTCTTCGGGGCCGTGAAGAATACGCCGGAGTTTTCCGGGCTCGTTGCGCAGGCCGGGCAATGGACCGGGGTTTGTTTCTCTGTCTATAACGGTGTCTGCTTCGTCTTTTCGTT
>CAZRIL010000099.1:0-7806 GCA_964600115.1 uncultured Chthoniobacter sp. | reverse complement strand
CATCTTCCCGAGGTGGATTCGCTCTATATCGTAATGGGGGGAGGTGCCTGCATGGTGCTTGCCGCGCTGCTGACCCTGAGCGTCACTTCTGCGGAGCACCGCCTGGATTGAGCGTTGCGGCGTGCGGAGCGCAGGGGCTGTCGCACGCGCTCCGGGTTGAATTTTTGATTCCGGGGCTTGCCCTGCGCTCCGCCTCATGCTGAAACTTTGCGCAATGAAAATCCCAGCCTTCCTCCTCGGAGCAATTCTTCTGCCCCTGCTTTTTGCAGGGTGCCTCACCTCGCCTGTCTCGCAGTCCGGAGGCATCGGCTCAGTCACGGTCACCAACTCGAATCCCAATGCCATCGTGGCCGCCGCACAGGCGGTGTTTCCCCAGGCGGGATACCAGCTCAGTGGCTCGAACTACCCGTATTCCATTTCCTTCGACAAGGCCTCGAGCCGGTTTGCCAACGTGATGTGGGGAAGTTACGGGAACCCCCAGACAATCCGCGTCCGGGTGAACATCAACCAGATCCCCGGCACGAACAACTATCGGCTCGCTCCGAAAGTTTTCTCGGTTAGCGATGCGGGTGAAGCAGGTTTCGACGATGAGCGGCCTCTGATGGGGCTCTGGTCTGGTGAGTTTGGCCCGCTACTCAAGCAAGTCGCCGCACAGGCGGGCGGTGCCGGAGCAATGTAATTTCCGGTTTCCGATTGAGTTCCGGACCGGAATCCCGTTTCCTGATGGGATGTCTGTCCGTACCCGTTTTGCTCCATCGCCCACAGGATTCCTTCACGTTGGAGGCGCCCGCACCGCCCTTTTCAACTGGCTGTATGCCCGCCAGAACGGTGGAACATTCATCCTCCGGATCGAGGATACGGATGAAAAGCGGAATACGGAGGAAGCTTACAAGGTTATCTATGACGGTCTGAACTGGCTGGGTCTGGACTGGGACGAGGGTCCCGATAAGGGCGGGCCATTCGGTCCTTACCAGCAAAGCGAGCGGTCCGGCATTTATGAACAATATCTGGCCCGCCTTGAAGCCGGCGGTCATGTCTACGAGGACAACGGGGCGATCCGGTTCCGGTCCCAGCGCAAGCCGGTAGTCGTCGAGGACATCGTCTGCGGCCGGATCGAGTTCGACATGTCGAATCCCGCAACCCACCCCGACATGACAATCCGTCGCCCGGATGGATCATGGATCTTTCACTTTGTGAATGTCGTCGACGACATCGAGATGCAACTGACGCATGTGATTCGCGGCGAGGACCATCTCTCCAATACGCCGAAGCACATCGAACTCTATCAGGCGATCGGGGCCACCCCGCCGAAGTTCGCCCACATTCCCCTCATCTTGAACCACGAGGGGAAGAAGCTGAGCAAGCGGGACGGAGGATCGAGCATCACGTATTTCCTCGACCTTGGCTATACGCCGGAAGCGGTTGCGAACTATCTTTGCCTGCTCGGCTGGTCGCCCGGCGAGAACCGTGAATTTTTGAAGACGCCTGAAATCCTGTCTCTCTTTGACCTCGGCCAGATCAACCGCAGGAACTCGATCTTCGACCTGGACAAATGTTTCTGGCTGAACGGTCAGCACATCCAGCACATGAGCCTGGAGCGGTTCGAGGAACTCTCTCTGCCATTTGTAGATAAAGCCAAAATCCCGTATGGGACACCTGAAGCTTTGCGGCCGGCGCTCGCGATCGTTAAGCCAAAGGTCAAACACCTCAGCGATGTTCCGGACTGGATCGGATTCCTCTTCACGGAGGAATATCCGTTTGATCCAGAGGCCGTAGCCAAGAGCCTCGGAAAAGAAGGAGCGGGCAGCCGGCTGCAGGCGCTTGGTGATGCTCTGGCAACGTTGACCGATTGGTCGCATGCCGCAATCGAGTTGAAACTCAAGGAGACCGCCGCAGCCATGGGCGTGAAAGCCGGCGAACTCGTGCATCCCGCGCGCGTTGCTGTAAGCGGTCGCTCTGTTGGCCCAGGCCTCTATGAAATGTTTGAGGTTCTGGGCAAAGACCGGACACTTGCTCGCTTCGAAAAATCGCGGGCAATGGCCGCCTGAGAGGCGGCCACTGTCTGATATTGTCCTCGCAAGGTTGTTGGTGATCCGCAGGGGCTCGTCGTAAGCCCCCCGCAAGACGGGATTTACCGGGTGCGGACCACGAGGACTCGGCGATCTTCCTGGCGTTCGCTCTCTGTGCCTTCGGGATACATCGCGAAGTTCAGGCCGTAGCCGTGGGCCGTGAGAGCCGATGCGGGCACGCCGTAGCGCTTGGTCAGTTCATCGTAGATTCGTTTTGAGCGATCGGCCGAAAGGCGCATGTTATGCTCGGCGCCTCCCTCCGTGCTGGTGTGACCCTCGACATCGAAGATCGCGTTGGGATCCGCGCTCGTGACCTCATTGATCACTGCGGCCGTTTGCTCAAGAGCCTCGCGCGACTCCGCATCAAGGAGTTCGGCTGTATCCACGACGAAGAGCACGGGCACTGTCACGTAGGGTAATTCCCGGCTTTGTCCCTGGTCCTCCACGATCACCACGTTGCGCTCGACATTGTAGACACGGCGGGCGGGAACCGTCCGGGACTCAATCGTCACAGTCCGGTCAAGAGCGGTCCGTTGTGCGGGAGTGATAGTTACGCTTTGTGGCGTGATTGACAACTGACGCCGCGCCACCACGGGATCCAAACGGTGCACCAAAGTGGTGGTGGTTCTGCCGGCCACTGTCGCGGGGGGCACCGCCGGAATGATTTCCGTGACGGTTCGGGTTTGCTTCGGCACGATCTCACTTACGATCCCATCCGACGTGGTAGTGGTGACTCTTTTGGTGGATTCGATGGGCACCACTTCGGTGACGACAATCGACTCGGTGACCTGCGCATCGGCAGGGAGGGTAATCGCGGCCACTGCGGCCAATAGTGTAGCTATAGATTTTGTCATAGGATTTTCCGGTTGGAGTTGAGTTTTAGTTCGCCACAGGATCGCCTCCGGAAATCCCATTCGCTATGGGGTGAAACCCCACTTTCAGAGTTGCGAATCCCTCCGATTTTGTTGGCGTGGAAATCTAAGCCGGCGATCCGGAGGGGCAGGGACGGTTCCACGATGCCTTCGAGGTGCGCATTGCGCCGTCCATCTGTTATATCGAGGCGGATATCATTAAGCCCTACAATCCGACGGTGGCCGTCTCGTTCTTGAATCCGGGTTCAACCCGACGACCGCGAAACCCCGAAACCCGGAAGAAATGATCCGTGTCCGTGCGGGAGCGGCAAGAGGGTGAAAAACGCCGCGCCGGGCAGCCTACTCCTCGCGGCGTTCTTCGGCGCGGTCTTCAAACCGCGTGTAATCCTCAAGGAACGTGAGAGGAACATCGCCGGTCGGACCATTGCGCTGCTTGGCAATAATGAGCGTTGCTTTGCCTTCGGCCTCTTTCCGGGCCTCCTCATCCTCGGCGTAGTATTTCTCGCGAACGAGGAGGGCAACAACGTCCGCATCCTGCTCGATGCTTCCCGATTCACGGAGGTCGCTGAGCCGGGGGCGGCCCTTGCTGTCCCCCGTGCGGGACTCAGGATTACGGTTGAGCTGCGCGAGGACGATCACCGGGATTTTCAGCTCTTTGGCGAGGGCTTTCACGCCCGACGAAATTTCCGCGATTTCGATCTGACGGTTGTCCTGGGCGCGCCTCGAGTTCGAGCGCAGGAGCTGAAGGTAGTCGATGACGACGAGTTTGATCCCTTCGCGGTTGTGCAGACGTCGGGCTTTGGCGCGGAGTTCCAGGATGCTGAGTCCGGGCGTGTCGTCCACAAACATTTTCGCCTTCGAGAGCAGGCCCGCTGCCGAGCTGATGCTGCCGAGTTCCTGCTTGCCGATGAATCCATCGCGGAGCTTTTTTGAGTCCACGCGTGCGCGGGAGCAAAGCAGACGCTGCACGAGTTGCGGCGAGCTCATTTCCAGGCTGAAGACCGCGACCGGCTTTCCGGCGTCCAGCGCCACGTGCTCGGCGATGTTCATTGCGAGGGCGGTCTTTCCCATGGATGGCCGTGCAGCGATAACGAACATTTCCCCTGCGTGCAGGCCGCTCGTCATGTTGTCCAGCACGTGAAATCCGGTGGATAGCCCTGTGATGCCACCCTTGTTTGCCACGAGTTGCTCGATGCTGGTGATCGCATCGTTCACCATTTCCTTCATGGTCGGAATGGTGGAGCTGACCCTCTCCTCCCCAATCTCAAGGATCTTGTGCTCGACCTCATCGACGAGCAATTTGACATCCCCTTGCTCTTCGTAGGACCGCGCGGCATATTCCGTGCAGACGGTGATGACTTTGCGCAGGAGATATTTTTCGCAGAGGATCTCGCGGTAATAGTCGGCGTTCGCCGCAGTGGGGACAAATGTCAGAAGGTCGGTGACGACCGAGGCGCCGCCCACTTCGGCGAGAAGTTTGCGGTCTTCAAGGAGCTGGGTGACGGAAATCAGGTCAATCGGCTTGCCGGCATTCCGCATCTCGACCAGAAGCTCGAAGATTTTCTGGTGGGCGGGCAGATGGAAGTGCGCCGCATCAATCTGGGAGATGGAATCATCGAGGACAGTCGATGAGAGGAGGACGGACCCGAGGAGCCCTTTCTCGGCATCAAGGCTTTGCGGTAGAGCCCTGTGAACATCCGGCAAATAACTTGCCGGTTTTTGTGAATAATCGCCCTTTTTTCCCCTGCCTTTTCCGGAGGGATTCCCGTTCGTCGAAACGGGATTCTCCTCAGGACGAGCAGGAGCTCCGGCGGGCATTCAGCTCAGGATTTGGAAGCGACTCTGCGGCGGGGTTTCCGATCGCCATCAACCTCTGGTTCCGCGGTTTTTTCAACAACAGGCGCAGAAACTTTGAGGTGGAGAGTGGCGGTGACGTCGGGATGAAGCTTCACGCTGACCTCATGATCCCCGGTCTCCTTGATAGCTTTGTCCAGCACGACGGCATGTTTCGGCAGCTCGTCGAGCTTCAGCTCCGCAGCAATCCGGTCGTGGATGTCTTTTGCCGTGACCGAGCCGAAGGCTTTGCCGGTTTCGCCGGTTTCCAGGGTGAAGGAAACCTTCAGTTTGTTGATCTTGCTGGCCAATTCCTCGGCGGCATTCACTTCGCGCCCCTCGCGTTCCGCACGCTTGGCTTTCAAGTGATTGATCTGACGGAGCGAGCTTTTCGTGACTTCGAGGCCCTTGCCTTGAGGGAGCAGAAAATTCCGTGCGTATCCGCGGCGAACCTTGACGATATCGGCTTCCGCTCCGAGCGACGGGATGTTGGTTGTGAGAATAATTTCGGTGTGGGCCATAGAATTAGAGATTTGGCGGGAGGGAGAAGCTACCAAGTGGCCTGCGGGTGTCAATCCTCCTGATGAAGAAAAAAGCCCTCGCGAACTTGGCGGGATCGCCGGGTTTCCGGTGGTTGCTAGTAATTTGTGTAGTCGGGCACGAACATTCTTTCGGCCACATGGCTCTCGAGATCGTGAGGGCGCGGGATTTGTGCATACCCGAGCTCGTAGGCGCGCTCGGCGACAGCTTTCGCGATTTTCAAGGAAACAGCGCGTATGCGCGTCAACGAAGGATAGACGCTTCCCCGGGACAAATCCTCCGCCGTCACCTCGGCTGCAAGCGTTCGCGCCGCAGCAAGGAACATCGAGTCGTCAACCCGCGAGGCAGCACAGGCCAAAGCTCCCAATCCGACGCCCGGGAAGATGTAGACATTGTTCCCCTGTCCGGGATGCAGGGTGCGGCCCTGATGCGTAACGCATTTGAAGGGGCTTCCGCTTGCGAATATGGCGCGGCCGCCCGTATGTATATAAGCCTCCTCTGCTGTGCATTCCGCTTTGGATGTCGGGTTGGACAGTGCAAAGATCACAGGCTTCTCATTGATCGCCGCCATGGCGGCCAGCACGTCTTTAGTAAATGAGCGTCCAACTCCGGAGACACCGATCAGCGCGGTCGGCCGCACTTTTTCGATGGCTTCAGCCAGAGATGCGACATGTGCCGCCTCATGTGCGAAGGGAAGTTTGTGCTTCGGCATTTTATCCCCCCGTCCTTTGACCAGAAGTCCTTTTGAATCGACAAACCAGCAGCGCAGCCTTGCTTCCGCCTCGCTGACCCCTTCTTCTCCCAAGGCGCTGACAAAAAGCTCGCCAATCCCGGTTCCAGCCTCTCCGGCACCAAGGAAAACAACTTTTTGATCGCGGAGCGGAACTCCAGTTTCCTTGGTGGCGGCGATCAAGCCCGCAAGCGCAACCGCAGCCGTGCCCTGGATGTCGTCATTAAAGCAGCAAATGCGCTCACGCCATTTTCCGAGTAGGTCGAAAGCGTTGTGGTTCCCAAAATCCTCGAACTGGATCAGGCTGCCCGGAAAGACTTTCTGGGTGGATGTGACAAACTCTTCCAGAAATTCCTCGTATTCTGCGCCTTGCGCCCGTTTTCTCGGCAGGCCGATATAGAACGGATCCTCCAGCAGGTTCTCGTTGTTCGTGCCCACGTCCAGTGTGATCGGTAGACAGTAATACGGATGCAAGCCGGCACAGGCGGTATAAAGTGCGAGCTTTCCGATCGGAATCCCCATTCCCAGCGCCCCCAGATCTCCCAGGCCGAGGATTCGCTCGCCATCTGTCACCACAATCAGGCGAACTCCCTGGTTCGGCCAATGACGGAGCAGGCTCTCGATATTGCCACGATCCTCGATGCTGATCCAAAGCCCGCGAGGGCTCCGGAAGATTCCCCCGTATTCCAGACAGGCCTGACCGACCGTCGGCGTATAGATAATGGGCATCGTCTCCTCGAGGTGGTCCAGCAGGAGGCGGAAGAAAAGGGTCTCGTTCCTCTGCTGGAGCGCGGTGAGAAAAATATAGCGCTCGAGATCCGACTCCTTGCGGCGGAACTGAATCAGCGCCCTCTCCACCTGCTGTTCCATTGTAAAGATCCGGGGAGGAAGCAAACCGCGCAAGCCAAGCGCATTGCGCTCCTCGGCACGGAACGCCGTGCCCTTGTTGCGCAGAGAATCTTTCAGGAGCGAAACGCCTGTGGGTAAGTTGAGCCCGCCATTGGGCCGGATATCTAGTGGTTTGCAGGACATATGCCACCATCAAGCCATTGTCAGGGCGGCGTGTAAACAGCGATCGCTCGAAACCTCCCGATCCATTGACCCGAAGCATTTTTCAACGTCGCACCCGGCAAGGCCGCCTGAGATCCCGGTGGGTTTTCTTGGAAAAAAAGAGAAAAAGAGAAAGAGGATTTGCCTAATTTCCGGCGGGATATTTTGAATTTCATGAAAAATATTCGCGGCCGTTTTCTTTTCATTTATTTTTTGTTGACGCGCTGAAATGCTGATCCAGTAAGGCTTCGCGGGAATCTCTCCACTTTTCTCAGAGGCCTCACAGGCGGCCTTCAGAATTTTTTTCAGAAAAGTCGTTGACGTTTTTGCGCGGATGGATATTCTGACAATCCCGCTAACCAAAAGGTTGGCTGGAAATTGATCTTCCCGAGGGTGACCTTGACACGCCGAACCAGTGGAATAACTTCCCTGCAGGGCGCGTCACCAACCGGGTTAGTTTTTTGATAGTCTGATTCGAATTTTCGCCGGTCATCGGCAAAATTCAGAACGCAAACACAAATAGAAATAGACAATCAGCAATATGCTGAATTGTGCGTTTCCGTCGGTTTTGTAATTTTAATTTGACGGCCCAAATAGTAACCGAGTCTCACTCGGTATATATGGATAGTCAGAAAACTTTCCTCCGCTTAGCGGCGGAGGGCAAACTTTTCACGGAGAGTTTGATTCTGGCTCAGAACGAACGCTGGCGGCG
>CAZRIL010000098.1:0-20397 GCA_964600115.1 uncultured Chthoniobacter sp. | reverse complement strand
ATCCGGCGAGCGATTTCGCCCGCCAGGGGATCGAGCGGCTCAACACCCAGCTGCTTCCCGACGCCAAATAGCCGGGTTGGCGGGATAAGCGATGAAACAAAAAATCCTCATCGTCGATGGCCACAGCATGATTTTTCAGTGGCCGGAACTTTCCCGCAATTATGCGACCGAAGGCGCCTCTGTGAGGGAATCTCTCGTGCGCATGCTGACCGCGTTGCAGGACAACTCGGATTGGATGGTGGCGGTGGTCTTTGATGGAAGGGGAGCCAAAGCATCCAGCGAAGGAAATCCCGGCGGCATCAAAATATTCTATTCCAAAGATGGGCAGACCGCGGACTCGATCATCGAGCGCCTCGCAGCCAAATACGCGGCCAACTGCGATGTGACCGTGGCCACCGACGACCATCTGGAGCGGACGACTGTGGAATCATTTGGCGCGGTATCGATCTCTTCGCGGCAGCTTCAATCGGAAATCGAAGCGGCCGACAGGGAGGTTCAGATTACGATCCAGCGGCTGTGTAAAAAATAGGGGTGGACGTATTGGTGCCGGGCCGTGCAATTCAACCCACCAGCTCCCGGTGCTGCAGGGCCAGATAGCGGTCGGTCATACCCGAGATGTAATCGCAGATGCTGCGTTCCAGGCCATACTTCCGGATCCGCGATTTTGCTTTGCCTCCGAGTTTTGAAGGATGTGCGGCGAGAGTGTGGAAGAGTTCGGAAATCATCCTTGCCGCCTGGCGGTTGGCGCCAGCAACCTCCGGGTGGTGATAGAGATGTTTGAACAGGAATTTCCGCAGCGTGGAAAGTTCCTTGCGGATCGGCGTGCTGAATGCCGCCAGACGTATGGGGTGATCGCGGATATCCTCGAGTGAGGATACCCCGCTCCGGGACAGGTTGGACGCGGTCTGGCCGATGAGGTCTTCGACGAGTTCACTGACCAGGCAGCGGATCACGAACCCTCGGTATCTGTCCGGATTGATCCTGGAATACTCTCCCTTGGCACGATTGAGTGCCCGCATCCACAGGGGAACGGACTCCAGCGCCTCCGTCTGAAGGAGGCCGGCATCCAGACCGTCATCCAGATCATGGCTGGAATACGCAATCTCATCGGCCAGATCCGCGATCTGGGCCTCCAGAGACGGAGAGGGGTGGGATTTTCCAGTGAGCGGATGCACGTAGCCGCCCGCATGCTTTTGAATGCCCTCGCGGACATCCCATGTCAGGTTTAGGCCGGCCCGCATCGGATACTTTTCCTCGAGAACCTCGACGATCCGGAGGCTTTGCTCGTTGTGATCGAATCCGTCGTGGGATTTCATCAGGCGGTCCAGTTCCTCCTCGCCGGTATGTCCGCAGGGAGGGTGGCCGAGGTCATGTGCCAGCGCGATGGCTTCCGCGAGATCCTCGTTGAGCCGCAGGGCGCGGGCAAGGGTGCGGCTGATCGATGCGACCTCGATCGTGTGCGTCAAACGCGTGCGATAATGGTCGCCGGTCCCGTTGAGGAAGACCTGGGTTTTGCCATCGAGCCTGCGGAATGCGGAACAGTGGATGATGCGTGCGCGGTCGCGCTGGATCTCCGAGCGGAAGGCATGTCCCGGCTCCCGGTGCACCCGGCCGGCCGTTCCCCTGGTTGGCACCGCGAAGGGGGAGAGACGTGCGCTCTCCTCCTCGGCAAATTCCAAAGTGCTTCTTGGTGTGTAGGGTTTTGCCAGCGACATGCTTTGCTTCCGTGACCTTGACCTAGTGGATGCGGAGGCCCGTCTCCGGGTCGAAAAGATGGGCCCGGTCGGCCTGCATTTCGAAAAGCAGCCGGTGCCCGGCCTCCCGCTGGTCCACCGCCGCATGGCTCCTGCTGATCACGGTGTGCGCGCCGGTCTGCAGGTAGAAATAGGTCTCGGCCCCCATGGGTTCGACTATGTCCACCACGGCTTGGAAGGAGTTTTCAGAAAGAGGCTTTCCATGAGGCACCAGATCGCAGTTCTCCGGCCGGATGCCCAGCGTCACATCTTTGCCGGCATAGGCCTGGGCTGCCGGACGCACACCCATGTTGAGCTCCACGGCCCCGCCTTTCATCTCTTTGAAAATTACCTTGTCTCCCTCCTTGCGCAGCGTGCCCTTGAGGAAATTCATGGGGGGGCTTCCGAGGAATCCGGCGACGAAAATGTTTGCCGGTTCGTTGTAGAGTTTGAGAGGGGCGTCGATTTGTTGAATCACGCCCTCTTTGAGTCCGGTTTCCGGATTCAGGACCGCATCCATAACTACGATCCGGGTGCCCATCGTCATGGCCTCCACCTGATCGTGGGTGACGTAGATCATCGTGGCCTGGAGCCTCTGGTGCAATTTGATGATTTCGGTGCGCATCTGGACGCGCATCTTGGCATCAAGATTCGACAGCGGCTCATCAAAGAGAAAGACCTTCGGCTGCCGGACGATCGCTCTTCCCACGGCCACGCGCTGGCGCTGTCCGCCGGAGAGGGCTTTGGGCTTCCGTTCCAGAAGCTGCTCGAGCCCGAGGATCGTCGCCGCCTCGTTGACCCGCTTCTGGATTTCCGCTTTCGGAAATTTCCGCAGCTTCAGCCCGAAGGCCATATTTTCAAAAACGCTCATGTGCGGATAGAGCGCGTAGTTTTGAAAAACCATGGCGATGTCGCGGTCCTTCGGCGGCACGTCATTGATCCGCTTATCCCCGATATAAATATCTCCCTTTGAGATTTCCTCCAGCCCGGCAACCATCCTGAGCGTGGTGGATTTCCCGCATCCCGAGGGGCCGACAAATACGACGAACTCCCGGTCGATGATTTCAATATTGAAGTCCCGGACAGCGGTGACGTCTTTGCCTTTGTCTCCGGGGTAGATTTTGTAAACGTTGTTCAGCGTAACTTTGGCCATGGGTCTTTTTTTGGTGTTTCAATTTTGCCCGTGAATTTAAGGCCTGCAGTGGGCGGCTGCGGGCCTGTTAAGCGGAACATGAAAGCCTCACCGGTGGAGAAAGTCAACCGGTGGGACTCGAGCTCTGAAACGCCCTTGACTCTGTCCCCCAAATGTCGGACAATTTGAGGATGACCAGAACGCTGCTCAACACACGGGAACTCTCCAAGGCCACGGCGAAAGTTCTGCGTGACCTGCCCAAGACTGGACCAAGACTCATCACGCGAGGTGGCCAGACGGTTGGCATCCTCATTCCGCCTAGCGGCGGAGGGATCGAGTCGGACATCGAGCTTCTGAGCCGGTTGCGCTTCGGGCAGGCGCTGGCAGCCGTCCAGCGGGAAGCCGTTCTCAGCGGATCGGATAAGTTCACCATGGATGAAATCGATTCGGAGATTCGCGCTACACGGACGGAACGCAAGAAACGCAAGGCGGCATGAGCGTGCCGCACTGGGTGATCGACACAAACGTTCTGATCTCCGCGGTGCTCACTCCGGGGGGAGTTTGCGATCAATTGATCCAGCATGCTGTCGCGGGGCATTTTGTCCCCGCCTGGGATAACTCTTTGCTTGCGGAATACCGGGATGTTTTATCGCGTCCGAAGTTTGGACTGTCGAGAGCTGCGATCAGGGATCTGCTGGCGGCATTTCCGCATTCGGGATTTTGCCGGGGCGTCGCCGCGGGGGCGAACCTGCCCGATCCCGATGATGTTCCCTTCGTGGCCGTCGCGCTCGCGACGGCGAACAGGACGATTGTGACCGGCAATCCCAAGCACTTTCCGCCTCTGGCGATAAAATCCGTTACGATCCTGTCACCCCGGGCGGCTTTGGAGATCTTGTCAGGAAACGAACGCTAGCCTGCAGCCGCTTTCACGATATCCGCAGATCGTAGGTTAGATCTGCACGGTGCCCCTGCAGGCACGGCTTTCCTGCTTCGCCGGGCCGCTGCAGGCGTGCCGACCGGAAAATGGCATCACCTGCATGCAGAACATAGCACCGTGATTTGCTGCCTGAAGCGAGGGTGATTTCCAAAGGGACCTGAGGCGGGAGCCCCGGATGCAGGGATGGGTAGAGGTTTGTGCGTCTGTAGCGCAGACCGGCAATGTATTTTCCGCCAACCAGCTTCTTCAGCCCGATCGGGCGGCCGTTGACCCGGATCTGGTGGGTCGCAAAGAACTCCTGATCAGCAACGAGCTCCAGCCGTTCCATCGAGGTGTCGACAAACCTGCTCGTTGTGCCCCCATCCACCGGAGTCTCGCACAGGAGCGGCCAGCTCTCATGGGCCTTCCGGACCGCGAAGCCGGGCCTGCTCAACAGGACGGGAAATTTCCATTCCCAGATTTTCCGGTAGATCTTCGCATCGATCACGAATCCTCCGGAGCTGAGATCTGAGAATGTGCTCAGCAGATCCTGCCAGAGGACTGTCGGCAGGAAGAACCGGTCGTGAAGCTCCCCCGAAAAATCATGGAGTTTTCCGCGCTGCGGATGCTCCAGCAACCATGCGGCGAGGCTGCTCCAGAGAAGGGCGACGGCACTCATCCAATCGGCCTCCGGCAGCGATTCAATCGCCCGGAACTCGATCAGCCCGAGTGTTCCCGCCGGCCATCCGACATTCCAGAATTTATCGAGGCTGATCTCGCTGCGGTGGGAATTCCCGGTTACATCGGTTTGGAGATGGCGCAGGGTCTCAGAGATCAGAATCCTGTGATCGCCTTCGGGGAGCGATTCCAGAAACGACAGGGCCATCTCGAGATCATAACGGTCCCTGGCGGATTCGTCCGCACGCGGAGCCTGGGAGGAGGCTCCCACGTAGCAGCCCGTGAACAGATACGAGAGGGACGGATGCTGGTGCCAGTAGCGAAGGACGGACGTCAGCCAGCCGGGACGGGTAAAAAAGGGATTCCGTTCCAGGGTTGGCCCACCCCACAGAAGATGATTTCCCCCGCCTGTTCCCTCGGCATGCGCGCCGGGCCGTTGCTTCCACGACCTTAACCCGCTTTTATGGGCTGCGCCGGTCACCGCCTGAATCCAATAATCATATTCCGTCCAGTCCGCACAGGCCGGCAGGTTGATTTCCAGAACTCCGGGATCCGCTGTCAGGCCGAGTTGAATCCAGGAAAGCGATTCGTCCGATGGTGTGTAGCCCTGCATTTCCACGCGTCCGATTCCCGCATCCCTGAGCGCGGCTTCGATGGCGGTCAGCATTGCCACGAACGGTGTCTGGAGCAGTGGCGGCATGAAGATCGCGAGTCGCTTTCCGGTCAACTCCAGGGTGAGTGCCCGCCTCGGAATCGCGTGCGGAAGGACATGGAGCGGAAGCCTGAGCCCGGCAGGCCCCTGGGCCGAAGTGAGTTCTAGGCGTCCGGCCGGCCATGCGAAGGTTTTCCATTTGCCCTCCGCCTCATCGATCAGGAGCGCCCAAATTTCGGCCTTCGGATCGAGTGGGTCCGGAAGGCGCTTCCATTTTGCGCCGGTTCGCAGGCTCGAGGCGACCAGCTTCCGGAAATGTGCCAGAGAGGCTTTTGTAGGGGCCGAGCCCGGCCTTGGCCGGATAATCGGAGTTCCATCGCGGTTGGCAATGATCCGGATCGCCCAGCGCGGGTTGACCTCGCCGGGATACGATTTCCCGGGGGAGAAGAAATCGACTCCACCCTTCAGATGGTCGCGGAGCAGCGTCATCGCGAGTTTCCGGGCATACCGGTATTTTGTCGGGCCGACAGCCGAGTAGTTCCACTCGGCACCATCCGGCTGGAGCGGTAGAAACGTCGGCTCGCCTCCGATGGTCATCTCGACCCCCGCCTTCGCAAATGCCTCCTTTTGGCGCTGCGAAAGTTTGCGCATCCAGGCGGTCATGCCTTCCGGACCTCAAGAGTTGCAGTCATTGTGCTCGGGATCGCCTTCTTTCCATAATACGTGCCGGCGACCGGTGAGATGTCCTCATGGGTGAGGCCGACAGCGGTTGTCACGAAGTGATGATCGCAGAAGACCCCGTTGGTCGGATCAAGGCCGATCCAGCCGGCGCCGGGAAGATAGGCTTCGACCCAGGCATGCAGGGCGCTTTCCGCGCGGCGTTCCTCCTCTGCCTTGTCTCCCTCCCACACAAACCCGCTCGCCAGCCGCGCCGCGATTCCGTTCACCTTGAGAATCTCCGCAAAGAGCGGCCCAAAATCCCGGCAGGAGCCTTTCCCCCGTCGAAGAGTCTCTTCAGGTGGAAAGGGATCCCCTTCGTCCCTCCGCTCATATTCCAGGTTCTCGTGGATCCATCGGGTGAGGCTGACAAGCGTCTCGACTGTCGGGCGGGGCCCATCGGGGGCGAGGGGGGAGGGCAGCGGGAACGAGGGGCGGTGATCGAGAAACGCCGAGAGAACATTTCTCTCATGGGCGGAATATTCGCAGGGAATTTCGAGCCCCCGGGAATCGAGCAGGAAGTGGAAAGGGTTGCGCTCACGGACGTCGAGTTCGAGGTCGAGTTCGAATGGCAGATCCTTCACCGGCTGCGGATAAAAGCAGTAGGCGATGAGGTTGTCGAAGAGATCCCTCCGCCATTGCACGTCGCCGCACGGATGAGTCGCAAAACGGGTTTTATCCACGTCCACAAAGAGGTCCGTTCTCGGAAATATCCTGGCCAGGTGCGGGGAGAGCGACGCGGGCTCGCCGTAAGCGTAAACCGCCTTGTATCGGATGATGAGTTTCATGGTTTCTCAGCAAGCCTTTTCATTGTCACCCGCACCTTCATTTTTTGTGTCCCCGAACCTTTGAATGTCCCCCTAACCGGCGAGGCGTCTTCGAAGTCCCTTCCCAAAGCCACTGTGATATGTCGTTCGCCGCACCACTGGTTGTTTGTCGGATCGATCGCCACCCACTGCAATCCCGGGAGCATGACCTCGACCCATGCGTGAGTTGCTATCGATCCCACCAGCTTCCCCGGCCCGTCGGTCTCAATGTATCCGCAAACATAGCGGGCGGGAAGTCCGGCCGTCCGCAAAACACTGAGCATGATATGGGCGAAGTCCTGGCAGACGCCCTCGCGTTTTTTCCAGACCGTGGAAAGCGCGGTTTTGACTTCTGTCGCTCCGGGTTTGTAGGCGAACTTCTCGTAGATCGCGCGGTTGAGAGCCGTGACCGCCTCCCCGATCGGGAAGGAGCCCCGCAGAAATTTTTTCGCCCAATCCGTGGAGGCTCCGCCGGTAGGGACCGTGGGCGTGGGCTGGAGGTAGTCGAAGATATCGGTCAACGAAGACGCAAGGATCTGCCTCGCCTCCGCCACCGGCAGTGCCAGAGCTTCCTCCGGCTGGCTGTGCGGGCTCGTGCGGACGGTCATCCTGTTCGTTACGGCCAGCCGCTCATGGCGGAGGGTCATCGAATAAAATGTCGTGGTGTTGCCGAAATAGTCCACGTAATCGGATACCCCCGCCTCCGGGGAAAACTCGATGCCGTGCGCAAGGATCTCCTGCTCCTTCCTGTGGGGAGGAGTGAGGCGTGCCTCGACGTAGGCTTCGCTGACAGGATTGCTGTAGCGATATTCGGTGAGATGGATGACGTCGAAGAGCATGCTCAGTTCCGGGGAAAGAGAAGCTGGGTTTGGTGCCGCATGTGGATCTGGTGGTTCAGGAATCCGTCGGAAATCAAATCATGGATTTCCAGCACTCCGGCCAGTAGCTCGCTGCTTTGCTCCTGAAGCGGAAGCTTGGAGCCGCTCTCTGCCGGACGCTTGAGGAATCCGTCCCAGTCGGTTGTCTGGATCCTCTGGACGAGGGACTCGATGGCGGCGACCGAACGCACGGTCGCCGGGGAGCGGACATCCTCGCTTTCAGCAATTCGGGTCGCGCATCCCTTCAGGCAGCGGGAGACCGATCGGGGGGCGACCGGATTGGTCCAAAGGAGTTCCAGAAGTGGAGCTGGCTCGATCCTCATCTGATAGACCCTGCGGTAGATGTCCCGGCTGTTCAGCAGACGGAGAAACGCCGACAGGCGGATCTCGGTCGCGTGCTCGCTCTTTTCCGGATCGGACGGTTGCAGGAGCGGACCCGAGATCGAGTCCATCGCATTGGCTGTGATCGCCGCGCGCTCGATGAGCTGGCCGATCTCGCAGAATTTCCACCCGCCATCCGCAAGCATCGTGCATTCCGCAGTTCCAAAAAACTGGGGAATCAAAGCCCTCGCAAAGTCGCAAAGCTTCCGGCTGGACGACGTGAGGACGTCAGGCGGGGCGTCCGGACGGAACCGGGTCTTTTGGAAGCGATCCCGTAGCAGGCTCAGAACCCCCCAGGCTTCGAGGCTCAGCGTTTCCAGGACGCTCTCGGCATTTCTGGAGGCCCTGAGGATCGCGCTGACAACCGAGCCCGGCTCCTCGATGTCGAGGGTCAGCCGATAGCGGCCGGGGGCATTGGAGATGGTCCTACGGGTCGCGGACCCGCTGCCCTCGAGCATCGGGAGGATCCGGTTCCAGACGGGCCGGTAGTGAGTGCGTTCGGTGGCATTGAGTTCTTCGAGCTCAAGCGACTCGATCACTCCGACCATGCCCGCGAGGCTGTATGCGCGCTCCATGTATCGGCCGATCCAATAGAAGGCTTCCGCCACGCGGCTCGTCACATATTGAGCGGGCGGAGTGGTTTCGGAGGACCTTGGAATTTCCACATCCCTCAGCTCTTTCTCGAAGCCGGTCTGCACCCACGTGTCCTTGCTCCCTCCACCAAGCTCGGAAGATGTATAGGGAGTCTCGTGCGTGGAGACACGCGTCAGCGCTCCCGGGAACACTTCGTAATCACCATTCGCCAGGCGCAGGGCAAAAAGGATGTGATCCTGCCGGCGCATGGCGCGCTTGCCGTCCTGGAAGCAAACGGTTTCGGCATCGCACTCCTGGGGCTGAGCCACGAAGTGGGAGGCATTTTCGAGAATCTCCGCGCGGACCTCCGCAAGCTTTTCGGGTGATGGCCTCACCCCGTCGCCGCCCATGACGATTCGTTCTCCATAGAGCGGGCGGATCGTGTAATCGCCGAGATCCGCGAGAACCATCTCGCGCTGGTCGATATCTCCCAGCCAGTAAGTCGGCAGGCTTTTCAGCAGCGGGCGTTCGCCGAGGTAGTGGCGGATCACATTTCCCGAGAGGGGAAGCAGGCTCCGGTCATCGGCAAGCTGGGAGCCGATTCCATTGACGACGGCCACCGTGCCTTTGCGGATGCAATGCACCAGCCCGGGAACCCCCAGCATGGAATCCCGGCGGAACGCCATCGGGTCCAGCCATTGGTCGGAAACCCGGCTGTAGATGATTTCCACTTTCTCCAGGCCCGAAACAGTCTTCAAGTAAACCGCGTCATTCAGGACAAGCAGGTCACCGCCTTGCACGAGCGGAATTCCCATTCTTCGCGCCAGAAAACTGTGCTCCGAATAAACCGGGCTTCCGGGTCCCGGAGAGAGGAGCACCACCGTGGGTTCCGCAACTCCGGAGAGCGACCTCAGGACCTCCAGAATATCCGTCGAGGCATCTGCGATCGAGTGGATCGATGTCTCTTGAAAGGATTGGGGGATCACGCGCGCCAGAGCACGGCGGTTCTGAATCATGTAGGACATGCCCGACGCGTTGCTGAAGTAGTGGTGCTTCACGCCGAACTCCCCTCCCGGCAGCCGGCAGATGCTGATGCCGCTGAGATGGAGATAGGCCCCTCCCGGCGGGGGAAGGTTGGCGGCGGCAGGCCGGAAGAATGCGCTGCCGAGGACAGGCTGGATCGGCATGCCGTCTGCCCGGAGAATCCGCTTTTTGGAATAGACGTCCTGAAGGAACATCTCAAAGGCCCGGAGCCGTTGCTTGATTCCGGCAACCAGCGGCTCCCATTCCTGCGGCGTGAAGATCTGGGGGAGCAGGTCGCAGAACCACGGGCGGCGTCCCCACGGGCGGTCCCGTGCGATATCGAATGTCACCCCCATTTCTCGCATCGTGGCCTCGAGCTGCTCATCGAGACTCCGCGTCGTCGCCGCAGGCATGCTGTCGAGCCGATCGAACAGCGGCCGATACATCTCGCGCGGCTTCCCATCCTCGCCGAACGTCTCATTCCAGGAACGGAAATCCGCCGCGGATTTTTTTGTCTCCCTCAGTGGCACGGGGGGGAGGCTTCCCGTCGCATCCCCCACGGTCAAGCGCAATCGCCTCACTCCCGCAGCGCTTCGATCTGGCGCACGATATCCATCTCCGTCACATCGCTTGAAACAAACGCCTCTCCAGGTCCTTTCAGAAGGACGAATCGCACGGATCCGGAGTGGAATTTTTTATCTTTCCGCATCGCTGTTAAGACGTCCTCTGTTTTGATATCCTGTGGCAGGTTCATCGGGAGGTCGTATGCGGCCAGTGCCGAAATTATCCGGTCGCGGACAGCGGGATCGAGCCCGGCCTTTTCCACCGACAGGCGGCAGGCGGCCACCAGGCCGAGCGAGATTGCCTCCCCATGAAGGTAGCGGCCGTAGCCGGCGGCGTTCTCGATGCCATGGCCGATCGTGTGCCCGAAATTTAAAAGCGCGCGGACGCCCTTGGTCTCGAATTCATCCTCCGCTACGATCGCCGCCTTGATCGCCACATTCCGTGCAATCAGGGCCGGAAGATTCTCCAGTTCATCCAGCATTACGAAGTCCCGGATCGCCGCATGTTTTATGACTTCGGCGAACCCCTCGTTGAACTCGCGGGTGGGAAGGGAAGAGAGGGTGTCCGTATCGGCAATCACCAGTCGCGGCTGGTGAAAGGCCCCGATCAAATTTTTACCTCCCGAGGAGTTCACTCCGGTCTTTCCCCCCACCGAGCTGTCGACCTGCGAGACAATCGTGGTGGGAATCCCGACGCAGGGGATCCCCCGATAATATATGGCCGCCACAAACCCCGCCAAATCCCCGACAACTCCGCCTCCGAGAGCAAAGACCGCAGACCTTCGATCGAGCCCGGCGGAGATCATCTGCTCACAAAGGGACGAAGCCTCCTCCAGGCTTTTTGACTTTTCTCCGGCGGCTGTGACCAGCGTCACAACATCGAACCCGGCTGCGCCCAGCGAGTTCGAAACGCGGTCCGCGTAGAGCGGAGCCACGTTGCTGTCCGAAATCAAGGCGCATCGTCCGGGCTTGATCACGCCGGATGCCAGAGCGCCCGCCCGGGCCAACAATCCGGGCCCGACATGCACGTCATAGGGCGAGTCCTGAAGCGGGACGGAGACAATCATGCGTCCATCCTGTCCGATCAGCGCGTCCGAGTCGAATCTGAATTCCAGTTGGCAGTCGCCCTAATCGTCGATGGTGGGAAGGGGGGGCGCCGGATGTTCCGCAGACGCGGATTTCGGGAGCGGAAACCATGCAATCAGCGGGAGGCTGAGCAGCAGAAAAAGTCCGGCGAAAACCGTGGCATGCGGGATGCCGACGTGCGTTGCCAGCCAGCCATTCCAGGCACTGCCGATCCCCATGCTGCCCTGAAAAAACACGAGGTAGAAGGACAGCGCGCGGCCCCTCATGGCTTCGGGAACAGAGACCTGAACCGCGACGTTGAACTGGATCAGCACCGCAACCCAGGCCATCCCCCCCAGGAAAAGTGCGCAGAGCACCACAGGAAAAATCCGGACCATTCCGAGGCAGATGAAGACGCCCGAGAGCAGAAGGGTGGCCGGGCCGGCAATCCGGTCGGGATGCCACCTGTTCCGCAGCCCGGGGATCAGGCCTCCGCTCACGATCGATCCAAGTCCGAATGCGCCAAGGAGCAGGCCATATCCCAGAGGCCCGGTTTTCAAACCTTCCCGGGCAATCAGGGGCAGCACCGCCCAGATGGCGCTTGCCGCAAATGCAAAAGCCGAAACCCGCAGGAGTGGAGCCCGCATGACCGGAGAGAGGAGCGCAAAAACAAATCCCTCCCGCAGTGTTCTGAAAACCGCTTTGCGCGGCCTTTCCACCGGGGGACGTTTCCAAGCGGCCAGCACGAAGACCGTCCCGAGAAATGAGGCTGCATTGAGGAAGAAGACAACTGCCGGGCCGCTTGCCGCGACAAGCAGCCCGCCGATCGCGGGGCCGATCGATCGCGCGCTGTTGAAGCTCATGCTGTTGAGCGAAACCGCAGCGGCGACCTGATTGGAGGGAACCATCTCCTGGATCTGCGACTGCCAGGCCGGAAGGTTCAGCGCGCTGAAAAATCCCAGGCAGAATGTGAGGCAGAGCAGGATCGCCGGGGAGATGTGGCCCGAAACGGTGAAGATCCCGAGGGCTCCTGCAGCCAGCATCATGCCCAGCTGGGTGATGATCAGAATCCGCCGCCGCTCCACCAGATCGGCCAGCACGCCTCCAGGGATTCCCGCGAGGAATGTCGGGAGAAATACGCAAGCCGGCACCAGCCCGACCAGGAGGGGGGAAGTGGTCATCGACGTCATCAGCCAGGCAGCGCCGACGCTGTGCATGAGCGTCCCCATATTGGAAAATACGGTGGCAATCCAGAGCGCCCGGAACACCGGGTTTTCAAGCGGCCCGATCAGGGTTTGAAAATAGCCGGCCTTCACCAGAAAAAGCTGAAGGCCAGCACCGCGAACACAATCGCGCTGATCAAGGCATACATCCGGTTTTTCTCAAAGAGATAGCCTGCTCCCGCGAGAAGCACGCGGATTGGAGGGTTGAGCAGGAGTAGAAAAATTCCGATCATGGCGATGCTCCGGCGCTCGCCGAGTTCGTGCAGATCGAATGCCCGCCGGACCATGCCGATCGGGTTCTCAAAGTATTTCGGCTCGCCGGAAAAAATATGATCGCCCGGGTCCGCCCCCACATGGGTGAAGAGGAACCATGCAAGCCCCACGGAGATGAGGATGGCGGAGATCATGGTGCCAACAATCATGACGCGGGCGAGAATCGAGGGAAGCCGGCTCATTGAAATCCTTTCAAGATCATCTGGACCGCGATGACCGAGACGGCGGTTAAAAAGATCACCCGTAGCAGCCTGACCGGGGCAACGGTCAGCAGCCTGGCCCCAACAAACGCCCCGGCGAGAACCCCCAGTGCAACCGGGGAGACAAGCGCAGGGTCAATGTAGCCCTTCTTCAGATAGATCCCCACGCTCGCCGCTGCGGTGACCCCGATCATGAAATTACTGGTTGCGGTTGTCACCTTGAACGGCAGCCGCATGATCTGGTCCATCGCCAGGACTTTGAAGGCCCCCGAGCCGATGCCGAGCAATCCCGAGAGCACTCCGGCCACCCACATCACGCAGAATCCCGGGATGAGCCCGGCAACTCCGTATGCGGTCGTTGTGCCATCCTTTTCCGGCAGTTCCCCCGGGAGGTCGAGCTTCAGCGCGAGCGGATCCGAATCCTCCGGCTGGAGCCGAGCCTCGGGTTTTTTCTTGAGGGAAAGAAAAACGGTCGCCAGCAGGGCCACTCCAAAAATGATGGCCAGGAGGGATTGGTCCAGAACGGTCGCCAGCAGAGCTCCACAGACGGCCCCGATGGTTGTGGCGATGCAGAGGAACATCCCGATTTTCATGTTGGAGATTCCATCGCGGAGATAAGCGGCGGCAGCCCCCGAAGAGGTGGCGATCACCGAGCAAAGCGCGGCTCCCATGGCATAGCGGAGATCGATGCCGAATCCCAGAACCAGCAGCGGCGTAATGATAATTCCGCCGCCGAGACCGATCAGCGATCCCAGCAAACCCGCAAAAAAGGAGGCAACCGCAACCGCGATGTCGAAGAACGGCTCGGTCATCGCCCGGTCTCCCTACCTTGCGGATCGCCGGTGAATCCAGATGCTTTGCAGGATTCCGAATCCGAACAGCGTGATCATCACAAAGGATCCTCCATAGCTGATCAACGGCAGCGGTAGCCCGGTGATCGGGGTCACTGAGATCGTCATCCCGATGTTCATGAAGATATGGGTGAAGATGAGCATCACAAACCCCACCGCCAGCAAACGTCCGAGATCGTCTCCGGCTTCCATCGCCACCTGCAAAATCAGGAGACAAAGCAGCGCGAAAGCCCCGATGAGGGCGAGTCCTCCAATGAACCCGTGCTGTTCGCCGAGCACGGAAAAAATAAAGTCGTTGTGCACGATCGTCGACGGAAGAAACCCGAGCTCGAGCTGGGTGTTCGCGGCTTTGAATCCCTTTCCGGAAAATCCGCCTGAGCCGATCGCGATGAGCGACTGGGTGATGTTCCACCCGTCTCCTTGCGGGTCGAGATCGGGGTGCAGGAAGGTGGTGATGCGCGAGTATTGATACGGCTTGAGCCCGAACTGGACTACCACGGGAATGATCGCCACCCCGACGAGAAGCATCGAGATCAGCCACCTTTTCGGGATCCCGCCAACAAACATCATCGCAAGCAGGACAGGCACCCAGACGATGCAGGATCCCAGATCCGGCTGGATCAGGATCAGGATCCACGGCGCGCCGACGATCGCCCCGCAGCACAGGATCCTCAGGATGGCTGGCATGTGCCGGTAGCTCTGGAGAAAGATCGCCAGGGTCAGGATCCCGGCGACGATGGCCAGCTGCGAAGGCTGGAAGTTCATCGGGCCAAACGCCAGCCAGCTTCTGGCCCCGTAGCGTTTTTCCCCGAACAACATCGTGGCCACCAGGAAGAGAATGCTGAGCACGTAGATCGGAATCGCCCCGAACCTCACCCACCGGTAATCCACGAGCGAAACGACAAAGAACATGGGCATGCAGATCAGGATCCAGATCGTCTGGGAGGACCAGAAATTGGCTTCGCGCATCCATGTCGCGCTGTAGATCGCATAGACCCCATAGACGAGCAGCGCCATCATCAGCCCGAACAGGAGCCAGTTGATCCGCAGGAAATTTCGAAGAATCGGATGCATCAGGCGAGTTGTGGAACCGCGGCCAGAAGGGATTTGGTATATTCGGCCTGGGGGTTGTTGTAGATCGCATCCGCGCTGGCGGATTCCACGATTTTTCCGTTGTGCATGACCAGCACGTGGTCGCTGATGTGCTCCACCACCGCCAGGTCGTGGGCGATAAAGAGGTAGGCGATGCCGAGCTGCTCCTGGAGATCCTGCAGCAGGTTGACGATCTGGGCCTGCACGCTCACATCGAGCGCGCTGACCGGCTCGTCGCAGACAATAAAGCGGGGCTCCACCGCAAGCGCACGGGCGATGCCGATTCTCTGCCGCTGTCCGCCGCTGAATTCGTGGGGATAACGCCGCATCATCTCCGGCTGAAGGCCCACGAGCCGGAGCAGTTCCGCCACGCGGTCCCGCCGGTCGGCACGCGATTTTTCAGGAAAGTGGATTTCCAAAGCCTCGGAGATGATCTCTGAAATGCTGAAGCGCGGGTTAAGCGAGCCGAAAGGATCCTGAAAAATCATCTGCATCTCCCGTCGCAGCGGACGGAATTCCCTCTCGCTGAGGGGAAGGATTTCGCGGCCGTCGAAGCGAACGCTCCCGGATGTCGCAGGGATCAGCTTGAGAATCGTCCTGCCGACGGTGGTTTTTCCGCTTCCGCTCTCCCCGACCAATCCGACGGTCTGCCCGGGCTCCACAGAAAAACTGACATCATCCACCGCCTTGATGTCTCCGGTCCTGCGGCGGAGCAATCCGCCGTGCACGGGAAACCAGGTTTTGAGATTATTGACTTCGAGCAGCGGCATGGAGAAGAACCACTACCTCCTGCGAGGGGTGTTGTCACCCGTCATCATGCCGCTTTTTCGGGTCCGGGTGTAATTACAATTGGGTGCGGTTGATGGCATGCTGCTCAGGGAGCATGGGCGTCCAGCCCGTGTGAGGCATTGGCTCCGCTGCGAAAATCAGTTTCCAAACAGGCGGGATGCCTGTTCACCCTGGTGCACCCGATTCTGATCACACCCTGCGAATACGGGTATCAACCCTTCTTGAGAAGGGGAAGCCCGGTGCGCTCGTTCTCGGAAACAATGTAACCGGAGGGGAGGGCATCGATAGCTGCTTCACCGGCCACTCCGGCAAAGTAATAGAGGGTGACTTCCTTCCCGCCCTTCAGCTGTTGAAGCCGACGATGTAGGAAGTAGGTTTTACCGGATTTTTTGCTTTGGACGCTGAAGGCCATGGCTTTGGATTTCTATTGTGGGTTGTTCTGACGGTTGGGGGAGATTATTTGACGAGACCCGCTCCGGCCAGGGTCTTGTAGGCGCCGTTTTTCGAGAGGGTTTTGAACGCCCTTGCGGTGGCTTTCACGGTGACGAACTTTTTCAGCTCCGGCACCCAAACGCGCTTGGTCTTCAAATTCGGCTGGAAGAGCCGCGGTGTGACGGCCGTGACGTGCATGCCGATGCCGCCCTTCTTTTTAGCCAGACCCCGGCGGTGGATTTTTGATCCGCGGACGGGCTTGGCTCCTGTGATGCTGCACTTTCTAGACATAATGAGAGTTGGCGAACTTAACGGTTGTCCCGGTTGAGTCAAGCCTTTGATTTGAGTTCCGCCAGGTCCGCATCGACCATGATGCGCACGAGGTCGCGGAATTTTGTTTTGGGTTCCCAATCGAGGATTTTTTTTGCTTTGGCAGGATCGCCCACAAGGAGGTCGACTTCGGCAGGCCGCTCATAGCGTTCATCGTATTTGACAAACTCCTTCCAATCCAGGCCGGCATGCCCGAACGCTTCCTCCACGAACTCGCGGACGGTGTGGGTTTCGTTCGTTGCGAGGACGAAGTCGTCGGAGGCATCCTGCTGGACCATCCTCCACATCCCCTCGACATATTCCGGGGCATATCCCCAGTCGCGCTTGGCGTCCAGGTTGCCAAGGAAGAGTTCTTTCTGCCTGCCGGTTCTGATCGCCGCGACCGCCCGGGTGATCTTTCTGGTCACGAAGGTTTCGCCGCGCCGCGGGCTCTCGTGGTTGAAAAGGATGCCGTTCGAGGCGTGCATGCCGTAGCTTTCGCGGTAGTTCACAGTGGCCCAGTAGGCGAAAACCTTCGCGCATCCGTAGGGGCTTCTGGGCCAGAACGGGGTCGTCTCTGTCTGCGGCACAGCCTGGACTTTTCCGAACATTTCGCTGCTCGAGGCCTGATAGAAACGGGATTTGACCCCGGATTCGCGCATGGCCTCCAGAATCCGGATCGTGCCGACCCCTGTGACGTCGGAGGTGTATTCCGGGATGTCAAAGCTCACGCGCACATGGCTCTGGGCCCCGAGATGGTAAATTTCATCAGGCTTCAGCTCGTAGATCAGCTTCACGAGATTCACCGAATCCGCGAGGTCGCCGTAGTGAAGAAACAACCGGACGCCGTTGACATGGGGGTCCTGATAGAGGTGGTCGATCCGGCTGGTGTTGAACGTGCTCGCGCGACGGATGATCCCGTGGACTTCGTAACCTTTGGAGAGAAGGAGGTCGGCCAGGTAGGAGCCGTCCTGACCAGTTATTCCTGTAATGAGTGCTTTTTTCATGGGAGTGTCAGCGCAGCATTCTGGATTTCGAGAAGCTTGGCAATACCGCCTTTGGCGGCCGCGAGCATGGATTCGAGTTGGGCCGCGCTGAAAACCGACTCTTCGCCGGACCCTTGAACCTCCACGAAATCCATTTTGTCGGTCATGACAACATTCATGTCCACCTCGGCGTCTTTGTCTTCATGGTAGTCGAGATCCACGAGAACTTCGCCGTTTACAATCCCGACGCTCACGGCAGCGACGCGGTTTTTGATCGGAAGGGATGCGAGTTTGCCCTGTTCGACCAGCGAGCGGCAGGCGAGCTCGATCGCGACAGCCGCGCCTGTGATCGCCGCGGTCCGGGTTCCTCCGTCCGCCTGGAGCACGTCGCAATCCACCCAGAGCGTGCGGGAGCCGAGCTTTTCCAGATCCACCACCGCCCGCAGGGACCGGCCCACGAGACGCTGGATTTCCGTGCCGCGGCCATCCGGCTTCCCCCTGGTCGAGTCGCGGGTCTTGCGCGAGTGGGTGGAATACGGGAGCATCGAATATTCGGCGGTGAGCCATCCGCCGGTCACGTTCTGTTCTTTCATCCAGCGGGGGACGGATTCTTCGATCATGGCCGCGCAGATCACGCGGGTGTTTCCAAAGGCGATCAGGACGGATCCTTGCGCGTGCGGGGCAATCCCGCTCTGGATTTCAATTTTCCGGAGGTCTCCGGGGATGCGGTTGTCGTGTCTGATCATGGGGCGGGACATTGAACGGCAGCCCACCCGCCGCGCAAGAAATCATTTTGCATCGTCCGGGCAAGGTCGTCATTGGGTTCGGTCCGTTTATCGCTGCGCAATGAGGGCAAGCTTTGCGGCAAGATCGGCCCTTTTGAACGGCTTGGCGAGGAAGTCGTCCATTCCTGCGGCGAGGTATTGATCGCGGTTACCAGGCATCACGTTTGCAGTGAGCGCGATGACCCGCACATGAGCTCCGCTATCTGCCTCGGCCTCCCGGATTTTTCTCCTGGCATCAAGCCCGTCCATCACCGGCATGGACACATCCATTAGGATGGCATAATATTTTCCCGGCTTGAAACTCTGGACCGCTCCAGCCCCATCGGCGGCAAATTCGGCTCGGTAGCCGAGGCTCTGGAGCATTCTGCCAGCAAGCGTGCGGCTGTCCCGGTCATCATCGACGACAAGCACCAGGTTTCCCGGACGCGCTATGGGTTCCTGCTCGATGGGAACAGCCGTGGCAGGATCAGAAGATGCGGGGCCGGAAACCTCCAGCGGAAGGCGGATTGTGAACGTGCTGCCTCTGCCCGGTGCCGAAACGACCGTGAGAGTGCCGCCCATGGCTTCCGCGAGTCGTTTTGAGATCACCAGGCCGAGACCCGTGCCTCCGAACGGGCGGTGAAACGTCGAGTCCGCCTGAACGAAGGGTTGAAACAGGTGGCCGAGCGTCTCGGAAGAAATCCCGATCCCCGTGTCCTCGACCGAGAAATCCAAAAGGTGTCGGTCTCCGGCGGAGGCAGGCGAAACCCGGAAAACAACCGATCCGGCGGACGTGAATTTGACGGCATTGTTGAGGAGGTTGAGGAGGATCTGGCGGATCCGGCGCTCGTCGCCGACGATCTGCTCCGGCACGCCGGGGTCCTTCTCGCAGCGGAATTCGAGCCCTTTTTCCACGGCGTCCTTGGATGCGGCGATGACCGCCGAGTCCAGCAGTCCGGACGTCGCGAAAGGCTCGCTTCTGATCGCCAGGGCACCTTTTTCGATGCTGGAAAAGTCGAGAATGTCGTTGACGATTGCAAGCAGATGCTCGCCGCTACTGCTGATCGTTTTGGTGAAGGATTTTTGTTCGTCGTTGAGCGGGGTGTCGGCGAGGAGTTCCGTGAACCCGAGCACGCCATTGAGCGGGGTGCGCAGTTCGTGGCTCATCATGCCAAGGAACTCGCTCTTCGCACGGGTGGCGGCCTCCGCCTTCCCGGCAAGTTCCTCGGCCCGCTTGATACTTTGTTCCAGGCTTTCGGTCTTTTCCCTGAGCAGGAGATGCGCGTAGCCGATTTCGGAAATGACATGCGCCATGCTCCCGAGGAATGCCGTCGTGGATTTGAGCTTCTCCTCGGAAATCACCGGGATTTTCTCAAGCGCCTGCATGTAAGCCCTCTCGTCAAAACCGAATCGGGACGCCTGGCAACGGAACTGTTCGGGGTCAGCCGGGGCCAGCAGCATCTGTCCGGTGGCAAGGCTCGCAAGATGCCTTCCATTGATGATGATCGGCGTGGCGCAATCCACAAGCCCATGGCCGCAGCGTTCGATCACGATCTGGCCTGGCTCCTTGAGTTGATCGAGAAGGTGGTGGTTGCTCGCCCTGCAAACTTCATCGGCTGCAGGACACGACCGGTGGAATCTGGTGCAGATATCCCGCCATCCGGTGGCGATGAGGACATTCAATCCCGGGTGATCCAGAAAGCCGATGGTGAACCCGGTGGCCTCCGCAAACTGCTCAAAAAGCAGCCTTAGTTGGTCGATGTCGACCAACTCTGTAATACTGTATTGCCTATCCAGTTTTTCGCTCATGCTGGGCGGCCGGCAAAGAAAACGCCGACAATTCGATCCTATTCAATTTCGCTATGGCTTAGCGAGCAAAAGAACTCCCCTGGTTTCGACGGCGTGCAGGACAGATTTTTTCGCGCCGGAACATTTGGAGGGAACCGCCTCGTCGTTTCTCAAATATTCGGCGACGACGAAGCGTCGCCCTCCACTCGAGAAGATTTTTGACATGCACCCGTTTTGACGTTTTGACGCGGACGATTCTTCTTTGGCAGAGCCTGAATCCCGGACTCATTTTAACGTCAATCTCCTGGCGTTGCTATTTTTGGGGCAGGAGTTACAAAAATCGCCATGTCACTCGATCACATTCAGCAGGCATCCCGCGAGCAGTTTGACCGGCAGAGCCGGAACTATGGAAAATCCCATATTCTGGCCGATGTTTCCGATCTCAGCGCCGCGCTCGATGGCGTCACGCGCCCGCCCGCCGGACGGGCGTTGGATGTGGCGACAGGCGGCGGGCATACGGCAGTCTGGCTTGCGGAACAAGGGTGGAACGTCACGGCATCTGACCTCTCACCA
>CAZRIL010000097.1:0-20502 GCA_964600115.1 uncultured Chthoniobacter sp. | reverse complement strand
GGGCCAGAGAAAATCCCAGCCGGACCGCGTCTCCCTTTCCCCGCCCGGTCTGGCGCGCGATCTGGATTTTTTTCTCCGGATTCAGCGCCTTCACCTTTTCGATTTCGGACCACGTATTGTCGGTCGAGTGGCCTTCGATAAAGATGTATTCGATGTCCGGCGCAAAGGCAGGAATCCTCTCGATTGCGACCGGGATATTTCCCGCTTCGTTTCTGGCAGGAATGATGATCGACACCGACGGTGTGCCCTCCATCCTCTCCGACTTCCTCGCGACCATTATATTGGTGAGGCAGAGGAACGGAACAAGCGGGGCGACCCACCGGTTGAGCAGAGACGAGAGGACAGGCACCTCGGCGGGGAGAAGAATGCGGGCCTCGGATTTAATGGGCTCCCAGCCGGCAAGTTCGGCAATATTCCGCACGTCCGCAGCAGACAGCCAGTTCAGATCCGGCTGCTCCGAGCGCAGTCCGAACGCAGTGAGCAGGGAGAGCACCGGACGCCAGAGCGTGTTGTAAGTTGTAATAACCAGCCGCGCCTCGGGCTGTGCAACTCCCCGGGCACCCTCCAGCAGCGCCTGGGCATCTGTGCAATGGTTCAGTGTGTCGGAGACGAGAATGACATCAAAGCGGCTGTCGAGTCCGGCCCCACAGGCATCAACGCAGTGTATTCTGGCATCGGGGCAGTTTTTCCCGGCCGCTGAAGCCTGTTTCTCCGAGGCATCGATCCCGGTCTTCGAGCGGCATTTGAGAAGTTTCAGAAGGTCCCCGCTTCCGCACCCGATTTCGAGAAGGTTGGCAGACTCAGGAATCGTGAGGTTTAAATAGTAGGCAAGGACACGACGATACGCCAGAGCACCGGGTGTGCTTCGGTAGGATCCGCTGTCAAAAAATGCGGCGCTGGTGCGGGGAGTAGAATTCACAATTTACCTGTGGGATTGCCACCAGAATACGCGGGCCCCTTCAACGAACAACGCATCATTCTTGAATGGCCCGACGTAGTGGCGGCAAACAGCAGCAGATCGGCGGAGGTTCGTCCAACTGATTTCGTATTCCCGCGGGAGCTTCCCCCCCTTGCCCCAACTGGAACCGGCGACCGCAAAGAACGTCTGCTCGAGAAAATGGAACTCGCGGGCCATGGGAGCGCAGAGCTCGAGAAACTTCTCTGCGAGTGCCAGATCCACTGCCGGCCGGACCATCAGGTCGAGGCCGCTGTTGACACGCTCCCACAAGGGAAATCCCATCGCCGCCTCTATCCCGGCGCGATCCGAGGAATATTTTTCCTTGGTGTCTTCCATAAACCAGAACTCTTCCGGACGATTTCTCATCCACTCCAGAACAAAATCCGGCCTCCGGAAAAAAACGATGTCGCTATCGATGACGATATAGCGGTCGTGAGGAGCAAAATGACGCGTGTCGAAAACCTTCAAAAACCACGGGTGCCTGACCCGGTTGTCCCGGCAATGTGGAAAACCGGAAAGCGCCTCTGCGAGGATCCCGTCCGCCTCGTCGCGCCGGATCAGTGTTGCATCGGGAAAGTTCGCCTGGATTTCCGCGGCATCCGCGTTGGTCAGCGATCCGTCGTCGTGGAGCACCGGCGCCCAGGAAAATCCCGAATGAAACTCCAAGCTGCGCAACGTGAGCTGTCCCATGAGGACCCCATCGTGCGACAGGACCATGTGAAGGGTGACCGGTTGACCATGATGCGGCCGGTCCACCCGCTTGCGCACGGCGGGGACGGCAAACTTCGATTTGCAAAAATTGATGGCAGCCTGCCGCAGCTTCAAGGGAAGGATTTTCATGTCTGCGGCATGGCGGTCAGGATGCGGCCCAGAAGGCCGGGATTGTTCCTGCGGAGAAAATTCACAAAGAACCTGTTCACCCCCCCCTTGGCCATGATTCCGGAATAAAACATCGGATAAGGCCCGTTGCAAAAGACGTCATCGAAAGGCACATGGCGCAGAAAGACCCGGCCAACACGACGGCTCGGGATCAAAGGGTAGAGGGCCATGATTTTGTGAAAGACAAAGCGGTCGATCGCAGACTGCACGATCTGCGCAGGCGTGGGGGGATGCAGGGCCATGCCCGATGCCCGGATCTGGTAGCATCCGCTTTTTGCAGCAGGCGGAAGGGGAGCCCCGGCACGGGCACAGGCTTTTTCAAAATGCCAAGCCGATCCGTTCTTCTCCTGATTCTGCAGAGCGATCCGGCAGCACTGCTCAAGAATTTCGAGATCCCAAAGCGCAGGATGCAGATGGAAGCGGCAATCATTTGGGCGGGTGAGGTGCTTGAGCTGGAATCTTTCTTTTCCGAGAACAGGGCTCCGCGAGGGAAACCGCCGGTTGTCCCACCCCATCAGGCTGATGTAGGAAGCCGGAAGCGTATCCATGAGTGCGGGCAGCGTGGTGTTCAGGTGTTCCTCGTGGCAGGGCCCGAGGGGAATATGCTCCTCGAGAATCAGGTAGACCCGCCCGAATCCCAGCGCCCTCATCTTCTCCACTCCACCCAGAAGCACTTGCGTCCAGTTGGTTGTGTCTGTGCCGGGATCGAGTGGAAAAGCAGGCAGCCCCTTGGTTTCCGAAAGTCCGCAAAACCGGATTTCGGGGTGCGATGGCCAGCACGTATCAATCCTCTCGAGCGCGATCGGGGCAATCCATTCGTAATCCCGCCACACCGGCACAAGGATGCCCGTCTTCATGGATGCGTTTGTTCCAGCCATCGTGAATACACAACCGGGAAAGAGGCGGCTGGCGCGACTCCGCAGAGCCGGAGGACCCGCGCGGTCAGGAGCGACCTCCAATACCATGGCGTGCGTGCGCCCATTTCACGCGCCTGCCCGAGCACCGGCTCCAGGATCCCCCAGGCTTTCTCATGGTGGATCCGCTTCAGGGCATGGTCGCTGAGATCCGATGGTTGGATCCCGAGGAATGAAGTATCGATTCGCTTCCGTTCGCACCAGAGGAGGAATTTACGCTGCAATTGGAGCCGGTACCAGATGCTGCCCGCGCTGTTTTGCCCGAGGGAACCCGGCGAGCAGGACTTGTCGAGCACGAGCGAATCACAGTGGGCAAACGGGGAGGTCACCCCGCAGCGGAGCCAGTATTCCGCATCTTCGACCTGGCGAAAATTTTCATCGAATCCCCTCACTTCGGCATTCAGGGAACGCCGGATCAGCGCCGCACCTGCAGTCGGAATCGGCGTCCACCAGAAGTGGGCCTTAGCCGGAGCGGGAGGCTCGCCGGCTGCGTAGGGCAGGCCATGCAGACGGGTCTCCACCGCCTCGCCTCGCCGCTGGAGCACAAACCCGTAAACAACGCCAGCAGCCGTGGTTTCTGCCGTGTGGGTGAGAGCCGCAAGCGCCCCGGGAACCAGCGTGTCGTCAGCGTCCAGAAAGAGCAGCCAGTCACCCGAGGTCGAGGCGACCCCGGTATTCCGGGCCGCAGAGAGCCCGCCGTTTTCCCGCCGGATGTAGCGGACGTTTCCGGCCAGGGTCCCGCAGAGGTCGCCCGTTCCATCAGTGCTTCCATCATCCACGATGAGAATTTCGTCTGCCGGGCGGGACTGGCTGCAAACGCTCGCCACGGCTGAAGGCAGCCATTTTGCGGCATTGTAAGCGGGAATAATGACGCTGATTTTCATTATTGCGCGCCTCCCGCGCAGCTCACGAATTTCTCATAGGAATCCGGGCGCGTCAAAAACCCGCACTCCTCGAGCTGGCGGTTTCCTGAAAACCTCAGCGAATCCTGATTGCAGAAGCGCAGGCCGGCATCCGAGTTCTCCAGCTTCTCCGCATAGGCGCGATATTCGACCGCCCCGCCCCAGTGCTGGCCACGCGCCACCTCCTCGCGGACATGCGGTGCGAAGTCCTGCAGGTATTTGAAGTGACACAACACAGCCCGGAGTTCGGAAAACCGGCCGGCCTCGAGGAAATGCTGCCCATCGGTCAGGAACATCCCGGCGCGATAGTAAAACAAAGGGAATTTCGAGCAGCAAGCCGCCACCCCGAATATCCGCTCCCGGCTCCCGCCCTCGAATCGGTAATCGAGCCCGGTGCCGCGGAAAAAATGTCGTGGCGCCTTCCGGAGCGATGAGAATGGATCAAAAAACCACTCATCCTCAAAATAATCCTTCCCGGAAACATACTTCACATCGGATATCGCGCCTTCCGGATACAGATCCAGAAGGATGGCATGGATGGCATTGGATCCGGTTTTTTCGAGATATCGGCAGAGATCGGGTAACAGCACGCGGCCGGAGTCGGCATACACCAACAACTCGTCCGCGTCCACGACGACGCACCAGCGGTTCAGTCCGTATTTTCTCAGCAGAAAGTCGAACCATGACTCCTTCCCCCGGAAATGGCTGTCCGTTCCATAGAGGCAGACATCCTGCTGCTGCCGGAGAAAATCCGGGGTCCCATCGGTGGAATTGTTGTCCACGATCACGAAGCCCGTGACCCCGAGCGCCCGGTAATGATCGAGGAACCGCGGCAGCCGCAACATCTCATTCCTCACCACGGCGAAAACCAGCGGCCCATCCGGTCCGCCTTCACTCCGTGAAAGAAGGCGGAGAGCCGCTCCGGCTTTCCGGCGCGAAACCCAGCGCCGCAAACTCGTAACGATGCGGTCAATCGATGGCATCCGCCCCCCTTTGAAAAAGTTCCATCAAACCCTTCATCAACCCGTCCCTGTGAAACTCGTTGATCGCGTGGCCTCGCAGCTCCCTTGCCTCGGCAGCCTTCTGTTCGAGAGTCTCCGGAACAGCCTTCAGGCAGGCGGCAAGCGAAGCCTCGTCCTTTTCCCGCACGAGCCAGCCGCCCCCCTCGCGGCGGATGCGGTCGCCCGCCCAGCTGTTTTCGGTTGCGATCACCGGCTTGCCGGCCACCCGGGCCTCGCAGAAGATCCCGCTCGTACGCTGTTCGTAGAGATCGAGGTGATACGGCAGAACGACGACGTCTGATCGGCTCAACCGCTCGACATACTCGCTGTCTGCAAGCGGGCGGTTAATCCGCTCGACGCCTGGAGGCATATCGTCGCGAAGAACCTCCGCGCAAAACCCATCTGGATCGTGGCACTGGACCATGAAACAGAGCTCGTCGCGGGAACCTGACCCGCTGATTATTTGAATGGCGGCCAAAGTTTCCGCGAAACCTTTTTCGCGCCGGGCATTGCCGGGGACAAAAAGAACAAAAGGCTTTCCCGAAGTCCTGGGTTCCGGCTCCGGAAATTCATAGGAAACGATATGCGGAAGGTAATGGACTTCGCGCCCGAGGCTCTTCTCAAACGGCCCGACAAGCTTTTCGCTGTCAGTCACAAAAATAGTCCTGTCCTTGATTCCCCGCGGAAGCCGGCCGGATGCCGCCGCGATTTCCGGCGTCGCGAATCGTCCCGGACGGTAGCCGAGTTGCAGGAAAAGGATCGGCGGAGTCGGTTGAGCGGACATCCAGCGCAGCCACTGCATAAAATGCCGGGGAGCGATCATCTGGGCGAAAACGGCGTCCGAACTGCCAACCCCTGGGAATCCGCGGAGGTCTCTTCCGAACCGCCGATCGCACCAACGCTCGAGAAGGCCGAGGAGCCGGTGATTGCGCGCGATCCAAGCGGGCGGCTCCGCACGGAAATCCGTGCGAAAAAGTCTTCGGCATGTCACCCCCCCGGCCAGGGACGTGTCAAACGCCCGATGGGTCACCAGGCACGGCGCTATCCCTGCACGCGAGGCGCCGTCCGCCAGAGCGAGGTTGTAGCCAAGATGGTGCCCGACCACATCACGGAGCAGGTGGTCGGCTAGAAAAAGGCGCGCGGGATTTGCAGGATTCGACGAGCCGGTCATTCGAGTGGGAGATCCAGAAACCGCGCGGCATCCGGCCACCGCGCCTGCATGCTGTGGCTGGTCACGCTCATTTCCAACGACCGCCTGCTCATCACTTCCAAGCGGCCGGGTTGAGAGTAAATGCCAACGAGTTCACGCGCCATCGCGTCGGGCGTGAATTCCGACACAATCACCCCGTTGTAATGCTGCTGGATCAGTTCCCACGGCCCGTTGATATCAAAGCAGACCGGCACGGTCCCGCAGGCCATGGCCTCCTGAGGGGACATCGGCCCTCCCTCTCCCCAAAGCGGGCTTTTTCCGACATTCAAGGCAAGGAACGTCCCGCACTGCTGCATCTGCGAGATGATCTCATTTTCGACCCCGGCAAGTTGGACAAAATCCAGCCCGAGCCCGGCCGAAGCGGTCAGTTCGCGAATCCGCCGGATAAATTCCGCACCGTGGTCGCCTTCATCGAAAAATCCGATGCGGGTGGGAATCCGGCGCGACGGGTCCGGTTTCCAATACTCCTCGTCGATGAGTTGGCGCAGCACCAGAGACGGCGTTCCAAAGATAGCCCGGTGGAACGATTGAACCGCCCGGTTCACCCCGGCTGTGCGGATGATCCGATCCCGCGCAACCATCCGGGCGAGATCCGGAAAGTGGCTGCGTGAAGAGGCGGCAAGTTCTTGGTCCCAGAAGTAAAACCGGGGGCACAGGTCCAGGTAGGGAGTGGCCTTCAGCCAGGATGTCACGCAGCGGACATCGGTTGCCGTCCGGATTTTTTCTTCAAACTGTCCGATCGAGAGAAACGGCGCGTGCTCGGCCAGCCAACCTGCGTTTTTCCCATCGAGGCTGACCATCCACGCATCGTAGCCGCGCCGCCGAAGCAGCAGGATCAGGTTGTTCAGGAGTTTTTCACCGCCGCAAAACCGGTGGCTGCCCTTCATTTCATCGTCCGTCGCATACGAGGCGAAGATCATTGGCTTGGTAGTGCCGCCCTTCGCCGCCCGACTCGAGCGGTCAGTGGAAACCAACGACTTCCCGGGGAGCAATCCGGAGAGGTCGGTTCGAACAGCCTCGCCTAGCCGCCGCACCCCGGTCAGCATCTGGTGCCATGCGACGGCGGAGCGCTTGAATGCAAAGTCAGTTTTCATGAAATGCTATGCGGTCTTTCCAGGGCTGCGGTTATGCCGGGCGGTTGACGTCCACCTCTCCCTGCCAGAGGAATGTTGCGACATCGCCATCGAGGGTTTCGTGCACGAGTTCAAATGCCCCGGCTTTCGATTCCGTGAACTGCCATGTGTGCGCATACCTCTGACGCGGCACCTTTCTGTGACTCCGCCAGTCCTGCATCACCAACATCGTCACGCCGGGAATGAAGGCGGGAGAGAACGCGCGGAACCATGCCTCGTTTTCCAGAAACGCCTTCCCGCAATCGATAAACATCATCTCCACGGGTCCGCCCTCCCAGGAAAGAACCGGCAGGTGCGCGTTCCAGGACTGGCGCTGGATCGCACAGGCCTTGGCGGAGATCCACTCCCTCCGCGAAGCCGTCATTTCCTCAAAAAGCGGAAGAAAGTTCTCCCCGTCCGCCCGGTGCTTCGAGGGGGACACGTAGTTGTTCATGAACGACGAGCGCCAGATGAAGTCCTCGAAGACTCGCAGCTTCCGTCCCTCGAAGCGGCCGGATTTCACCAATCCGTCCACGATGCTGAGCGTGGACTTTCCAAGCCAGGGCCCGAGTTCCACCACCTCGCCGAGACCGAGGAAATGCGAGCCGAGCCAGACGTAATACTGGGACTCCTCGTCGGTGATCATCCCGGGCACTTCGTGGCGCGGCGGAGGAACCGCACGCCACGGCGCATCCCGGCGCATAATGCTCACCGGCATGGATTGGGGCTTCCCGCCCGCGTCGCGCTGGAATTCCGCCCTGGCCGCGCCCTCCAGCCAGCGCATGCGATCGTCGATCGCCACCCGGAGCCGGTGGATGACATTTCGCCGCTGCTGAAGCCTGTGGAGATCGGTTCCCCTACACAGCAAATGCTCCAGGATCTGATACGGGGCGCAGGCCAGTCGGTGTCTCAGATTGAGGTCGCGAAGTGAGGAAAGGGACATAAGGAAAACGAGCGGAGCTTCAGATGTGAAGCTGCAAAATTGAACGAGTCGGGGATAGAAAGAAAGCCTTCATCCGCCGCCACCAGGAGCGGGAGCGGGCGCGGGATGCGTGTTCACGGGTTTCTGCGGAGCGCCGCATCGCAAAGGCCCGAACCTCATCCGGGGAGACGGTGTCGATGTTCTCCGGGGGTGCCTGCTCGATGAACTCGACGCTTCTGGCAGAGGCAAGTTTCTTCCATCCGGCAAGCATGGTCGCAGGTGCGATGGAGCAGATGCAGAACGGCCTGTCGTGTGGACAGGCATGGTCACACATGCGGCACGACATGGCCTGGGTAACGACGACCGCCGGGCCTGACGATGGAAAAAATCGCCCCCAGTGTCCTCCAGAAAAAGCGGCCAGCACCGGCCGGCCGAGCGCCGATGCCATGTGCATGACTCCGGAATCTCTTCCAAGGTATCCGCACGACATCGCCGCAAGCGCCAGCGAGACGGGGACCGGCGGCGGAGCATCGGCCAGATTGATGGAACGATAATTGTCCGACCGGATCCTCTCGATCGACGCCCATTCCTTCTGGTTTCCGAAAAAAACGACCGGGCGATCGTCCGCAGGAAGCACGGTCGAAAAAAAGTTCCGCCAGTTATCCTCCCCCCAGTCCTTCATTGCCAGACCGCTCCGAGCGCCAACACAGCCGATCCAGTATGCCCCCTCGGTGAGTCCGTGGGTCCGGAGGATCTCCAGCGCGGCCCGGCGGGAGTCTGCCCCGGACTTCAAGCTCGGCGATACAGCGGGCAAATCGATCCCAAGGATCGCGGAGCCCAGAAGGCGGTTCTTCTCCAGTTCCGCAAGAGCGGCCGGAACCTCGACCCGGACCCGGAAATTCTCCGAAAGGCCGGCGGGATCCGAAATCGTGCAGGACGGCCAGAAGGCGTCCCGCGTGGAAAATCCCGCAACAGGCACCTGCCAGCCATCGGCTTCAAACCAAACCTCGTCAAAGAAGCTCATCGCGAAGAGCGGTGCGACATAGAGGTCGGGATGAAACTCCCGGATTGCCCGGTGCTCGGCGCGAAATGGATTTTTTTTGCTCCGGGTCTCCGGATGATACGGATCCGCTACGATTTCAAAAAACTGAATTTCTGGAAAAACTGTTTCCGCCAGATCCAGCGCCGGTCGCCGCATGAACATCTGCAGTTCATGCCCGGCCTCCGCCAGCGCCCGGATCATCGGGACGCGCAGGATGAAATCTCCCAGTCCATCCGGGCTGCTGATTGTGATTCTCATTCCTGGCTGGTGAAAGCAGGCAGTGTCACGGGAGAGAACCTGCAACTGTGGGCGATCACTGCGGAAATACCCGGCTGGAAAAGGGCATTGTACGCCAAAACGCTGCCACGGCATGCGGAGATCCGTTCCTCCAACTCCCCCGGAACTTTGCCGGTGCCACTGGATTGCGCCACCGCGGCTCGGAGGCGCGCGGCCGATTCCAGCACGAGGGACACTCCGTTCGCCGACACAGGATCCACGGCACCGCGCAAGGCGAGCTCACCGATGCCCGCAAGGGAATCCGGACGGTTCCCTCCCAGGAGGTCGTGGAGGCTTCTGCGCACGAGAAAATCCAGCACCAGGGTTTCCGTCACCAGCCTGCGCCGCGCCTTCACAAACCCGTTGAATTTTCCGATACCGAAAAGGGTGGTTCCCGCGGTTGCTCCCACGAACAATAACAAGAGTGGAATTTTCATGCAATCAATGCCCCGTTCCGCGCAGCAGGGATTGCAACAGATCCGTGAGCGGCGAGACGGATTCCCCGATGCCGGGAAGTGAGACGCAGCCTTCCACCAGTCCTGCTCCGTTCCTGCGGGCCCACCTGTTGTATTCCCTGACATTGTGCTGGTAGACCGGATTCTCGCGTTTTTTTGATGCGGGAGACTCGGGATGGGAGAGGTGGTCGATGAAACCGAAATGGGCTGTGTATCGGCCGGCCAGCACGGCGGCGCGGGTCAGCCACCAATCAATATGGGTCGCCCCGCACCACAGGTCGGGCAGATCCTTCGACAAGACCTCGTCCCAAAAAGAATTCGGGATAAGATACATGTCCACACCGCCGCAGAACTCGCCCGAGGGCATCTCCCGACGGTGGAATCCCCGCACGGTTATTCCGTCATCGAGCGAGAACGGGTCGGTCGTGAGTGTGACATCCGAATTGCACCAGACAAAACTCCCGCCTCGGCTGTGGGCCCGGGCAAAGGAGAGGATGGTGGAGAACTTCTCCATCCGGGGCCCGGCTGGAAAGAGGACCGGAGCGAGGCCCAGCAGTTCGACGCTCTCCCTGAGCTTTTCCTGCGCATCGCGGAGTCTCGCGTTCGGGCAGGGATCGATCCACTGAAAAACTACAGGTCGCATTCGGAAGGGCAGGGTATCAGCCCAGATATTTAAAATCCCTGCTGCCTCCGGAGAAGTGCAGAAAATGGTTGTTCCGCAGCGCGGTTCTGACGCACGGCTGCCGGATGTATTCCATGATTTTCCGCTTGGCAACAAGCGGCAGCCGCCCGGGGATCATCTCCGGCCTTGTGAGGAAAGGAAAGTGCAGCAGTTCGTAGCAGATCCACATCATGTTGAATTTCGGGGAGATCCAGTGGGTGAAGCCCGCCTTGATCATCTCGTAGGACAGAGGTGCCATTTCGTGGTTGAACGTGTCCTCACCCAAATTTTCATACGCGTTGTAAACATGTTCCAGAAGCGGCCCGTGAAGAGCGGGGGAATACACGAACATTCCGCCCTGCACCACCTCCTCAAAATCGCATTCAATCTGTCTGAGCCGATACCAGTCCCTTGCTCCGGAAGATCTGTAGAACGGGATGCCAGCCGCCTCCCACTGCGCATAGGCAAGTTCAGTCACCAGCTTGTGCTCTTCGCGCGAGGGGGTGGCGTGGTCGTCAACCGCACCGAATTTTTCCGGAGGCACCTCGTTGAAGACATTCGGGGCCGTTGGGGAGATGAAGATGTCGGCATCGAGCCAGGCGATGCGGTCGAAGCCTGCCAGGCGCGGGGATTTGTGGACGATGCACTTTTGCCAGGATGGCGAGCGGGATAGCCCGCGGGAGCTCGTGTCGAGCGGGCTGTCGAGAACCACCAGCTCCAGGCCGTGCCGCCGGCAGTAGGCCTCCCATCCGGGTCGGAAGGAATAGTTGAAGGGGTTCAGGAACCTGTCTCCGATAATCAGCGTGGCGATGGCGCATTTCATGGCGGTGCGTTCAGGATGGAGCCTGGCTATCGGAGGCTGCAATCAGATTCAGAATGAATGCGCGGTCATACTTGTTCCAGGCATGGCATCCGAAGGGGGCATGTCCGCCCGCGAGGCGGACGCATTCGCGCGGGTGCTGTTCGATGCCGAAGCGCATCGCTTCGACCGCCGGCGGGATTTTGTATGAGGCGGAAAACCTTCCCGCATCGAGCGCCCAGAACCTGTCCTCGCTGTCGCTGTAGTTGAGGAGCTCGTCTTCGACGGTCCAGAGGCCCAGCGCCTGCCTGATGCGGTTGCGGGAATTGGAGAGAAGCCAGCGGGCCGGCGAAAGCGTGGGGCGGCTTGCCGGGGGGACGGGAAAATGCGAGCCGCGCGGGATCTTTGTTTTCAGGATCCGTAGCGCGGACGCGGTTTTCCGGAGCGAGAACCCCCCGTTGCCCACCCACCACTTTTCCGAGTGCTGGTAGTCGTAGATGTAATTTTCATACCAGGGCGAACCGACGTAATCGTAGTCCCTTGCACACCATAAGAGGAGATCGTCGCGGAACACCAGGCAGTCGAGCTGGTAAATCAGGAGATGGGAGAAGTTTTCAAAAGCCCGGAAAAACCGGGATGTCATCAGGAGCCTGTTGTAGCCATGCGGATACGAGAAGAACCTGTCTGGAAACCGGACGACCGTTTCTCCGCGGAGGAAGCCGGAAGGAATCTCCAGGCCTGCCGGCGCGACAACAAACCTGGGGTGTTCTTCCAGAACGGCGCGGGCGCGGGCCAGCGAGAATTCCTCGTCCCCGGACAGCGGGATCCGGTAAACTGGAATGGCAATGGCGACGGGATTCACTTGCGGGATGGCAGCTCAGTTTCTGCGGCGCAGCTCGAACCAGAGATAAGAGAGAAGCTTCTTTCCGGTGGGCAAAAACTTGAATGTCGATGCACCGTGCAGCCTCATCGTCTCCCGCACGGGAAATTCGCAACGGGGAAGCCCGAGCCGGTAGCTGCGGATCACCATCTCGACATCGATGGAGAGACCGTGGTCAAGAATTTCCATGCGATCAAAGGCGCTGCGTCTCCACCCCTTGACCCCGTGCAGCACATCGCGAACCCAATACCCCTCCCGGCGCCAGATCAATGCGGACATCGCTGCCAGCATCAGCACCGCCCACTTCCGCGGTTTGAGCAGGTGGGCGTCCTCCTCGTTTCTGGAGCCTTTGATTTTCCGGCTTGCGATCACAAGCGCATTTCCGGCTTCAAGCAGCGGCCGGAATTTCAGGAGGTCGTCTACTGGGATCGTGCCCTTCGGGAAAAACACCACGACGGCATCGCCGGAGGCAATCCGGTTGGCATCGACATACGCGGCATTGAGCCCGCGCTTGGTCTGTCGGTGGACCGGAATCCCGCGGCTCTCCAGATACTCAAGCGTGCCGTCCGTGCTGCCCCCGTCCACGGCAAAAACTTCTTGAAAGGCATCGACGGGAAGGCCCGGAACGTCGAGCTTACAGCCGCCAAGCTCGTTCCATACGATAAGACAAAGGGAAATTTTCATGCGTTTGGTGGGTCGCCGGGGGACGCCTTACTGGAGCAATTTGCAGGCCAAAGCAAGTGCCTCGGAGACGGCCACATCCGAGTTCATGTGCTCCCACGTTCCCCAGCGGCCGGCTCCGATGATCCCTTTCGCCCCTGCCCAGGCAAGAATCCGCGCGACCGTTTCCGGTTTGGTTTTTGTATTCACCGGGTAGGCGAATTCGTTGTGGTGCCGGAAGTGCGCGACGGGACCGGAGCGGGCAGCATTGGTCTCTGTCCAATATCCCCGCGAGCCGGGGCAGAAGTTATGGCGGGGCAGGATGCGATGGTGGGAGATGTCTTCGCGCGGCTCGTAGATCCAGTGGGCGTTGCCCGGGGTGTTTTCCGGGAAATAGTCCACGTCGATCGGGACCGAGACGAGTTCCTTGATCGGGCCGGCGATCTCCGCCGGGATGTCCGCCAGTCCCGGCCACCGCGTCCACGGGATCGTGCTGATGATTTTCTCCGCCCGGAAAGCTCCGTTCACGATCCGGCTCTCCACGTCGATGCGTGTGACCGGCGTGTTCGTGAGAAGGCTTCCGCCAAGTCGTTCCCCCATCCGGCGCCACACTTCTCCATAGCCGGATTTCTTCGGGTAAAGAAACGTGCCGTGCGCAGGAAGCGCCCCGAACGGACGGCTTTCCAGGCAGGATCTCAGAATGTCCCGGAACGAGACGTCCGGCAGCTTGTAGAGCCAGTAGGTTCCCAGCCGCTCCAGATCCATCGACCAGATCTTCCGGTTGTAGGGCAGCATGTATTCCTCCGCGATCCGCTCTCCAAGCTTCCACCGGACCCAGGCCTCGAACGACTCCGGCATCGGATCGCCGGCCACGCTGCCCGTCCGCGCGATCGATTCCAGATAGTCGACCTGATCTTCCTTGGAAAATTGCCAAAGGTTTCCCTCCAGCGGATGGTCGATCTCCTGTCCGCGGAGCCGGATTGTGGCGACACGGGAGTAGGTGTCCCATTCCTCTTCGGGCATGAACTCAAAAACAAAGTCGAGGACTTCTTTCCTGCGGACATCGAGGAAGTGGCCGCCTCCGATATCGAGCGGCGCCCCATCGACGGTCTCGCTCCGGCAGAGCCCCCCGGCGGTTTCATTCGCCTCGAGAACAAGAACCTGATCCCTGGCGACCCCGCGCTTTATAAGCGAATGGGCGATCGTCAGCCCGCTCGGACCGGCGCCAAGGATCAAATAATGGACGTGTCGCATAAAAATCGTTTCAGGAACGGCTGCTGATAAACTGGAAATTGGTTTTGATGAGAAGCCGGAATTCGTCGGCGGCACGCACAACGGTGGCAAGGGCCAGGACCAGCAAGGCTCCGTAAACCGGCATGACCGGATACAGATAGCGCGGCTGGGCCGGCCATGCGGTGGCGTCCAACAAAGCAAAAAAGGCGATTCTTGCCGCAACGGCCGCCCCGAACAGGACGACCGCCACGGAATAGGCCGGCAATCCAACGCCTCGGAAAGCCATCCAGGCCCATGCCGGAATGACCAGGATCAGAGCCCATCCCGCCCAAGCGGAGGCCGCAAGGTAAATTCCCTGCCACCAGAACTGCAGCGTTTTCGTCCATGGAGCGTATGGTTCCGCCCCAGCTTCCGGAAAGTCCTTCCGGGGGCTTGTCAGAGCGGATCTGCGATTTGCCACCTGATCGAAAATGTCCCGGACCTGCCAGGCAGCCGGGTCGTCATAGACCATCCAGGGAAGCACGGAGGGAGCATTCAAAAATCCGGCCACTGACCGCACGGAACCCGGAAGGCCCGGCAACCACAGCCGCCATTCCGGTTCGAGCATGGCGACCGGAACCCAGCGGTATCCCAGGAGCCCCTTTTTCTGGGCCTTCCGGATCTGCTCCGCAACCTCCTGAAGATACTCGTTTTCCTGGTCAGGGGTTTTGCCATGCCCGCTGGCCACCACAACATCGTGAAGCGCCCAGTAAAACCAGCCGTTCGCAATTTCCATCTCATCGAGGCCGGACATCCCGATCGGATCGGTGAACGAGGATTTGGAGATGCCGGCCCAACTTTTTCCGATGTCCCCCTCAAAGTGCGGCCTGAGTTTGGCAAATCGTGCGCTGGCTTGGTATGCCTTGTTCCGCACCTCGACCGGAACACTGATGAACCGGAGGGGATGCTCCGGAGGGATCGACTGCAGTGCCCTGTAGGCTCCCTTGTAGCCTGGAGCCGTCAGGATCGAGGTGGCGGACAGTCCCCATCGGGCGTGGTTGGCGGCGGCGATGCCCGATGCCATCGCCAGGGAAAGAAACAGCGGAGCCCCCACTCCGCACAGCATCCGCCCCCCAAGAATCCGGAGACCTTCCTTGCGATCGGCCAAAAGAATGCACAAGCCGAAGCACCCCAGGACCCCGAGCAGCAGGATCGATTCCTTACGGACATTCCAAGCCAGCGCCCACCAGAGGCTCATCTCCAGGATTTGCCGCCAACTCGATTGGCCGCCCCGCTGGCTCCACCAAGTCAGGCTCCCCGCCAACGCCAGCATCAGGAGCGCGGCAAGAAGGACCTCCGCACCGACCCGGTTCGGCATTTGAAATGATGCCGGCTGTAAAATCGTCGCCAATGCCACCGCCAGAGCCCAATAAACTCCCGTGCCCAGCCGCCACAGCGCGAGCACCAGCGAGCAGGCCGCCAAACAATAGACGAGCTCGGTCCCGACCCGCAGGGGGAGCCCGGTCAGGTTCACCAGTTGGACAAACAGCGGGTAAACCGGAAGGTGCAGGAGCGTGTCCCAAGAATACTCCCCGAACCAGTAGGTCCGAGCCGCCGCACGAATCTGCCAAAGATCGTCGTGCGGCAAAAGAAACGCCTGGATCTCCTCCGACGAGATGAGCCCCAGCTTGAGGACCAGCAGTCCGAAAATAGACCACCGCAGCAGCGCCGGGATCGGAGTCTTCATCTCCTCCTGGAAGCAATGTTTGCAAAACAATCCACCATCCCGAGAACCAGAACCGCTATGGCCAGCATCCCGAAAATTGCCGTGCTTTGAAGGTAGCGTGGCTCGGCCGGCCAGGCCGCCGCGCTGATCAGCGAATAAAATCCGAGTCGGATGAGCGCCCAAATCGCCAGGATGCCCGCCGAAAGAATCAACGGGCCGGGCCGCTCGTGATTCCTAAAAATCAGGAGAATTCCCAGGGAAATACCACCCATCAACAGGCTGGCAATCCATGCGAGCGGGGAGGCCGCCATCTTCAAAAGCACCCGTTTGACGGATTCGCGAAGAGGGCTCACGGAGCGGAAACCATCCGTTTCGATCGTGTCGACTTCCAGGACAACATCGCCGTGCCTCCCGGAAATGGTGTAGGTTTTGTCGTGGTCAAACTCCCCGATGTCCCCGACCAGATCGGACCCGGAGAAAAAGGAAAGTTTGAACCACTCTCCTTCGTGTTTGATTGAAGTGAACGTGTGGAACCCGGTGGTCGATGGGGGATGGTTTCCGCCGCGGGGAATGTTCACTGGAAACCCGTTGTCAGGAGTCGGTTCGCTCGAGGTGGAGACGCTGGTGACGGGATGGTTCGGGTCCGCTGAATAAACCCATCCCCTCACACAAACCGTCCGCTGCGTCAGCGATGTCCGGCGCAGGCAGATCCGATCAAACAGGCTTGTATCCGCGGGGCTCAAGTCGGCGTTCTCCATCCGCTCTGTAGGGCTCAGCACACAGCGCACGGCATGGGACAACCCATCCCCCAGATACGGAAGCCAGGCGGAGGCATCCCCTCCCAAAAATGGATGCGGCACAAAGCGGCGCGGGGCGGATTGAAATCCCTCCTCGATCTCGCGGGTCGCCTGCCGGTATGTGGCGTCGAGATCCCTCGGGGCAGCGACCCCGAGCGGGCCGGCGGCCGAGTTAAAAACGTGCCAGATCCATCCCGCCCCGATCTCGCCGGGCAGGCCGATCGCTGCCAGGCTCTCCTTCTGGAAGCTGGTCTCCGGGTTTTCCACCTCGGGAGCAAACCGTGCAAGCGTTGGGCTTTTGGCATAGGCCATCTCACGGGCCTTGCGCGAGACCGGAACAAACCGGCGGTTGCGCTCGCCGGTTTCGATCCTGGCGAGGGCCTTCAGCAAGCGCATATGGCCCGGCATCTCAACGAAGCTGAGCGTAAGAACTCCATACCGCCAGCCATTGTAGAGGATCATGGTTGCCGGAAGGACGGCAGCCGAGGCACCGGCGATCACAAGCGCACCGGCCGCGCCAGAGATCATCTTCCTCATCGGGCGCACACCGCGGCTCCAATCAACAAGCCCGAGTAAAAATGCCCAGCAAGCCAAAAAGGGCATGAGTAGAATCCCCTCGTTCCGGGTGATCGCCATCAGGCCGAAAACCGCCCCCATTCCGATGAGGGAAGGAAGGCGCCCGGACAAACCCCGCGTGCGGAGAGAGCGGATGCAAAAACCGAGCGCAACGGCGCTCAGGCAGATGTAGTAGCCATCGGTCAGGGCGCGGTCGAAAAGGTGGTAGGTCTGCGGGGCAAACGCCGCAGCGGCAAAGAGGACCAGCATCGCCAACGGCCTGCGCCTGCCCCCGAAAATCTGATAGCAGAGGAAGGCCGCCGAGGCGAGCCAGAGCAATTCGATCCCGATCCGCTGCGGAAGGCTGAGCGCCTTGCCCGCCGCCAGCCATACAGTGTATCCGGTTGCTCCCAGACCAAAGTTGACGCTCAGCCGGTCGGCCTGGGTGACGTAGTTCAGCGCATCGTGCGGCTCGGTGACGATCTCCTGATTGGCAATAAGAAAATACTTCAGGAGGACAAGCGCCAGAAAGAAGGCGAAGAAGGCGATTATCCGGCACCGGACAACAATCTGCCCGCTCGCAGACCAACGGGAGTTGGCTTCTGAATTCTTAAGCTCCACGATGACCTAAAAATACCGGCTGAGGACGCTTGTCCATGCGACACAATGAACAACCCCCGCCGCGAGGCAAATCGCAGCGCTGGAGACCAGGACACCCTCTGGGCCCGGAAAGCGCAGGATGACGGCCCTGCGATATCCCTCGTAAGCTGCCGTCAGGAGCAGCAGGTAGGGAGCGATGATGTAGCGGCCGTTCACCGCATATTTTGAATGGATATACGCTACAGAAATAACGGCCAACATCGCTGCAATACCCAACAGGTTCGCCCACAAAAAGCCCTTGCCGCAGGAAAACGGTGATTTGCGGAGCGAGAGGATCACAAGCGCCAGCAGGCCCAGGCCTGCCGCCCATCGCGACGCGTTATTCAGGATTTCCGGCATCGGGGTATCCAGCCAACCAAAGATTCCCCAGAAGGACTGCGTCACCAGCCAATCAGGTTCCCCGGGACCAAACCCATCATAAAACGAAGAAATGACTTTTCCGACATACTCCGGAGCCGTCGCGCTGTTGAAATCCGGGACGCGTGCGCCCTTGGTTGCAAGCAGGAACCCTATTCCAAGGACTAGAAGCCAGGCGGCAATATTTCTCACCGCCGGCAGCCAGGTATTGCCCCTCCCCCTCCACCCCAGCCAGAGCAGCGCGATCGACAGGCCGACAAGCGGGATCGCATAGCCGAAAAACACAAAGGCCTGCGTGCCCGTGTTGGCCAGCGGGGTTGCCGAGAGGATGTCTTGAAAGCGCGCAGTGATCACCGCGGGCAAAACATGATGCGACCCGGCCAGCGCACCGACCAAAACCCATACCACCGCCATGGAGAAAAAATACGCTGAGAAGAAGGCCAGCCAGCAGTGGAATTCCCGGTCGAGGTTCTTCGCCCGAAGACCTCGAAGGAACCAATAAGCGGGAATCAAAACCGCCCAGAACACGATGGCGAAGGCCCCGTTGTCGGACGAGCAAATCCCGAGCATCAATCCCGAACCGGCCAGCGCGCCCGCCGCGATTTGCAGGCGACGGCTCTCCTCTTGTTCCATTGGCTGCGCCCAGAGGAGCCCCGCAGCGACGGCCTGCACGATATACGCACCGATGAGGAACGGGTAGTTCGAAACCCCCATCGAAAAAAACGCGATCGCAGGAGTCAGGATCGCGGGTGCCCCGAGCAAAACCGACAATCGTCCGGGAAGGATGCCTGTAGCCGCAACCGCCAGCGAGGCCCCGAGGCACAGGGCGACAAAAAGCACGGTGACCAACCGCAGTCCGAGAAGGGCAAATCCCGCGTGGCTTGCACTCAGGAAATTTCCTGAGAACAGCCAGATGATTTTCGCAACCGGCGAACGGTTCGGATCGGGAGCCCCGACATGAGGGGCCCAGTTGACTGTCTCCTGCCTCTCCGTGTCAGATGTCACGAATTTTTCGTCTGTCCGGAATTTGATTCGCTCGAAGTGCCCGGCATCCGCCAGGAGCTTGGCATCCCGGGCCAAGTCCGGCTGATGAACGAGGCCGGCATACGCCAGGAAGTGGTCCGGTTCATCCGGCGCATGGAACGGCGGAAAGATCAGGCAGAAAACGGAACCGGCGCTCAGGAAGAGCAGAGTTGCCCCGGCGGCCAGGGAGCCGCCACCACCTGAACGGCCAAACGGGGCCCCCGGCAAAACCAGGACGCCTAGCAGCCAGGCACCGGCGGCACAGAGGATCAGCCCGTAAATAATTCGCCCCTCACCGGCACCAAATCCCCACATGTGAGCCAGCAGGCTGGCTTTTGAAAGCGGTGCCCCGGACCACGGGTGTTCCCGCCATCCCCATGCACATGCGACGCCGGATTTTCCCTGCCGGGATGTTGCCGGGACCCAGAGCAGGCGGCTCAGGGGCTCCCCCTCGGAGAACTGCGCCATCACCGCTAGATCCGGCCCGATCCGGCTCGAAATTTTGATCGAGACTTTTTGCGGCCCTGCCGGGTCAGTCCCCGGGGACGATGCCTTTCTGACAAACTCGAGCTTCCGGTTATCGCGGAGGATCGCCCCCTGCCGGATCTTGAATTTTGCCCTCACCTGTCCGGTGGAGGGATCCAAAAAGTCCATCCTCCCCGAAATTACTTCCCCGGACCGCCCGTTGGCCGCCATCAAAAGCCCGATCGTTGGCGAGGCGGAAAGACCCTCGCTGCTCTGAAGTTCCAAGACGTGCGTCGAGATTCCATCCTCAGTCTTGAGCATGCGGAATGCCAGCGGCAGCCTGTTCTGAATGGACGAAGCCGACGGCTCCTCCTCTGCAAGAACAGTAAAAAATGGATCCCCCCTTCCACCCGATCCCGGCTGCGACAGCGCCATCAGGAGGATCACAAATCCTCCCACGGAGGCATATCCCGCCAGGCGAACCCACTTCCAGCCGGGGTGCTTACCACATTGAGATGCGATGGATTCCGGCTTGTCTATCTCCATGCCTCAACGTCCTCTTTCAACCATTCCAGATCCTGTATTCGGGAATTCGGGATCCCAGCCACGCCTTGAGCCGGGCGACATCGTTGGAGGGCTTCTCATTAATCAGGTCCCGGAGATCAGCGATGACTGTTGGTCCGGAAGGACGGCTCTCCTCGCGCAAAACCAGAATTTTCGGGTGTCCGGTCCGGGTCACATTTTCGTTGGTGTGGATCGGTTCCTCGTAGAGTTTTTCGCCAGGACGCAGGCCGGTGAATTCGATCTTGATGTCCACGTCCGGCTTGAATCCGGAGAGTTCGATCATCTGGCGGGCCAGATCGACAATCTTGACCGGGTCGCCCATGTCCAGCACGAAGACCTCTCCGCCTTTTGACTGCCACGCGCACTGAAGAACCAGGCCGACCGCCTCCGGGATGCTCATGAAGAAGCGGGACATATCCGGTTGCGTCACCCTCACCGGGGCGCCGGGGGCGATCTGGTGGCGGAAGACCGG
>CAZRIL010000096.1:0-20850 GCA_964600115.1 uncultured Chthoniobacter sp. | reverse complement strand
CCGGACACACCCGATCCCCTTGGCGGCTCCCACGCAATGAAGTTGATCGTCTCCGCTCCCAACCAGCAGTTGCTCTTCTCTCACGGCAACAATGAAGCCGTGAACGGGCCTTGGTTCACACCCGGAAACGCTCCCTTGCGTCTGCGACTCTGGGCCAAGCTCCTCTCAGGCGGAGCAAACTATACGCTGGGTGAGTCCTCCTCAAAAATCGCGCTCACAGCGGACTGGAAAGAATACAAAATCGATTTCACAACAAAAGACCCGGTTCCCCTTGGGTTTGGAAGCGGAGCGGACAACTCCGATGGCGTCGCAGCCATCGCCGGAGCTGCTATTTACGACGAGCTTGCCGGAGATCGATTGCCGGAGTTGCAGCAGCTCCTCTCGGATCAGAACGGCGCCCACGGGACCATGCCGCTCAAACTGCCGGGAATGATCCGCTTCACCCCTGAAGGGGCCATCGACAATCATAGCATGGGCGCCGGCGTGCGTATCCTCACCGGGGCCGATCTCCCGGAAACCCCGGAGTATTCCCTCGGGGTTTGGGTGAGCCCGGGGCAAGTCAAGGATCCCAGCTACGGAACCGCCATCAGCATCGGTGACCACCTGGACAGTTCCGCCAAATACAACCAGGGAATGCTGGGAATCTACTCCGATAAAAACTCCGCCATCGAGGCCCGCGGACGGTTGCGTCCCTTCCCAACCAACAACTCCGGCAAAAAGAGAACCGGCCAATACCTGCTCGGCCAAGGCTGGCAGCATCTGGCGATCACGGTCAAAAACGGGCTGACCACCCCCTACATCAATGGGATCCCCATTTATGAAGCCACCCAGGCCGGCTGGAAGGCGCCAAGGTTTAACATCGTCTCAATCGGATACTACCTGCCCGGCCTCCGGCGTCAGATCGCCAACCGCTATCTTCCGGGGCAGTGGCAAGGGGCCTACGTCGCCCGCAAAGCGCTGAGCGATGAGGAAATTCTGCAGATGGACCGTCACGGGCGTGCCAGGTTGAAGGTGACTGGAATCAGCCCGGCTCCACGCCGCATGGTGGCCTTCGGGATAGGGGGTGGCGAAGTGGCAAAACCTGAAAGCTGGTGGTGGCACCTGTGCGAAAACTATGACCTCACTCCGCGCTTGCATGGACATCTGGAGGCCCAAACCACCGGCGGACTTGACACCTGGGCCTCGCCGGAACGACTCGCGTTTCTGACGCGACAAATCCTTGCAGCCGCCGACAGCTATCACGAGGTCTGGTGTTTCGTGCCCTCGGGCGGCTCCGACGAGAGCCTCTGGGCTGCGAACAACTACGACGCGTACAAGAAGCATTACCAGGATTACATCAAAGCCTTGCGGACCATCCATCCCAAGGTGCGTATTGCAGTCTCCACAGCCTTGCCACGTGCACGGGTTGGAGCGCCCCTCAAGGCCGAGCAAGTCCGCCAGGCCTGGAACCACGAACTTCGGGCCAACTCGTCGGCCATGGGAATTGACCAATTACTTGATACCGGCCTTGGCACCGAGCGGGTGGATGCGCAGGGGGCCGTCACGAAAGAAACCCGCCCGGGTGGCAGCGTGATGGGCAACTGGAGAATGGCCCGGGCGGCACTGGCTCACAAACGCAGTCCCGCGACCACACTAACCCTTTCCGCCACGAGCGGCGACGCGATCACCGCCACCGCCCATGCAGGAACGTTCGGTCCGGAAGACGTCTATCGCCGCATTGCGGCTAAAGAAGGGTCCGCTCAGATCACCGACGTCGCGCCAGATGGGTCGCGGGCCACTCTATCCACTTCCGGGTTTACCCCCAAAAAACAGGCGGGAGAAGGGGCTGATCAACTCGCCCGGGACAGCATCGCGCGCGGAGCATTCGCAAAGACCACTCTGGCTCCGGAGGAGTGGTCAGTCGAAAACGACACCGGCTACTACCTCACCGGAACCGATCAGGCCTATCCCGGAGGGCGGATCCTCGGGGATCTGATGGCGCCCATTGTTCAGCAAACTCTCAACACCCTGAAAAACAAACCATGAAACCCACCTTGGAAAACCTCAAAACCGAATTTGACCAAACCGGCTATTGCATCGCCGACGCCCTCTATTCAGAAACCGAACTCGCCGAGATCGAGGATTTCTTTGAGGACTTCAAAACCAGTGGCGGCAAGATATTTGACGGGGACCGCGTTTTTGAGGAGGTGGACAAAACCAAAACCCAGGTCCGCGCCCGTCAGCCCCACCATCACAGCCGCCGCGTCACAGCCTGGCTCACCCAGCCAGCGGTGGCCGGGGTGTTGGAAGCTCTTCTTGGAAAACCCGCCCTCGGTGCACAGACCATGTATTATTACAAACCGCCCGGCGCGAAGGGGCAGGCCATGCACCAGGATAACTTCTATCTGGTGGCCAGCCCCGCAACTTGCATCGCTGCCTGGACCCCGATTGACGACGCCGACGTGGAAAACGGTTGCCTCTACATTGTCCCCAGGTCGCAACACTTCGACATCCTCTGCCCGGATAAAGGCGCCGAACGCTGGATGAACTACGGCGACGGGCACATCGCGAAACTTCCCGACGGTTACCGGCCGGTTCCCGTGCCGGTCAAACGCGGACAAACCCTCTTCTTCGGCGGAAACGTCATTCATGGCTCCGGCCCGAACCGGACCAAGGACCGCTCACGCCGCACCTTCATTGGACACTACGTCGATGAAGCCACCGAGCAGCTCGGCAAACATTACCATCCCGTGGTGGACATGCAGCAGAAGGTCGTCACCCGTGTCGCGGTCCACCCGGGCGGCGGACCCTGCGGTGATAACTGGCAGGGCGCGGAACACTGAGGCCGATCAGACCTCCCCCTCCTCCTGATACTCGCGATAGGCTCCAAACTCCGCCAGATCGTCCTCGCCCAGCGTGCGGGGCGGTTCCTTCGTCGCAAGACCCAGCCCGTCTTGGATTTTTTCCCATAGCCGGGTTCTCACATACCGCTGATGAACCAATTGGAATCTGGTTGATTCCAACAAGGTTTTGGCTGCAGAACAATTCCCCTGATCCACGAGGAGGGCGACCCGGCGTTCAACCAGCCACTCGTCCTCGAGGGCTCCGGTTTTGTTCACCCATTCCTCCCGCTCGGCCAGAGTCGCTGAACCCAATAGCGCCAACGTAACATCACGCTCCACGACCACCTGGGGATGCAACGCAAAAACCTCGCTTCGGATACGCCGGAAACATTCCGCAGAGGCTTCGAAGTCCCTCTTGCACCTGCGGTAAAGCCGGCCGGCAAGCGCCAGTGCCCGATCCTCGCCGGACCCGATCAGACTTTCAAGCGCCGCATCGATTTCGTCGCGTCCCGCATGCCAGATCCCAAGATGAGCCAGCCACCTGCAACGCTCTATTCCGGCCTCAGCGGCCCAACTCAGCGCCTTCCCCAAATCTTCCATTCCGCTGGGAGGCCAGCACGGGTTGGCGGAATCAGGAGCTTGGGGCAATTCGTTTGGTTCTCTTTTCCAAAAGGCCTGCAGCACGCACTGCCACATCTTCACCTCTTCTTGGCGGGCCCAGGGAAAACGCGGCACACGCGTCAGAGCAACCAATCGTGGGTTGGGCAGCGGGATCTGATGAATGTCCAGCGAGCGGTCGGTTGGCCACCAAAACTCGATGTGACTGTGTTGATCTCCGGGCTGAAGCAGGGCCTTGATCGACTGGTCAACAAGCGGACCCGCCTGGATTTCCAGAGCCTGCCGGCCATCCAGAGTCCATTGGCTCACCCAGGCCTCATCAGACCCCACGCCGTCGGACCACAATTTGATTCCGGGAGTCGAAGCCGGATCTGCCACATGATAAAGTCCGCAGCCCAGGCTGGGGGTAAATGCCCCGAAAGCGCAGCAATCCGGCTCCCTCCAAAAGTATCCGGTCATGCGTCTCACGTCTGCCTGGCGTCGCGGTCCCTCCTTCTGCCAATCAATGATTTTTATCGTGTCGCCGTGGGATAACACCGGACCTCCGGGAAAATAAAATTCCGTATCCGGCCGGGCCGGCAGGCCCGCATTGGTCCAAGACATCCAGGGATGCGCAGTGGTCGTCGGATTAAAAAACACCATGCGCTGGGTCAGGAACTCATCCTCCTCGCCGAGCGAATACTCCACGGTCCAATGCATGCCGAAGCGCACCTCACGCTCGCCGCACCAAACGTAGAGCCGTCCGTCTTCCTCCGCGGTCTGCGACAACACGGGCACCATCATCACCGGCGTGTGGGAAATCGGAAAACTCACCTCGATCCCTCCGCCGATAAAACATTGCCGGGGCAGGATCCGGACCGGCCGCAATGCGGGCGACACGTAAAGCGTTTCCCTGGCGGATTTCTTGAGAAACAGCGAATGAACCCGGCCTCCGAGATCCGGACACACCACGACGCGCAGGTGGTCGTTTTCCAGCGAAACCATCCGGAAGTTTTTCAGAACCGGGCGGCGGGCGGTTTGACAAAAGCTTTCGTAAGGATAAACGCCGTCGGGATCCTGGGCCGTGGGGATGGGACCAGCCGGGACAAGCGGATGACTCAGCAACGGCTCGTCGAACTCGGTGATCTTCAGCATTTCAGATTTTCAGGTGATCCGGTTGACAGCCCGGAATTTCCTCAGGCGGTTCAGTGCTTCGGGCGATGCGGAGGATCTTCAGATCGTTGGCTGGAAGCACGAAGGCAACGCCCCGCTCCAGATCGGCTGCGGTTTCTTCATCCTGCATGGAGCAGCACGGCACCAGTTCCACCGGAGTGCCGCCATGGTTGGCGATCACCAGATAAATCTCCTCTTGAACAAAGACGCTCTGCACCACGCCGGCGGGAGCATCCCGCCATATTCCCTCCAACTCCACCTCCAGGAAGACCCGAGATCCATTGGCGGCAATTTTCCGCCACAGCTTGAGAAAATGGTAATAGGTGGGCTTCGCCAGCGGATTTCCCGGAATGGCGTCCCACCAACCGAAGCTCGGCCAAGCCCCCTGCTGGCGCAGCTCGCGAATGCGAAGCATCTGACTGCGCCAGTAGTCTTCACCGGGCTCAAGGTAATCAAACCCTTCGGCACACGCCCGCTCGCCCGTGACCGCCGCACCATCGTAGAGCACTGGAAACTGCAAAAACGGAAGCCCGCCCGCATAAACCGCGCGAGGTCCGAGATCACCCAGTCGGGCATCCGGGATCAGCATCGTATAGGGATCGAAGCCCTTCGTCCGGGAGCAGAGGCCGGCCAGGGAAGAAATCCCTTCGCCCACATAAAGCCGGTCGTAATATTTTTGGCGGATGGGGGGGCGGCGGTTTCCGCCAAAGTGCAAAGTCATCAAACCGGCCGGCCGCTTGTCCTTCAGCAGCGCCCGGAGTTCGCCCAGCAGGTCCTCGAAGGACGGTTGAAAATCCGGCGTATCAAAAAACGCCCTGGTTTCCAGCCCCTCTTCGCCGGTTCGGAACCGGCGGAGCCATGGATTGAACCGGTCTGGGAAGCCGCAGTCATTGTAAAGTCCGTCAAATTCGTAACGGTCCAACACCTCTCCGGTTCGCCGCAACAAATACGCCCTCCAACCCTCCGACAGCGGGGAACACAGCGCATTCCTCCAGTAACATTCGTTCAGCCGGTAGCTCAACCCCGTCCATTCCTGACGGAAATCCGGATGCCTTTCGTCAAAAAAGCCTGACGAAAAATATCCATGCACGAGCAGGTGGTTGGCATGGGCGTGGTTGATAAGCCGTTCGAGTCCGGACGGATCGTTGGAAGAGAAGCAATCGCCGCCGCACCGTCCGGCCCAATCCGTCCACTCCTGGTGCAGCTTGATGATCTCCACGCCGTTGCTGCGGTATTCCTCAAATCGCGCGAGATCCGTGTCGTCAATGGGACGATGCGGCAGGGCCGGATATTCGTTGTGGTTATACCAAACCTCGCCGGGCCGGTGATCCACCAGCACCTCCTCCTTCAGGCAGGAGACGAGGTGTTCGCGAACCCATCTCAAATTCTGCAATCTCTGGTAACTCACAAAGTGGCGCGGGTTGGGTGGCTGGCGAAAATCAGATTCGATGAAAATCGAGGTCCTGGCAAAGCAAACGATATCGTCCGATGTGTTCCGTGAACGGGGTGTTCAACACGGTGATAATGCCGTTTGGGAAACCGCTCGCGTGAGTGGTCATCGAGAGCTTCAGTTACAATCTTCAGTCCTTCCTGCGAACTTCCTCCTCCCATTTCCGCAGGGCAGCCATGAACTGCCCGACCATCGCCGGGTTCTTCCCGGCCAAGTCGTTCTCTTCGCCCTGATCCTCTTCGAGGTTGTAAAGTTCGGGGTTCTTCGTGCCTTGGACCGCAAGTTTCCATGGCCCGCGACGCATGGCCATGTTGTCAGAAATCTTCCAGAAAAGATCGCGTTTTGGCAGCGGGGCTCCCTCCAGCAGCTGTCGGTTCAAACTAATCCCGTCAAGCGACTCCGGCGCTCCCGGGGCGGGCAATGGCAATCCCGCCAGTTCGAGGATGGTGGGCATGAGGTCCATGGTCATGGCAGGCTCACGGGAAACCGTTGCTGGCCGGATTTGTCCCGGCCACCACGCAATGCATGGAACGCGATGGCCCCCCTCATACACCGATCCTTTGCCGGCGCGCCACGGCCCGTTATCGGAGATTTCGTTGAGGTGTTCCCCAGCATATTGCCTATACCCCCCGTTGTCGGAAAGAAACAAAACGAATGTCCGGTCTTCCAAATGATTTTCACGGAGGGCATCCAGGATCCGGCCGACGCCCTTGTCCAATTCTTCGATCATGCGGCGGACCACCGGCCGGAGGTTGCCGTCCCGGTGGGGTCCGAGCTTCGAGCGGTCCGTGTAGTTGCCGCCCGGTTCCCTGTGGGCCTTGTCCTCCGGGGTCATCCAAGGGAAATGGATCAGTGAGTAGGGCACATACAGGAAGAACGGCGAGTCCTTGTGCTTCCGGATGAATCGCAGGGAATAATCGGTGATCAGATCGTCGTTGTAGCCCTCTTCGTTTTTCTGCTCCCGGCCCTGCCACCAGTCCACTTCCCCGGTGCGGCCAAGATGGGAAATATAGTCCGGGCCGCCGTGGAGGTTTCCGGCGTAGTCGTCGAACCCGTGGTCCATGGGATGTTCCCGGTTTCCGAGGTGCCATTTGCCGAAAGCGCCCGTCGCATACCCCGCAGCCCGCAGGCGGTCCGCAATTGTCACTACGCCCGGTGGCCAGCGCGCCTCCTGCTCAGACTCCAACGCGTTCTCAATCCCCATGCGCTGCTGGTATCTCCCGCTCAGCAGGGCCGCCCGCGTCGGCGAACAGACAGGACCATTGGCGTGAAAATCCGTGAAGCGCAGCCCCTCTGCCGCCAGCCGGTCGATGTTCGGCGTCCGTTCCGACCCGCCGTAGCACCCCACATCCGCATACCCGAGGTCGTCCGCCAAAATCACAATGAAGTTCGGACGCTCCTGCTGAAACGCCTGCTCCCCCAACCCGGGCAAGGCCATCCCGAACAAAACCGCACCGGCCGCACAGATCACTGCACACGTGCCCGCCCGTCCTCCCATGCCTGTCGCTTTACTCATCTCTTGTTTCATTGATAGTTACGGTGGCAGGACCAAACCCGGCGGCGTGCAAATGACTTCCGCTACTACTTCCCCTTCTGGCTGGTGAGGGGAAAATCATCCGTGCGAAAGGGCGCGGCCGGAAGTCCCGCTCCGTTGAAAAGACTGGCTGCCGGGTTGTCCGCCCAGGCGTAGCGAACCGCCACCGGCTTCGGCACCGCGTCCGCCCGGACAACCACATCCGTGCCCTCAACACGCGCCTCCGCCCAAACCCATTTCCGGTCCTCGCCGCAGATTGCAAACCCTTTGCCTCCCTCACGCAGAGCGAGTCCCTCGGCCTGATCGAATGTCAGGCGCACCTTATCTCCCTCAATAGTCAGTGATCGATAGACCGGCCCCAAGGCAGCGGCCTGTTTTCCGTAGTCGTGCGTCAAAGCCAGAAGAGCCAGCCGCCTCCCCGCATCTTTTTTGTTTCGCGGATGCAGGTCCCCCCCCGGTTCGGTGTCGATCAGCACCGCGATGCCGGTGTTCGGCAGGTTGAGCGCGGCGGCCTGAGACTCGCGTAACTCGGCCCAATCGCTGTCTCCAGGGATCTCAGCCGGTGCCGAAAAATTTGCTGCCTGGCAAAGGTAGAATGGCAGATCGCCACGGCTCCATCGTTTCCGCCAATCGGCAATCATAAGGGAAAGTGCCGTGCGATACTGCCACCCCCGCTTGGCGTTGGACTCCCCCTGGCTCCAGAGAAAACCCTGAATGCCATAAGGAATCAGAGGCTGGATCATGCCCTCGAACAACGCCGCGGCCGTCTGGGACGGGATCGGCATCTTTTTCCCTTCGACCGGCCCGGTTTTCCGCATGCTCCAATGGCTTTCCTTCATGGCCTTGAGATCGGGATCTCCATCCATCGCCTCGCCGCTCATCCACGTTTCGATCGGCGTCGAACTCATCGAGCTGTTGATCACGCCGACCGGTCCGCCGACCTCCTTGCGGAGCGTCTTCCCAAAATAATACGCGACCGCGGAAAATCTTCCCGAGGTGGCAGGGCTCGCCGCAACCCAGCGCCCCTGATACTCCGCGGGAGGATTTGCCTTCGGGTTGAACACGACTTTGAACTCCCGCAGCAGCGGATCGGCCGAAGCCGGAATCTCGGTGTCCGCCTCGGAGCTTTTTTCGAGGCCAAACGCCATGTTCGATTGTCCGGCCGCCAGCCAGACTCGTCCCACAACAACATCGGAGATCACGATCTTGTTGCCCGCCTCGATCGACATCTCAAACGGTCCTGGACCGGAGTTTTGAAGATCTAAATTCACCCGCCACCGGCCCCCGGAATCCGCGGTCCCCTCAGCCCTCCGGCCATCCACCGAGACGATTACTTTTTCTCCCGGTTCGGCCCGGCCCCAGACCGGAACGTTTGCGCCTTTCTGCAGAACCATGTGATCGGAAAAAATGGCCGGCATGGAAACAGCAGGCCAGGCATGCCCGGCGGCAAACAGGGATGCGACGACGAAGACCAGAAAACCAATTCTCACGGCTTAGGGTTGGTATTTTCTCGTTGAGATGAGCTTGAAATCGTCGGTGCGGAAGGGCACAGCGGGCAGCCCGGCGCCATTGTAAAGGTTGACTGTGGGATTTTCCGCCCAGGCATATCGCACAGCGACAGGCCGGGGAACCTGATCCGACCAGACCAAAACTTCTCCGCCCTCAATGCGGGCGTCAGCCCATACCCATTTGTGATCCTCCCCGCAAATGGCGAAACCTTCGAGTTCGCTGTTCGGAGAATTGCGGACAAGCGGGGCTGTCCGATTTTCGGTGAGAAAGACGTTGTAGGTTGCAGGGAGCGGCCGCGCCACCAGCCCGCCGTCCGCATGCGAGAAGCGGATTCGAACCTTTGCGCCCTCGACTGCCGAGGACTCAAACACCGGGCTGGAGAAGGGAATCTTTTTGCCATAGGCATCCGCCAGCGCCACCTTGGCCAGGCGCTCTCCGGCATCCTTCTTGTTGATCGGGTGGATCGCCTCCGCCTCGCCGATGTCGATCAGGACAGCCTGGCCGGTGTGAGGCAGCTTGAGGGCGGACGTCTGGGCATCACGCAATTCCGCCCAGTTGTCATCTTCCGGCTCGGATTTCTTCTGCCCGTTGTTCGCCAGCTGGCAAAAATAGAACGGCAGATCCGGCTGATTCCATCGTGCCCGCCAGTCCTCGATTAGAAGCGGGAAGGCCTTGCGATATTGCCAGGCTCGCGAGGCGTTTCCTTCGCCTTGATACCAGATGACTCCCTTGATCGTGAAGGGGAGGATGGGGTTGATCATTCCATTGAACAGAGATCCAGCCACGCCATGGGGAGAGCGCGGGCCGGGCGGAGGGACTGGAGGCGGCGGAACCTCGGCCGGCGGAAATTCATACTCGGCGCGGGTTAACCACTCCCCCATCAGCGCAACCGGACCGGCCTTGAGCACCCGTCCCGTCAGGCCGCCGGGCTTGTCCGGTGAGAAGACCCGGATAGCGAGCACATTGGGCCCCGCCTTCACCAGATTCGCCGGGGCATCATACCGTCGGGCATAGGGCGAGCCGGGAAACGTCTCCGGCGTCACGCTGCCCACCATTTCCCCATTCCAATAAATCTCCTCGAATCCTTCAATTTCCCCCAGAACCAGAAAGAGTGATTTGCCGGCTGACTTCTCGGGAACTTCCACCACCTTGCGGTACCACCTCGCTCCCGCAACCGCTCCGCTCAGCTTGCCGGGAAGCTTCAACGGCTTCCATGTCTCAACTGCGGCACCCACGGCTGCAAAATCCGCAGGCGCTCCCTGCCGGTGATCCATCCTCCCTGTCGTCTTCGTCCATTCGCCAAAGGCGGCCAGCCAGTCCCGCTTCAACTCCGGATACGAGGACGCCTCCTTCCATTGCGCCTCTGCGGGTCCGGCCAACTCCGGTTCCTTGCGCAGGCCGTCCGGGCTGGTCCACGTCTCCACCGCCGTGCCGCCCAGCGTGGCATTGATCAATCCGATCGGAACACCCAATTCCTTCTGCAGCGCCTTCGCAAAAAAATACCCGACGGCGGTGAAGTCTCCCAGTGTCTTAGGTCCGGCGATCACCCATTCCCCCTCGCAGTCGTCCAGCGGATCGAGCGAGGAAGTCACCTTCACCTTGAAGTGTCGCAGCATGGGATTCTCCGGAAGCGCCATCTCCTCCTCATCCCCCTGCGCTCCCCGCAACTCGAACTGCATGTTCGATTGCCCGGATGCCACCCACACATCGCCGACCACCACATCCTTCACCCGGATTTCGTTCTTTCCCCGGATCGCCAACTCAAACGGCCCTGCCGCCACCTTGCTGAGATCGAGCACCGCGCGCCATTTTCCGTCCTCAGCCGCTTTGACCGAGGCGTTTTGTCCAGCCAGCGCGACTGTCACCTCCTCGCCCGGATCGGCTTTCCCCCAAATGGCCGTGGCTCCGCTTTTTTCCAATACCATATGGTCAGAAATGATAGCCGGAAGCGTCACCTCCGCGTGGCTCTGGTTTGGCGCACAGACAAGGGCCCACAAGGATGCGCAGACAAGGAACCGGAACGGCACGTGGATGTAGGGAGGGGTAACGGATGGCATAGATGAACTCAGAGGTCGAACTGCTTTGCTTCGAGGGTTCGAAAACGAAAATATGGCTCCAGCGAAACTTTGTCCGGATCCGCGGTCCCGTTTGTGAAGACAGGATCGTTCGGATCGAGATACCGCTCGAACGTCACCGATCCGCGATACTCGCTGTTGACGTTGATCTTGCCGCTCGGCGAACGCTTGATGGCCTGCGTCCGGATGTGCGTGGTGAAGACATTCGATTTCGTCGTCAACAGCGGATACAGAGTCGCGTATGGGCGCTCACGCAGATTGTTTCCGGTGAGGCGGCGTGAACTCCACCATGTCGCCAAGCTCCCACTGGTTTCATCCTTGGGTATGAGGTTAATACTGCAGATTTCCGCGGGTGAACGAAAGATATCATGCCCGGTAAAACGCTGGTCGAATTGATTAAGAGTTTCCGGAATATTGACGGGAAAACGGGTTTGCTTGGTTGGAACGCCGGCAGTGCCCTGAGTGGAGCTCTTGTAATCGCTGGAGTAACTATCGCTTATTGCAATGACCTGTTGAGACGCAAGAGCGGCGTGCATCGCAGTCTTTCTCTCAATGAAGGTGAAAGGCACAATCTGGTAGTTCATATTAAGTTGCCCCGCTGTGGAGAACGACTCTGTGATGGCATAAGGTTCAACAACCGGCATTCGGAAGCAGTCCAACAGCAAATAATCCTGCGGCTCAGTCATTCCAAAATGGCCGGCTCCGACAAGGGGGTTGGGGCAAAAGTTCAGTGTGCGCCACGGACGTGCATTGCCCGGGCTGTTGGCTGTGTATGCGGCAGCGGTTCGTTTCACGCCGGTGGGAAGGGATCCAAAAACCACAGGGGATGGCATCTGCTTGAGCGGAGAAAACAGACCGGTGCCCCGGTACCAAAGTTTGTAATAATACGGATCCAAAGTTAACCCGCCGGAAATCATCCCCTCATCCGTTTTATTAAGATATGGGCCGTCAACCAGGTTCGCTATCCCTGTGTCGAAATCCCCTTCCCAACCCTCGGCGACAAGGCTTGTGATGGATGATCTGATTTTCGGGCGCAAAGAATCCCAAATGGAGCTCTCCGCCCCACCACCATAGGCAACAGGAACATAGCCGCCGTTGCGAGTTCCCAGGAAAGCATAGTTGCTTCCTCCTCGAAAGCCGTGGGCAAAATGCGTCGGGGTGCCGAAATTGGCTTGGGGCTGGAAAAATCCTGCGGGGACATCCTGCAAATACGCCAAAGTCCGGAAATCCCCGTCCCTGGACTCGATCCCGTGGACGACATCTTCGACGAAAAACCACGGAGGACTATTTCCGGAAGCGTTTTTACGCGAATACCAGCCGTCCAGCCCGGCGAGCTGGGCCGCAGGACTGACAGGCGAAATGTCCGGAGTAGCCGGGTCCGGAATGGGAAAAGTCCCGCTGGGGATCGTGATGCGGTAGGTTTGGAATGCCAGTCCCGACCGGACGCCTTCGTTGTTAAAGTTGGGATCGCAGAGGAACTTTATCTCGATTTCTCCTCCCGTGATATGGACCTGTCCAGAAACAGGGATGGCCTGCGGCTTGCGCAGGAAAAAGGGATTTCTCCATTGATTCACGCTGGCGTTCAAATTGAAGCCTGTGGCGGGTCCAGATTGAAATCCGCCGGCCCACAACCACCCCCAACCGTCGATACCTCCGATCCCATGACCTGCCGCAACCGTTCCGCCAGGGCCATGATTGGTGGTGGTGGTGACCCCGTCAGGAAACAACGTTCGTTCCACACCACTCGCATCCCTGATGGTCGGGGCCGTGATGTTTCGCACGCTGAAGCTGAAGTTGTGGGGGACCCATGGCATGAACCCCTGCATGGGGGAAAACGTTTCGATCAACAGCCCTGTCTGCACCTCCGGTTGAGCCGGAGCAACGAATGTGGCACCACTTTGTTCCTTGGTCTGGATAAACCAGAGCCCCACCTCGGAAATCACAGGAACCCGGCCGGCCCCCCGTGTCCCATAGTCAGATATTTCAATCGGCAATACCGTCCCACCGCCTCGATACGTTCTCTGGGTGCTTTCCGTCAGTTGTGAGGTGACCTTGGTGGTGAAAGGGATGAATCCGGCTCCCTGATCCCGATACGTTTCATTCAGGTTGGAGCATCGGATATAGTCGAAGATCTCTGTGAGAATTTGGTCGCGTTCTCCAGCAACGCCTCCGGCGGCCAAATCATACTTGGTGAGAAAATTTCCTCCGAATCCAGGGATTTCACGGGATGTCAGGTCGCGGAGATAAGAGAAAACCGCCCTGTTTCTAGGATAATCCGTCCAATCTTTGGTCTGACTTAGGGCATCTCCGCGTGCAAAGTAGTAACTCCGGGCTGCCCCGTCCCTGCCAATGGTCGAACAAAAGGCGATCAGTTGATCGAAGGGAGTCCGATGATTTGCGTCTTCCACCGCCGGAATTGGCCATATCGTTACGCGAGGCTGTCCGAATAGATTGAGATCCGAGCCCCGGCTGGTCGATGTCAGGAAAAACCGACGTTGGTCCAATATAGAAGCCGTCAGCGCCAGTTGAGTATCGCGAACCGGTTTGTAATAGAACTCATCCGTGGAAACGAACAGGCGGTCCTTTTTTGTCGCGTCCAGCTGTGTCCTGGCAGAAGCGGTTGCCGAGCTGGTAACGCCAACCGTGGCATTTTTTGAGCCGCCCCATTCATACCGGGGACTCGCCTCAATGAGGCTCTGGACGTCGGCGGCAGTAAAAATGGCACCCAGGTTTACGTTGGCGGGATGACCGGGGTAGCGATTGAATTCGTTCTGCGAGGGCTGCATCTTGGCGATCTCATTGCGCTCGTTGATATAGTTCGCCCGTGGAATATCCGCGTAGCTCTTGGCATCGGTGGCCGAGGCGGTGTTAATGTTAACTTTTGACGATTCATCGTCCGTCCAATATGCCAGGCGCAGCACCGGGTCGCCCACCGTCGGATCGGTGTTCAGGCTGCCGTCCTTCTGCACATAGATCCAGCGGACGGGCATCGCCAGACGGTCATCCCAAGCCACCGAACCCTGCGCTCGTGAACTGCTGAAACCCGCCACAGCGCCAATCGCATCCGGGCTGGCGATGGGGTAGATCCATTCACTGTTGCGCGAGACCGGGGCGTTCAGGTCCACAAATGCATCCGGCTGATCCCCCCAGTTGGCGGGGAGGTCCTGCCCATCGAAGAGGTCGGCCGCGGCGGACAAAACCATCCGGTCGCTGGAATAAAGTTTGAAAATGTTGACCAGGGCGCCGGAGTTGTTGAACACGCGGACGGCTCCGGGTTGGCTGGCCCAGGCCCGGGTGCCTTTGCCGTCGGCTCCAATGCCCGAGAGGCTCGCCTGCTTGATCTGGCCCTCGACGATTTGGACGACAGAATCCGCGGCGAGCCGGGCATCAGCGGCATCCATGTAGCGCGAGGCGGTCTTGCTTTCATTCTCAGCCATGATCAGAAGGCCGACGACAAGAATAGAAAGCATCAGGACGACGGTGAGGACCACCACCAGGGCAAATCCCTGCCGGCCGACAGCTCGCATCTTGACGGCCGTCCGGGTTGACGGAGCAGTCACACCAGGGGGCGCCGGGAAATTCGAGAGCATGGCGCTTATCGCGAAGACTGCGGGTTGGCTTCGGCATAAAAGGCCCGGAAGCCGAAGACGGCATTGTGGTCGGTTGAGTCGCTCGCAGCGGAAAAGGCAAGGCCCAGGGCGGTGATGTTTTTCAACTTTGCGCCCGAAACGGGGAAGGAGTCCGGCAGGGGGGGCAGCGGGAACGCGGCCTTAACCGGCCACTCTCCCCAGATTGTGTCATTCACCGTGAACCAGCCGGTGCCAATGCCTTTGGCTTCGGACACATACCATTTGTCGTCGCTCTGCACGGCAAACCGGACCGTGCTGAGCTTGCTGTTGATTTTATTGACGTCGACCGAAATGCCATTGATTGCGCTCCAACTGAGCTTGCCCGACCGGGCCGCTACCATGGGGGAGTCCTTCAATCGCCAAAAGATCAGCCCGATCACCTGGGCCGTGCCGCCATCCGCCGGTGGGGTGCTGGCCAGATTGAGACTGTTTTTGCCGTAGTTCGCACCCACGGTGTTGAGCGAACGGACCATGGGAACAATATCCTTCTGTTGGGCGCCGGAGGGGTTGTTCACCTCGAGAACGCCATAAAAAACCGCCGACGGCTTTGTCGCATCATAGCCGGCGGTGTCCGGGGACATAGGCACCTCCTCGTTGTAGAGAAAACCGACGCCCTGGGGTTTTTGCTCCGGATCCACAAGGGCGGTTTCTCCGGTCAGGTTTAATTTTTCCCCGCCGGTCAGTCGGGTGAGATAGGCCCCGTCCCATTGCACCAGAAAGGTCTGTGACCAGAGCGGGAAAAGGGAGAGCAGAAAAATGCCGGCCCAGAGAGTCCGCCGCAGCATGGGAAACGGCTGAGTCATCATAGAGGAAGTATAAGTGAAAACCCGGTAGGTGCCATCTGCGAAAGAATCAGGGTGTTTTTGGTTTCTGAATCACCTCGACGTCGCCGCCGGGCAACACCCGTTCCCGGGTGCCATCGTCGGCAGGCTTTTCTGTAACTAAACGCGGTCCGGCAAAAACAAATCCCGGACGCAGGATCCCACCCAGCCCCAGTTCATTGGCTGCCGAGTTCCGACGGATCTGGATGGTCAGGAGATTCTCTTTTCCGAACTCGATGGCGTCGGTCAGATCAAAAGCGTGAGGCTGCGGGTATTTGATGCCACTGGTTCCCACGTATTTTCCGTTCACCCAGACAAGCGCCTCGTCTTCGAACGCGCTAAGCAACAGGCCGATGCCCTGGCCTTTGAGGTCATCCTTAACCTCAAAGCGGTTGCGGTACCAGACCGAACCCTGCCGGTAAAACATGAGCCCCTGGGCATCCCAGGTGCTGGAGTAGGTTTTGGTCCGAATCCAGCCCTTGTCATTAATTTGCGGTCCGAAGATGTTGAGCCGGGCGCCGGAATTGGTCGGGTCCAGCAAGGTCGGCATTTCATCCGGGAGTTGATGAATGATGCGATAGGGATCACTGGCATACTGGAGGGCTGCGCGGCTGGAGTTCAGAAGAAGCCGCGTGATGTAGATGCCGGCCTCCCTCCCGGTGAAATGGTTGTTGGCTGCCAGGCTCTGCTCGTAGTTGGCCTGCATGCCTTTTCCGAATTCCTCCGCTTTGACAAAGTCGAACCGGTTCATGGCGCTGTTCCAATTCAGGTAGAGTTCCAGCATCTCAAACGCAAAGGCCGCACCTTCCAGGCGCCCGCGCTGATTGGCGTCCAGCCCTTTCGCCCCCAGGGCGGCATCGACATCGGCCCGCGAGGCCTTCATGAAGGCTTCGTCAAAAATCAATGGCGCGGAAAAATACGATCCCGCCTCCTGTCCCGCTTGCTGCTGGGTGTCGGCCAGGCGCAGGTAATAGCTTTCCATAGGTGCCGCGGCGGGGCCGAATGCCTTCTCACAATATTCGCGCAGGAGCTTTTTCCAGTCGAGCGATACGTCCCAAAGCATCTTCGCATAGACGAAGTCATGGGGGGCATTTGCTGCCCATGACTTGATGGCCTGCATGGTGATGCCAAAGACTCCGACGCTGTGATAAAACTGGAGGTCCTCGGCGATCATGCGCAGCCGGGTGAAGGGCAGCATGTTGTCCGCAAGGTTCCAGTTATACTCATAGACCATCAGCTTGTTGCCCTGTTCCTTGGAGAGGGCGACCCACTGATCCACAACCGAGCGATAGTAGGCCCGGGTCTTGGAATGAGGGTCGGTGGTCGAATGCAGCCGGGAATAGGCGATGGGCGCGAAGATCGGATAGATCCGCGGGTTCGGTTTGTAGCGGGCGGGAAACTCCCCGTGCACCGAGTAGACATAATAGCCGAGGGTCAGGTTGGGGTATTCCTGGCCCATCTGGTCCAATACATCGTTGGCCAGCTTGATCACCAGATCCGTGACATCCCTCGACCCTATGACCGGCTCCATCCGGTCCACCCCGGCAGCCAGGGACTCGGGCGATTCCGAGTAATCCAGTCCATCGGCCGGCCCGACCGCCATGGTCACCTTCTCGTCCTTCGGCCAGTTGTTTTCCGCGAATTTTTCCTTCAGGTAACGGACCACGAGTTCGACGGTTTTCGGGTTGGCGGTTTCAATCTGCGGGCCCCTGCGCTCATACGTGCCGTCCGGGTTTTTGACCAAGGCAAACATCTCCGGATTTTTCGCAAACTCCTCCTTATACTTGGCGATGACCGCCTGCCACATATGAGCTTCCTGGATCCGGTGCCGGTATTCGAACGCATACCCCATGCGGTGACGCACTTTCCACTGTTCAAACTCCGCCCTCACCTCCGCTGTCATCCACTTCGGCCCTCCCCCGATCCACATCCATCGCAGACCAAAATCCGGCGAGCTCGACACGTCCGTGGCCGCTACGGTGACGGTTGGCTTCTTGGGAATCACTTCTCCAAGTTTGCCGGGCAGCAGCCAATCGCAGCCGAGCTGATTCAGAAAAGCGTAGACTCCATAAGGAACCGCCTCGGGACGCTCCCCGGCCACCAGCACCCTGTCGGCCTTGGTCAGAATGCGAAACCCTTCCTGCCAGTCGGTCTTTTTGGGCTCGGCTCCCAACTCGCTCGCCAGCCGGCCCAGAACCAGGGCGGGCTTTTCCACTTTGGACACCTCGGAAACCTCCACCACCTCCAGCGGGGTTCCACTCATCTGATCAAAATGATAATTCAAATCCGTAATGGCCTTGGAAATGGCATTGGGTTCCGTCGTTGTCTTCTTTTTGACCACCACCTCGACCGGTTTGACGTCGTCGGGATGCACGTAAATTTTGGCCAGCGGTTTGCCATCCTGGATCAGGTTCACACTTTTCTGTGCAAAAGCCGTTTCCCCCACCGCGAGAGACACTGCCACAGAAACAATAAATGCGATCTTACGGGAAATGACCGTCGGAGGCCTGAAAGCGGGATGAAATATCATATTACAAGGTCTTCAGCAGGTTGGATCCGGAACTAATCTCGTTTTTTCCACCAGGAACCCGGGAAGAAATATCGGGTGGGAGGACAATAGTTTTGAGTATTCGTTGCATCGTGGACCTCATGTTTCTAATGTATGATCCTTCAGTTCGGGGGAATCAAATTATTTTTTCAAAGTTTTACTGAATTTTAACTAAAGATATTCCATAAATATTCCGTCCTATGAATTTTACCACCCTCGGATCAACCGGCGTCCAGGTTTCTACACTGTGTTTTGGCACCATGTCCTTCGGAGGCGACGCAGACGAGGCGACCTCCGGCGTGCTCTTCGCCCGCTGCCGGGAGGCGGGAATCAACTTTTTCGATTGCGCCAACGTGTATAATGGCGGACGCGCGGAGGAAATTCTCGGACGGCTTATGCGGGGATCGCGCGACGAGCTCGTCATCACCTCCAAAGTCTACGGAGCCATGAGCGAAGACCGGAACGACCGGGGGCTTTCCCGCCGGAATATCATCCGGGCCGTGGAAGACAGCCTGCAGCGGCTTGGCACCGACCGGATAGATCTCTATTTCGCGCATCAGTTCGACAACGACACGCCCATGGAGGAAACCCTCGGCGCCATGGATGACCTGGTGCGCAGCGGAAAGATTGTATACCCCGCGGTGAGCAATTGGGCGGCCTGGCAGATCATGCGGGCGCTTGGGAAATGCGCACTTCACCGCTGGAACGGATTCGCCTGCATCCAGCCGATGTACAGTCTGGCTAAACGCCAGGCCGAGGTGGAAATCCTTCCTCTGGCCCAGGCGGAAAATCTCGGTGTGATTCCCTACTCGCCCTTGGGAGGAGGGTTGCTGACCGGAAAATATGGCACGGCGGAAAAACCGGCATCCGGCCGTCTGGTTGACAACCCGCTGTATGCCCGCCGGTATCGGAGCGGGACGTATTACGAGGTGGCCGGACGCTTTGTCCAACACGCCCGCGAACGGGGCGTGCATCCCGCAAGCCTGGCCGTGGCTTGGGTGATGAGCCATCCGGCCGTAACCGCACCGATCATCGGGGCGCGCAACCTCGAACAACTCCAGCCGTCGCTGGAATCGGTCAACGTGCCCATGACCGCGGAGTGGCGTGCGGAAATCTCCGCGCTCTCGCCGGCTCCCCCACCCGCCACCGACCGCAGCGAAAATCAGGCCTGAGCGAACCGGCTGACGATCTGCCTGTCATCCGACAACTACCCCGCGTTTGCGCATCAGGGCCTCCAGCCGGGGCACGATATCCTTATCCTCCTTGAGTTCGACCAAAGGCCGCAATTCCTCGAAAATCTGAACGACGTCCAGCCCGCTGCCCTGGCGCTGCAGAATGCGCTCAACGTCCAGCCAGACGATGTCCCGGCTGGCAAAGGCTTTGTGAACGATCAAATCCTCGGCGGAGCACGTGACGATGGCCCGATCCTGGGCGTAATTCCAGCCGCTCGATCGCGCGATGCAGTTCTTTTCGAAGTCGAGTGCGCCGAGCGCCACATCCAACGGGGTGCCGTTTGAGGCAACGAGAAGCAGCACCCGGGCTCTCAAAGCAAATTCCCGCACATCCGGACGGCGCCCCTGAAAATGCTTCAGCAGGCAATCAACCAACCGTTCGTCATCCACAAACTGCGTGAGCACCGTGGCGTCCGCATCATGCGTGTAGCGAGGTTCGCCCCAGCGGTTCACGGCCAAACCGCCGATGAAACAGAAGGGAAACCGCTCGCGTTGCAGGCAGGTCTGAAGCTCGATCGCCGCTTCGGCAGCGGGATTAATGCTGCCGTGCACGCTGGAAGAAACGTTGCTGTTCGATAAATCCCTCGCTGCCCGATCTCTCGGGCGAAAACCAAAGGCTTTCCCGCGGCCAGGCCAGAGCATCGAACCGGCGGGCGGCGTCCTGCTCGGTGAGCGCCCGCAATTCGCAGGTCTTGGCCTCATCGAGCTCACGCCCTGCAATCTCCCATGCGTCCAGCCAACGGCGCATTTTATCCTTCTCGGTAGGACTTTCCGACATGGGTAAACCCTAGCACCTCGGGTGCCGGTTGGCACGGATTATCCCCGAAACCGTTTTTGAACCGCGGATTTCCCGGATTGACACTGATGAAGAGACAAAGGAGCGCTGGAAAAATCAGTCCGGGCCGGTCTGCCCCTGGTTCCCCACATTCCATCCGAGCCAATCCGTGGCATCCGTGGTGAAATTTCTTTATCTTCAGATTTCAATCGCCGTTTTCGGGTTAAACGGGATTGCATGGCATGGGTGATTCGGCGGCTTCCTCTCTCTTTCATGACATCTGTGCGAACCGGGTGACGACCTGCTCGTATTCGTCATCCGCCGTCCAGGGCTCGATGAGTTGGTTCTCCGCCAGGTAGCGGGCGTTGCGGGCCAGGCCATCGGCGGCGGACACTCGCGGCTGGAAGCCGAGGTCCCGCACTGCGGCCGAGCAGTCGTAAACGCCGGGATAGCGCAGCGTGCGCAGGCACTGGAGCGTCCGGTTGGGCGCAATCTGCGCGAGAGTCTCGGACGGGATGTGCATGATCTCCGGCGTTGGCGCGCCGAGCGCGGAGGCCAGCAGGCAATGATAGGCGTCCCAGGTGAATGGTTCCGCGCCCGCGAGGTGATACGTCCGTCCGCGCGCTGCGGGTGCAAACGCTGCCGCCGCAATGGCCGCGCCTCCGTCGTCCGCCCACAGGGACGA
>CAZRIL010000095.1:0-21330 GCA_964600115.1 uncultured Chthoniobacter sp. | reverse complement strand
GCGGCGCCGGTGATCATGTTCTTGATGTAGTCGGCGTGTCCCGGACAATCGACGTGCGCGTAGTGGCGCTTGTCTGTCTCGTATTCCACGTGGGCGGTGTTGATGGTGATCCCGCGCTCTTTCTCTTCGGGAGCGGCGTCGATCTCATCATATTTCTTTGCGGTTGCCCCTCCGGTCTTAGCGAGGACGGTCGTAATCGCCGCGGTGAGGGTGGTCTTGCCGTGGTCAACGTGGCCGATTGTGCCGATGTTGACGTGCGGTTTGTTTCTCTTGAACTGTTCTTTAGCCATGTTGAGTTTGTGCGGATTGTTGATTTTTTTGCAACCGATGTTCGGTGGAGCCCATGACCGGGTTTGAACCGGTGACCTCGTCCTTACCAAGGACGTGCTCTACCAACTGAGCTACATGGGCATCTGGCGGCCGGAGCCGCATGGTTTGAACATCTGGAGCGTTATTTATTTCGCCGGAAAAAGGGTGAAAAACGCTTGCCGTTGTCGCGTCTGCGAAAACGGGCAGCGTTGTTCTCCCTGCTTCTGGCAGGAGGGGTAGAGTAGCGCTCTGAGAATTCCTGTCAAAAACAAAAAATCAGTTCCATCGAGGCCTCTGGCAGCGGGAGAAGAAACCGGTTTTCCGGGCTTCCCCTGATTCCGTATTCCGGTTATGAGCGGTGGCAACTTTCCTGCAGCATGGCCAAAGAACGCATTTCACTCGACGGGCTTGACCAGTCAAAATCTCTCGAACAGGAGGATTACAAGAAGCAGCTCAAGCAGCACCAGCTCCAGCTTCTGAACATGCAGCTCCAGCTTCGGGAGCGGAAAAACTCCGTGGTTCTTGTGATGGAAGGCCCTGATGCGGCCGGGAAGGGGGGCGCGATCAAGCGGGTTGTCGAGCGGTTGGATCCGCGGCTGATCCGGGTGTATTCGATTGTGAAGCCGACGCCGGAGGAATACGGGCACCACTACATGTGGAGATTCTGGAACAAACTTCCCGCGCAGGGGGAGATGACAATTTTCGATCGCTCCTGGTATGGCAGGGTTCTGGTCGAGCGGGTGGAGTCCTTTTGTTCAGACGAGGAGTGGAAGCGCGCCTACCGGGAGATCAATGAATTTGAGCGCACGCTGAGGGACGGGGGGGCGATCATCATCAAGATTTTTCTGCATATCACCAAGGACCAGCAGCTCGAGCGCTTCAAAAGGCGGGAGGCGGATCCCTACAAGCACTGGAAGATCAGCGATGAGGACTGGCGGAACCGCCGGCACTGGAACGAGCACACGGAAGCCGCCGAGGACATGTTTGAGAAGACGAACACGGAGGTGGCTCCCTGGACGGTGATCCCGGCCAACTTCAAGTGGTATGCTCGCGTCAAGACGCTGAAGACCGTCTGCGAGCAGATCTCCAAAGCGCTGGAGGATTGATCCTAATAAGGAAGGTGGGGATTGACCATGGAGAACACAGAGAGCACGGAGGGAGGAATATAAAGGCTTTTGAAGGCTCGATGTGGAATCATCTTTTGGGTGATCGCTCCCTTTGCCTCGTGTGATTTCGCAATCCCCAGTCCCTCTGTTGTTTGCTCTCCGTGAACTCCGTGTTCTCCGTGTTCTCCGTGGTTCATTTTGGCTTTTAGGTTGATCAGTCGGCAACCAGCAGCGCCCGAACTCGCTGGACTCCATCCAATGAGAGCGCAGCAGCGATCGCGGCTGCGGCGTCGGATGGCGGAACGGATTTCCCGAACGGGATCTCGGCCGTGCCGTTACGCAGGACGGTTTTCTGAACGCCGGCTTTCGGAATCGAGGACTTCGCTGAGAGAAGGCCGCGCAGCTTGCTGAGAGTGATCGCCTCTTCGAAAAGCGATACGGGGGCGGTCGGCTTGTCGGATTTGACAAGCAGACTTGTGGGAGTCATCTCCACCACAAGGCAGGATCTCGGCAGGAGATTCCTGAGAGCCACGGCCGGGGAATCCGGTGCCTGAGGTCTTTCCACCTGCGGCGGTGCAGCGTCGTGAATTTCGGGCTGCAGACTCACTGCAGGAGGCATTGGCCCCGTCGCTCTTTTGTCCGGGGGTGGGGATGGAATATGTGCCGCGGCTTGCGGATGCTGCGGGGGTTTCGGGGTGCTGCAGCCGGACTGCAAAACGGCTACAAGCACCAGAGCCGCAGCCCACAAATGGGGCCTTCCGAAGAAAAGTGGATGCCAGCGGAACATCCGGCTTCAGGGTTTCTTCAGGCGGAGAAATGTTGGCACATCCAGGTCTTCGCCTTCCACAATTGTGGGTTCGATCTTCTCAAACCTCCCCCGTGCGATCGGTTCAAACTGGAGGGTTTCCTGTTTGATTTTCGCCTGGGCAGGCTTTCCTGAAGGAGCGGGTTTCGGAGAATGGGGAGGAGTTGTCCGCTCAGGCCTCGGCTGCCGGGGCGGAGCGGGTTCGGGCGCGGGTTCCTCCACCGGATCTGCGACCTCCTCAATTTGTATCACGGCTTCGGGATCGGGTGCCGGCTCAGGCTCGACCGGAACCGGCCTTGGTTTCACTATGGGTTGAGGAGCTCGAACCGGCCGAGGGCGGACAGGCGGAGCCGCCTCGTGGACGGCGGTTGGTCCCGCTTTGGCGAGAATCGTCACTACGACAGGCGCATTCTTGTCCGGCGGGCTGCTGACTCCGAGATGAAGCATTGCCCCTTCGGATGCCTGGCGCGCGACCTCCTGCATGATCGCACTCACCTCCGCGAAAGAGAGGGAGGGTGGGCCGGATAAATGCACAAGGATGCTGGCGGCTTCATCGAGAAGATGGCCCCGGTCGAGCAGCGGGCTTTTCAGTGCCCGCTCCAGGGCTTCATGCGCGCGATTGTCTCCGGTCGATGCTCCGGTTCCGAAAAGACATCCCCCGCTGCCCCCGTTCAACACAGACAGCAGATCGGGCAGGCCCACCCCGAGGGGACCCGGCGCGGAGATCAGGCGGGTGACCGCAGAGATACACCCGCAAAGCAACTCGTCACATGCGGAGAAGGTCTCCGCCACTCCGGATTTTGGCGCTGTAAGCTCCGCCATGCGGTCATTTTCAAAGTGGATGACCGCATCGGCATGGGCGCTGATTTCCTGGAGCGCCGCCGCCGCCTGCAATGTCCGGCGGCGTCCCTCGAACCCGAACGGGGTCGTCACGATCGCAATCAGCAAGGCGCCGGACTGTTTGGCGACTTCCGCGACCAGGCCACCCGCCCCGGATGCCGTGCCGCCGCCGAGGCCTGCGCAAAGAAAAACAATATCGGAACCGGAAAGCGCCTCCTCGATCTCCTGAAGGGATTCTTTCGCGGCATCCAGTCCGATTTCGGGGTCGCCACCAGCGCCGAGCCCACGCGTGGAAAGCGGGCCAAGAGTGACTTTGACCAGGGAGACCGAGGATGACAGGGACTGCTGGTCCGAGTTGATCGCCACCGTCTCAAGGCTTCCACCACCGGACATTGTCATCCGGTCCGCCAGGTTCACCCCTGCATTTCCAAGCCCCACAAGACGCACAAGAGGGGGCTGTGTTTGGCTGAGATATTTTGGAAATGGAATCATAGGTGTCTAGAACGGCCGCAGTTTTTTGAACATTTTCCCGAAGATACCGCCGAAGAAGGATGGTTCAGGCGTTTCCGAGCGCACCGCCTGCGCGTATTTTGCAAGGCCGATGCAGGTCGAGAACTGCGGGTTTTCGAATGCCGATGTCGGCCCGGAAACCGCCTGCGCACGGGTGAGATGGACGGGCATGTCGAATACGGATTCCGCGACCCCGCGGATTCCACGGATCATGCTGCAGCCACCGGTGAGCATGACCCCTGCGCCGAGCAGTCGCTCCGGCACCTCGCCGGCAAAACGTTTCCGCAGAAGGCCGAAGAGTTCTTCGAGACGGGCATGGATAATCATGTTCAGCATTTCGCGCTCGACCTCCTTGCCTGAGAATCCGGTGTCATTTTTCAGAACGATTTTTTCGCCGGGCAGGGATTTTCCGAGCTCGGCGGAACCCTCCTCGATTTTGAGCTTTTCGGCCCTTGTGATCGGGATCCGGAGCCCGATTGAGATATCATTGGTGATGTGATCGCCGCCGACCGCAAGCACCCCGCTCTGGCGGACGGCCCCATCGAGATAGACGATGTAGTCAGTGACGCCTCCGCCGATATCGACAACCAGCGCGCCGGATTCCTTCTGATGCTGACCGAGCACGACCTGTGCGGATGCGAGCGAGCTCACAACCACATCCTCGACTTCGATGTGGCATTCCTTGACGCAGCGGATCGAGTTCTGGATCCGGTTCGTCACACCGTGGATGATGTGGAAGTCGGCCTCCAGCCGTGTTCCCAGCATGCCGACCGGATTGAGGACGCCCTCCTGACCGTCCACGTAGTAATGCTGGATGATGGAATGAAGGATGGCATTTTCTTTCGGCAGGCTGATTTCCTTCGCCTTGTATTCGACCTCCTGGATCTCCTCCTCCGTGATCTCGCCGTTCTCCTCGGGGATGGCGGCCGAGCCGCGGTTGTTGAAGCTGTGGATGTGGCCGCCTGTGACGGCCAGCCAGACGCTCTTGATCTCCACATCGCTTTTTTCCTCGGCGTCCGAAAGGGCCTCCCGCACACAATTCGAGGCATTCTCAAAGTCGACAATCTCCCCCTTGCGCACGCCCCGTGAAGGAGTTTCCCCGACGCCGAGAAGCCGGATCTCCCCGTCCTCCCGGCACTCCGCGACCACAGCGCAGACCTTTGTTGTTCCGATCTCCAAACCAACATGAATATCATCGCGAGCCATCAGTTTTTCCTACCTCCATTGGATGCCGTGCGCTGGGGTGAGCCCGCGACGCGATCGGCGGCGGGCGGCGCCATCACAAACGTGACAGGCGTGTTTCTCCGAACCATGAGGTTCACCGAATCCAGTTCGCGGCCGGTGTCCCTGCAATGTTCGAGCAACTGGCGCAGGCGGCCGAGTTGCTCCGTGTAATCCTCCGTCGAAAATGTGACGCGCGCATTGCGGTCGCTGACCACATCCACACAATACCCTTTCGAGATATTCATCGTGCGGATGTTGAGCAGGCACTCCGGGTGACGGGCGGCCTCGTCGAGGAGCGCGAGCGCGCGATGGAGATCCTCGTTGTGAAGAGGTTCGCCATCCCGGATGTTGTCGCTCTGGACCCCGTAGATGACCGGAAGGTGGTAGAAATCGGGCTGAATGATACGCGGCTTCATCAGAAAGCCCGTCTCGTCCACGAGAAGGGATTTTTCGGGATCGAAGGGATCGGCATCCTTCTCGATCGGGGCGACCCAGGCGACCGGGTCGCGGGCCGTGAGGGTGACCGAGATGTGGTCGGGGAGATGCCGCTCGATGCAGACATCGCTCACCTGCGGAATCGCGCGGAGCACTTTTTCCGCACTTGAGAGGTCCACGCTGAAGATATTTTCCCCCTCCCTGATGCCTGTCTCGGCAATCGCTTCCTCGCGGCTCAGGATCCCGTCGAGCTCGAGGGTCACGCGCCGGAGCGTGTAGTCCGGATTCGCAAAGAAAAACTTGTCGAGCGCCGTGGAAATCCCGAGCCAGGCGGTTACGCAGATCACCACGAGGAGCGCGCTCATCCAGAAGAACGAGCTCACTTTCTGCCTTCGCTGGCGGCGGGCGGTTACGGCGCGGACCTTCACATTGAGGAGATGATGTCCGTGCCCGGCCGGGCGGAGCCTCCGGTTGCCATGAGGGGTGCGTGAGGAGCGGCGGATCATGGCTTTCGTTTCGACAATGAGAGGCCGGCAATTTCCTCGCAGAGGGCGGGAAAATCGAGCCCGACCACTGCCGCGGCTTTTGGAAGCAGGCTGGTTTCCGTCATCCCGGGAATCGTGTTGATCTCGAGAACATTCAAGGTGCCATCGGGAGCCAGCAGGATGTCGACACGGGAATAGACTTCGAGGGAGAGTGCCCGGCAGGCCGCCAGAGCCGCCGCTTGAACCGCCGCAGTCGTCTCCGGAGAAATCTTCGCGGGCACATGATACTCGGAAGCCCCCTTGGTGTATTTGTGCTCGTAGTCGTAGAACCCCTCGTTCGGAACGATTTCGACAATCGGCAGAGCTTCCGTTCCCAGGATCCCGACTGTCAACTCGCGGCCAATAAAGAATTCCTCCACGAGAACGCGGTCACCATAGAGAAAACAATCATCGAGAGCTGCGGGAACCTCATCCGGCGAACGGACGATGTGGACGCCGACGCTCGAGCCCTGCCGGGGCGCTTTGATCACGCAGGGAAACTTCCAGTCCGGCCGGTCATTCCTGCGGAGCGCTGCCCAGGCGGAGGTCGGGACCCCGTCGCGGTCGAAGCATTCCTTCGTCTCAATTTTATCAAATGCCGAGCGGCTGCCTGCGGCTCCCTCGCCGGTGTAGGGAACGCCCATCCCATCCAGGAGGGCCTGCAATTCGCCGTCCTCACCGAATGTTCCATGGATCATATTAAAAACGAGCCGGGTGTCATCCGGAAGGCTGAACCCCGGCCCCTTGACGTCCAGGCCGGTGACGAGCGCTCCGCATTTACGGAGCGCGCCAATGACGGCGGCTCCGGAGCGCAATGAAACCTCCCGTTCCTTTCCCGGTCCACCCATCAACAGGACGACCGGCATGTCCCTCAAAATTCCTTCGTGATTTCTTCTCATGAATCCACCCCCACAATTTGAACCTCCGTCTCCAGATGGATTCCCCTCTCGCGCGCGGCGGCCGCCTGGATTTCTTCGATCAGGGTGAGCACCTCCTCAGCCGTCGCACCGCCGTCGTTCACGATGAAGTTGCCGTGGACCTCGGAAACCCGCGCGTGCCCGACCGCAAAATTTTTAAATCCCAGTTCCTCGATGAGGCGGCCCGCGGGAACCGGCCCGGGGTTTTTGAAGATGCAGCCGGCGCTTGCGGCGACGGGTTGGGATTCCCTCCTCTTCGCAACGGAAGTTTCCATCAGGCGGTCGATCTCCTCCCGGCTTGTGGGCCGGCCCTTGAGCACGGCCGAAAGAGCGTAGTTCTGCCGCAGCATCGGCACGCTCCGGTAATGGATTTCCATTTCGGCTGGGGTGCGGGTGAAAATGTTTCCGTCCTGGTCGCAATACCGGAGCCTCACGACCTGGTCAAACGTCTGGGCGCCCATGGCTCCGGCGTTCATGCGGAGCCCGCCCCCGAGGTTTCCGGGAATACCCTCCATCCACTCGAATCCTCCGAGGCTGGAAGCGCGGGCGAGGGAGGCGAGCTGTTTGAATTTCACACCAACTCCGGCGGTGATCTCGTCGCCGTTCACCTCCTGGCGGAGAAATTCGCCCCGCGCCAGGTGGGCGACAACTCCCGGAATGCCGCCGTCGCGCACGAGCAGGTTTGAACCCCGCCCCATCACCATGAACGGGATGGCCTCATCAAAGCAGTATTGGACAAGATCTGCAAACCCCTCCTCCGTCTCCGGCTCGACCCAGAACTGCGCAGGCCCGCCGATTCGCATCGTGGTATGCCTGGAAAGCGGTTCATGGAGTTTGATGGTTCCGGCCCCCATGACGCCGAGCAGTTTTTCGCGGGTGGTGAGATCCTGCGCGAGCCGGGCGCCCGCCTCGTGGATATTGCCGGCCCCAAGGCTGATGACGAGGTCCCCGTCCTCGATGATGACCGCCGCCGAGCGGTGGATGCCTGCCACGTCGGGCACGTGCTGAGCGGAGGGATGCCCGCAGGCTTTGAGCGCCTCGACGATCGTGGCGCCCGACACCCCGGGGATGGGTTTTTCACTGGCGGCATATACGTCAGCGACAAAGACGTGATCGGCGTTGTCAAACGCCCGGCCGAACTGATCTTTCAGCGCCAGCGTGCGGGTATAGCGATGCGGCTGGAACATGGCGAGAACCCGCTTCCAGCCTCCCGTGCGGGCGGTGGCGAGCGTGGCGGCTATTTCCGTGGGATGATGACCGTAATCGTCCACAAGGAGGTGCGTCGTCGATTCGTAACGGATCTCAAAACGCCTGCGGGCCCCGCGGAATGTCTCCAGCGCCGCCGCGATCCTGTCAAAGGGGATCCCGAGCTCGCCCGAAAGCGCGATGACCGCCAGCGCATTCACCGCATTGTGGGCCCCCGGAATGTTGAGCAGGATTTCACCGAGCCGCGAGCCGCCTTTGCTCACAAAGAACCGCGAACGGAAATTTTCGGACTTCAGCCCCTCGATCCGGTAGTCGCATTCCGGCGCATGCCCGTAGGAAATCCCCCGGGGATGCGACGCGCAGACGCGCCGGGCACCGGCATCATCCCCGCAGAAAAACACATGGCCCGACGTCTGCGCGACGAGCTTCGAGTAGACGGCATCGATGGCGGCGAGATCTTTGTAAAAGTCGAGGTGCTCGGGTTCGATATTGAGGACGATCGCATGCACGGGGTGATAGTTGATGAGGGTCCCGTCGCTCTCGTCGCCCTCCGCGACAAAATACTCTCCTTCCGAGTCCCACCGGGCATTTGTCCCGAGGATCGGGATTTCCGCGCCGACGTAATGCGAGGGCTTGAGTCCGCCGGAACGCAGCACGTGGGCCGCCATCGCCGAGGTCGTGGTCTTCCCGTGCATGCCACAAATCACGATCCCCTTCTTGGCCGCCATGACTGCTGCCAGTGCATCGGCCCGGCGGGCCATCGGAATTCCGAGCCGCTTTGCCTCGTCGTAAGCCGGGTTGCCCGACTTGATCGCGGAGGAATAGATCACGATCTCCGCGTCGCGGACGCTTTCGGCTGTCTGTGGCGATGCGAAGCTCAATCCTTTTTTCTGAAGCCTTTCTACCTCGACGGTCACCACCTTGTCCGATCCGCTGACCTGGTGGCCGAGCGCGAGCAGAAGAGCGGCGATCCCGCTCATTCCGGAACCCGCAACCCCGATCAGATGAACCCGTTTCGAGGTCGGGCCTGTGAGGGCTTCCTGGAGCTCTTTCGGTGTCATGTCGAAGCCTCCTTCACGGCTCGCTCCATCTCGTCCGCCACGCTTTCCGCCGCGGAAGCGGGAGGGATCCGCCTGGCGGCAAGGGACATCCGCTCGCGCCGCTGATCGTCTTCGAGCAGGTTGGAGATCATGGCCGCCAGCATCTCGGCTCCGGTCTCTTTTTCTTGTAGAACCTCCGCGGCACCGGCCTTCACGTAAATCTGCGCATTGGCGGTCTGGTGATCATCGGTCGCAAACGGGTACGGGATCAGGATCGATGGCAGTGCGAACTGGGAGATTTCGCTCAGGCTCGAGGCGCCCGCACGCGAGAGCACCACATCGGCTGCGGAGTAGGCCTCCTCCATGCTGTGATGGAACGGCGAGACATAATGCGGGATGTCATCGCGCTGGTAATTCGCGGCGGCCAGCCGGTCATCCCGGTCGCCGGTGAGGTGGATGATCTGGATCTCCAGACCGTGCAGCAGCGGAGCGGATTTGAATAGGAGCTGGTTGATGCCGGCCGCTCCCTGGCTGCCGCCCATGACAAGAAGCGTTTTTTTCTCCGGATCAAGGTGAAACGCCTTTCTCGCGGTCGCGCGGTCCATGGGCTGGCCCAGGTTTTTTCTGACCGGAGTTCCGGTGACGACACATCGTGCTCCGGGCAGGAACGCCTCTGTTTCCTCAAATCCCAGGAACACCTTCGACGCAAATTTCGCGGCCAGCCGGTTTGCTCTTCCAGGAATCGCGTTCGACTCGTGGATGAAAGCGGGCAGCCCGCGCATGCGCGCCGCGAGCACGGGAGCTGTCGAGGTGAACCCTCCCATGCCGAGGACGACCGACGGGCGGAACTTGCGATAGATTTTTCCGCAATGGGAGAAGCTCTCGCAGAACCGCCGGACAAAGCGGACAAAGGCCGGCGAGACGATCATGCTCGGCATGCCGATGGACGGAAGTTTTTCTGAACGGAACTCGGGCCTTGCCTTGAGCGCCGTCGTGTCGATTTCCTTCTCGGACACAAAAAGCAGCACCTCGTGACCGCGGCCATGGAGCGCCTCGGCGACAGCAAGTCCCGGGAACAGGTGCCCGCCGGTTCCTCCGCATGCGATTACCGCCCGGAATGGAGCCATCTTCGTCATAGGCGCGGCTGGATTTTTGCCGCCATGAGAGCAGGCGCCAGACGCGGCACCAGCGGTTTGCCCTGGCGGTGAATGTTGACAAGAATTCCGATCATGAAAAGGCACACCATGAGATTTGATCCACCGTAGCTGATGAACGGGAGCGGCATTCCCTTGTTGGGCAGCAGGGATGTCGTGACTCCGATGTTCACAGCGGCCTGGAGCGAGATCATCATCACCGCTCCAAATCCCAGGAGCAAGCCAAAGCGGTCCCGGGCGTTCGTGGCGACAAGCGAACCGCAGAGGCATATCAGGAGATACCCGGCGACGGTCAGCAACGTGATCCGCAGGCCGAGTTCCTCACCGATCATCGGGAAAATGAAGTCGGTATGCGCATACGGGGTGTAGAGCATTTTTTGCCGGCCCTCCCCCAGTCCGAGCCCGTCGACACCGCCGGATCCGAAGGCGATGAGCCCCTGGAGCTGCTGATAAAATTCGTTCGGGTAACGGTCGGGATGCAGGAAGGCCAGCAGCCGGCCCTGCCTCTCGGTGATATTCATCGCGACGGCAATGATTCCGCACACTCCGGCTACGCCCATCAGGAGCAGCCAGCGCATCGCGGCTCCGGCCACAAACATGACCGCGACCCCCGTCGCCCCGATGAGGGCGGTGTTCCCGATGTCGACCTCCAGGACGATCGGCACCAGCAGGATCGCCAGGATGCCCATCGGCGCGGCGAAGCCCATCAGGAACCCTTTTGATTCCAGCTCAAATTTTGAAAACCACCATGCCAGGAAAAAGAGGGCTCCGATCTTTGCCAGCTCGCTGGGCTGAAGAGCGCCGATCCCGACGTTGATCCAGCGCGACGAGCCATTCAGCCGGAGCCCGATGTGCGGCACGAAGCACAGGAGCAGAAGCACAAAGGCCCCGCTGAACCAAACCCACCACGTCCGCTCCCAGAAATGATAATCCATGCGGGCCGCGAAGATCGCGGCGACAAGCCCGACGCACAGCCACATCACCTGCCGCTTGACAAAAAAGTAGATGTCTCCATGGCTGTCCTGCGCGAAGGCGCTCGTGCTGAAAAGCATCACGACGCCCAGCACGATGAGTGCCGAGACCGTCAGCAGGAGAAAATGGATGCCGTGTTTTTGCATGCCGGAGAATCAAAGGGCGGGCCCCGGGAAACCCGCTGACGGATTTCCCGGCCGGACACCGCTTAAGGGATGATTAATTTCTGGCCGATTTGAAGTTTGGTCGGGTCCTGGATGTTGTTGGCTTTGATCAGCTCGTTGTAACTGACCTTCATTTTTTTGGCGATCGAGTAGGGGTTGTCTCCCTTCGCGACAGTGTAGGTTTTGTCCGTTGACGCCGGCTTCGCGTCCGGTTTTGCGGTGTCAACCGCAGCCGGCTTTGCCGGGGCCTGGGCTTCGACGGCTTTCACCACCGGAGTCGGTTTGACGTCGGGGCTTTTCACCGCGGGGGCCGTTTTCAGCGCTGTGGATTTTGCGGATGTGGCAGGGACAACTTCCGGAGTCTTTGCTGTCGGCAGCGGCTTGCTATCGACCGGTTTGATCGCGGTGGTTTCCGTCTTCGCTGCCGCGGACTTCGAGGGGATTGTCAGGACCTGGCCGACACGGATCGCCGAGTTGGCGGCGATTCCGTTTGCCTGCTCGAGAGCCTCGACCGTCGTCTTGTGCGCGGAGGCGATGCGCGTGAGTGTGTCCCCCGCAAGAACGGTATATGTCGGCCCGCCTGCTTCCGGCTGCGCTTTGGCAGCGGGCTTCACGGCAGCCGCTGCAGCTGCCGGGGCGGCGGACACAGCGGTGGGAGCAGCGGAGGTGGCCGGCGCTTTTGTAACCACATCGGGCGACGACGCCGCTGCCGGCTGGGCGGCGGAGGATTTCGCACCGCCTTTCGCCGCATGCTGTCCTTTCAGCGAGTTGAAGGCAAAGACCCCTCCGACCGCGAGGATGTGCAGGACGAGCACAACGATCAGCGCGTGGGAGAATTTCATGTTCGGTTCGGATTCGCCTTCGAAATCCTCGAAATCCTTCTCGGTGGCGGCAGCGCGCGCATGAAGGGTTTTCACCATTCTTCGCGGGACCCGGCGTGGTGTTGGGGGGCGTGGTATGGTTTTCATTTTCATGTGGGTTGGTTTTTGGATTTGAGTTGTTGGGCGAGTGTTTTGAAAAGGTTTCCGCGCTCCCCGTAGTTGCGGAACATGTCGAATGAGGAGGTGCCCGGAGAAAAAAGCACGACGTCGCCAGCTCCGGCCAGGCCGGCGGCGACATTGACCGCCTCCTCCAGGCTCTGCGTCTTGTGGCAGGCGGTATCCTGCCAGGATCCGGCAATCCGGTCCTTCATCTCGCCGATGAGGACGGCGGCGCGGACCCGCTCGCGGACAAGCGGCGCGATCGCATCGAACTCGAAACCTTTGTCTTTCCCCCCTGCAATCAGAATGATGGGGGTGCTCTGGGAGCGGATCGCCATCTCCATGGCGTCCAGGTTCGTGGCCTTCGAGTCGTTGATCCAGCGGACGCCATCGAGCGTGCGCACGAACTCGCACCTGTGGGCAGGAGCCGTGTAGTCCGTGACGGCGCCGGCCATGAGATCGAACTCCACGTCGAGCGCATGCCCGATTGCCAGCGCGGCCATCAGGTTCTCGGCGTTGTGGACGCCCTGCAGGCGGGTCTCGTTCTGGTCCAGGATCTTCCGTCCCTCAAAGGAAATCACGCTGCCATCCAGCGTGAAGTCGGCATCCTTCCGATGGGCGCTGAATGTGATCTTACGGGCGGCGAGCGGCGGAAGTTCGGCGGCGGCATTGACGACCGCGATGTCCGATGCCGACTGATTCTCAAAGATCCTGAGCTTGGCCTCGCGGTATTCCTTCATGCCCGGATACCGGTCGAGATGGTTGGGGCTGAGGTTCAGCCAGACGGAAACCTGCGGGTGGAAGGTACGGATTGTCTCAAGCTGGAACGAACTCACCTCGAGGACCATCACATCCAGCTCGTGGCTTGACCGGACCGCGGTGGCGAACGGGAGCCCGATGTTTCCGCTCGCCATCGTGCGCACACCGCAGGCCTTGAGCATTTCCGTGGTCAGTTCCGTGGTGGTGGTCTTGCCGTTTGTGCCGGTGATGGCAACGGTCGGGCACGAGCATTCCTCGAAAGCCAGCTCGAGCTCCCCGATGACCGGAATCTTTTTCGCGATGACATTCCGCACCAGGGCAACGGCCGGGTCGATGCCCGGGCTGAGCACCGCGACATCATATTGTGCAGGGTCGCAATCGGCATCCGCGCCGAGCAGGACGCGGATCCCGCGGGCCTCCAGCCCGGCGGCTTTTCCGCGCAGGGCCGTGTTGTCGCCGCTTTCGCAAACGGTCACGGCAGCGCCCTCCTCGGATAAAAGCAGGGCTGCGGCCTCGCCGCTGTGGCCGAGTCCGAGCACGACTGCATTTTTTCCGCTGTAGATCATTTTAACGAAGTTTGAGTGTGGCGAGCCCCAGGAGTGCGAAGAGAACCGACATGATCCAGAACCTGACGATCACGGTATTCTCCTTCCATCCGCTGAGCTCGAAATGATGGTGCAGGGGCGACATCTTGATGATCCTCTTCCCGGTCAGCTTGAAACTTGCGACCTGCAGGATGACGGACAGGGCCTCGATGACGAACACGCCGCCCACGATCACAAGCAGCAGCTCCTGCTTGCAGCAGATGGCAACGGCACCGAGCATTCCGCCGATCGCCAGCGAGCCGGTGTCTCCCATGAACACCCGCGCAGGATGGGCGTTCCACCAGAGAAAACCCAGGCAGGCCCCGAGCAGCGCAGTGCACAGGATCGTCAGCTCCGCAGACGTGTTGCCGTCTCCGAATGAGACAAAAGGGATCTGCAGATAAGTCGCGGCCTTGATGTTTCCGGCAAGGTAAACCAGGACCGCGTAGGTGGCGGCTACGGTGGCGGTGCAGCCGGTGGCGAGCCCGTCGAGTCCGTCGGTGAGGTTCACCGCGTTCGAGGTGCCGACGATCACCAGGAGATAAAAGATGAATGTGCCCCACCCGAGGCTCAAGATCAGAGGCTCCTTGGAAAACGGGATGTAGAGATGCTGGGCGAGTTCCGAGATTTTCGGATTCGGGTTGGCGAGGAAGAAGATCGTAACGACCGCCGCCAGCACGCACTGAAGGGCGAACTTCAACCGGCTGCTGATCCCTGCGGAGCTCTTCTTGGTCACCTTCAACCAGTCGTCATAAAATCCGATGGCTCCGAGGAAGAGGGTGCTGAAGAGCACGAGCCAGACAAATTCATTTTCCGGTTTCGCCCAGAGCAGCGTCGAGATGAGAATCGACCCCACGAGGAGGATGCCGCCCATCGTTGGCGTTCCCTTCTTTGCCCCGTGAAGCTCGAACAACTTGTGGACTTCCTCCTTGCTGCGGATCGGCTGGCCGAACTTCAGGGAGATCAGCTTGCGGATGACCCAGTTCCCGAAGATCAGGCTGATCAGAAATGCCGTGATCCCCGCACAGATCGCCCGGAAGGTGATATAGGAAAAGACGTTGAATGCCTTGAAAAAGTCATTGTCCATCCCCTGCGCCTGGGCCCACTGACTGAGGTCTGAAAGGTAGTAGAGCATTATTGTTCGAAATGTTTCAGAACGGTTTCCATGCGCGCGGACCGGCTTCCTTTCACGAGCACGACATCGCCGGGGCGCGCCAGGTTGGTGAGCATGAGCGAGGCGGACGCGGTGTCGCCGACCTCGTGGATTCTGCCCAATCCGGTTTCGCGCGCGGCATCCGCCATGGGAGCAGTTTCCGCGCCGACCGTGATGAGGATGTCGACGTTTTTTCCCGCGGCTGTTCCGGTGCGGCGGTAGCCTTCCAGCTCGTAGGACCCGAGCTCGCCCATGCGGCCGAGGACCGCGATCCGCCGGCCGCTGCCGGGCAGGGCCCGCAGCGTGGACAACGCGGCCACCATCGAATCGGGATTGGCGTTGTAGGTGTCGTCGAGGAAGGAAATCCCCCGAATGATGCGGTGCTGGAGCCGTCCCCCGGCAAGGCGTGTTTGAGGGAGGCCCGAGACCGCAACCCCGGGGGAAATTCCGAATTCGATGCCCGCTGCGACAGCGAGCAGGGCATTGCGGACCATGTGCGCGCCATTGCACGCGATGGCCGTGTTGAACGACTGCCCTCCGGCATGCAGGACAAATGAGCAGCCCTCCGTCGTCTCGACGAGCGAAGTGGCGGTGACGCTCCCCGATGTGAGGCCCGCGCGGACGACCCGCGCCCTGGTCTGCGATGCGATGAAATCCGACTGGTCATCCCCGGCAGGCAGCACCACAAATCCCTCCGGCGGAACTGCGGCCGCGAGGGTGCTCTTCTCAAGGGCGATGGCCTCGCGGGTTTTCATGTATTCGATGTGCGCGATCCCGATATTCGTGATGATCGCGGCGTCGGGCTTTGCGAGAGCGGCCAGCGGGGCGATTTCTCCGGGGTGGCTCATCCCGATCTCCCAGACGGCTGCGGTATCCGCCGTGCTTGCGGAGAGAATCGAGAGCGGGACGCCGATATGGTTATTGAAGTTGCCTTCCGTCTTGATGACCTTGAATCCCGTGGCCAGGACGGCGGCGGCGAATTCCTTTGTGCTTGTTTTTCCGTTGCTGCCGGTGATGCAGAGGACTTTCAAGGTCAGGCGGGATCGCCAGGCCGCCGCCAGCCGGGTCAGCGCATCAAGGCCGGATCCCGCGACCAGGACCGGGAAGTCCGCGGGCAGGGCGGAAGCTGCCGATTCGTTCTCGACGAGCACGCCCGCCGCCCCGCGGGCAACGGCATCGGCCGGGAAGAGGTTGCCGTCAAAATTATCGCCGCGGAGCGCGACATAGAGATCGCCGGGTTGAATTGTCCTGGTGTCCTTCGAAATCCTGGATACGCGCACGCTTCCGCCTCCCCGCAGGAGCTTCGCCCCGGACATCTCCGCGATCTCTTGGAGTGGAAGGGGGTCCATACTATGGGGTCTCCGCTTTCTTGTAGGCCATGGCTTTGCCGGCAACTTCGACGTCGTCGAAAGTGATTCTGCGGTCGGCGAACTCCTGGTAATTTTCGTGCCCTTTGCCTGCGATGAGGACGATGTCGCCCGCCTCCGCAATCCCGACGGCCTGCCGGATCGCGTTCTCGCGGTCGGTGATTTTCTCGTAGCTGGTTCCCCGCATTCCGGCGGTGACATCTGCAAGAATCGCCTCGGGATCCTCGCGCCGTGGATTGTCGGAAGTCAGGATCGTCCAGTCCGAGAACTCCTCGGCCGCAGCCGCCATGAGCGGCCGCTTCGCACGGTCGCGGTCCCCGCCGCAGCCAAAGACGGTGATAAGTCTGGACGGTTTCAGTTCCTTGAGAGTCCGGAGAACGTTTCTCAGGGCATCGTCGGTGTGGGCGTAATCCACGAACACATGAAAATTGCGTTTGGCGGGCACCCGCTCCAAACGGCCGGGCACCTGGGGAGCCGAGGCAAGCGCAGCGATCGCCCCGCGCAACTCGACCCCGCAGGCCGTCGCTGCGGCGAGCGCTCCGAGAACATTGTAAACGTTGAACAGCCCGATGAGCGGCACGCGGACGAGGAAGCTTTTCCGCTTCGCATCGAGCTGGAAAACCGAACCGGTCCCATCGAAGTGGATGGCGCTCGCGCGGAAATCGGCCCCGACACCACGCCCGAACGTCACGGTCTTGACCGCTTTTTTTCCGAGCTTCTCCATCAGCAGGTGCCCGTGCCTGTCGTCGGCGTTGATGATCGCCTTTCCTTTCTTCCCCGTCTGCGAGGCGAGACCCTCGAAGAGGAGCGCCTTTGCTTCAAAATACGCGTCCATCGTCCGGTGGTAATCGAGGTGGTCCTGCGTGAGATTTGTGAACACCGCCGCGTCGAACTCGATGCCCCTCACGCGATGCTGGACCATGGCGTGGCTGGAGACTTCCATGGCGACCGCCTTGGATCCGCCGTCGCGCATGCGGGCCATCAGTTCCTGGAGATCTGTCGATTCCGGAGTCGTCCGCGGAGCGGAGATTTCCTCGGAGCCGACGATGTATTTTACCGTGCCGATGAGCCCGCTGCGGAGCGAAGCGGAATCGAGCAGGTGCTTCATGAGAAACGCGGTGGTCGTCTTCCCGTTCGTCCCCGTCACTCCGGCACACTTCATGGATCGGTCGGGATGCCCGTGAAAAGTTGCGGCGATATCCGCCATGGCCGCCCTGGCATCTGACACCCGGATAACCGGGCACGAGCAATCGCCGGGCTCCGATTCCGTCACAACAGCCGCGCTGCCCTTCTCTGCCGCCTGCCTCGCGAACTCCGCACCATTTGTCCTGCTGCCGGGCAGCGCAAAGAACAGGCTTCCGGTCCCGGCCAGGCGGGAGTCGTAGGAGAGCGAGCTGATCTCGGGGTCGGCAAGTATGGCCGGAATTCCAGCGGACTGGAGCAGCGGATTGAGCCTCATCAGGTCAATTTGTCCTTTCCCCTTTTTGATCGCGCAGTGCGAGCGGTCCGGCCGGTTCCGCGCGGAGCACGGGAACAAGATCGAGGTAGCGAGCGGCGCGTTCGCCGATTCTGGAAAACACAGGCGCCGCGACCAATCCACCATAATTCAGGTTCGAGGCGACCTTGGCGTCGTCAAGCATGACTAGGCAAACGAACCGCGGGTTTTCCTGGGGAAGGTAGCCCACGAAGGAAACCACATATTTCCCCGGCGCATACCCTCCTGCGGGACTGACCTTTTGCGCGGTGCCGGTCTTGCCCGCCACCGTGAATCCCGCGACTTTCGCCAACTGGGCTGTCCCGCCCTCACCGACCACGCCGGACAGCGCGCTGCTGACGAAACGGGCGGTTTTCTCCGAGACGACCTCCCTGAGAACTTTCGGCGGTTTGTTGAAGACGACCCTCCCGTCCGAGTCCTCGATCGAGCGGACAATCTGCGGCGCAAACAACCGTCCGCCGTTCGCGATAACCGACATGCCCATGGTCATCTGCAAGGGGGTGACCGCGACCGACTGTCCCATCGGCATGCGCGTGATTGTCAGCTTGTCCCAGCGGTGCGGCGGATGCACAAGCCCTGGAATCTCGCCGGGAAGCTCGATGCCGGACTTTTCGCCGAATCCGAAGCGCCGGACGTATTCGTAATATTTGGCATCCTTCATCATGAGCGCCATCTTCGCGGAGCCGATGTTTGAGGATTTCACAAGGATGTCGAAGACGCCCATGGAGCCGTAGCCGTGGTGATCGCGGAGGATCCTTCCTCCGTAGGCAAAGGCCCCGTTCTCGCAGTAGATCGAGGTTTTCTCGTTCACGGTTCCCTCGTTGAGCGCGCCGGATGCGACCACAATCTTGAACGTCGAGCCGGGCTCGACCATGTCCAGGATCGCGCGGTTTTTCATCTGCTCGGGTTTCGCATCCCCCGGATGGTTCGGGTCGAAGCAGGGCCGGTTTGTCATGGCGAGGATCTCTCCGGTATTCGGATCCATGAGGATGCCCACCGCCATTTCGGGTTTGAGATCATTGAAGGCGGAGTCCAGTTCCTCCTCAAGGATCGCCTGCAGACCCATGTCGATCGTCAACCTCACGTTCAAGCCATGCACCGCCGGTTCCTCCTGCCCGCGATACAGCATGATCTCCCTTCCGGTCCTGTCGTGTTCGATGTAGCGGTAGCCGTCCTGCCCGCGCAGGGACTTTTCCATCGTCAGCTCCACGCCCTGGATTCCATTCCCGAGATTGTCCAGGAACCCGAGCACATGTCCGAGCATCTGCCCGTTCGGATACATCCGGACGGCATCTTGCTCGAAATAGATCCCCCGCAGGTTGGCGTCCTGAATCGCCTTGTTGAGGGCAACAGCTTTCTCCTCGGCAAACTCCCGCCGGAGCACGATGTATTTTCTCCCGCTGGTGAGCTTGGTCCGGAGCTCGCCTTCGTCCGTGTCGAGGAATGGCGCCACAACTTTTGCCAGGGCGGCGGGATCCTTGATATGGGAGCCGTCCGCCACGACGGTGCGGACCGGAAGATTCGAAGCGAGCAACTCGCCGTTGCGGTCAAAGATCAGGCCGCGACGCGCATGGATGACAAGACGCATCGTGTGCTTCTCGGCAGCCATTTGTGCATATTCCTTATGCTTAGTGACTTGGAGATCAACTAGCCGGACCGAGTAGGCAGTAAAGACCATCGCGACGGCAGCACAGGCAATCCCCGTGCGTGTGCGTGCCGTCCACCTCATTGGCGAATGCCCTCGTTGAATGCCGTGCGCAATACCCCGTCATCCGTGGCCTGCACCGGCGGCATCAGGCGGGCGATCACGTTGTCCTGGATCGGCTTCATGGTGATGAAGCCCTCGGCGATCCTCTGCTGAAGCATGCGGCGCGAGGAGAGTTCAGTGACGCGGGCCAGCAGGCTCTCATTTTGGGCGCGCATGTTGGCGATCCGTCGCTCCACCTGACGGATTTCCTCCGACAGGGCGAACTGCTGGGTTTTGATATAGAGGTAGAACAGCCCGCTGGCCCCGATAAACAGAGCCACGAGAAGGCACCGGATCAGTGAGGACAGATGGACGGGATTTACTTGTTTTCTGCGGTTGGCATTCATGGTGTTGTCTCCTGCAGTTTTTCCACGACGCGGAGTTTGGCGCTCCGGGCGCGGGGGTTGTTGGCGATTTCCTCGACGCCTGCATCCATCGGATGCGGGGTCAAAAGTCTGAAAATGCGGTTAGGGTTCCGGCGCGGCTCCGGCCATTCCGGGCGGTCGATCCATTCCTGGCTGCGATCGCGGAAGAAATGTTTGACGATCCGGTCCTCGAGCGAATGAAACGTGATCACAGCAAGCCGGGCGCCGGGAGCAAGGCTGGCCGGAAGGGTTTCCAGCGCCTCCTGGAGGGCTCCCAGTTCGTCGTTCACAGCGATCCGCAAAGCCTGGAACACCCGGGTCGCCGGATGGCGCCCGCTCGTGCGCGGGGCCACGGAGGAAACCGCGGCCGCAAGGTCGAAAGTCGTGGCGAACGGGTGCTGCACACGCAGGGCTCCGATCCGGGCGGCGATTTGCATCGCGCGAGGCTCCTCGCCGTATTCGCGGAAGATTTTTGCCAGGTCGGCGACAGGTGCTGTGTTGACGAGATCCGCGGCGCTGGGGGTCGACGAGCGGCTCATGCGCATGTCCAGAGGGCCATCCTTCATCAGGGCGAACCCCCGCTCCGCTGTGTCCAGTTGGTGGGACGAAACGCCGATGTCCAGCAGAGCGCCGGCGAGCCCGCGCCGCTCACCAAGATCGTCGAGCACGCTTTCCGCCTCGCGGAAGTTTGCTTCAATGAGCCGGAGCCGGGAGCCGAATCTGGCCAGCCTCCCGCGAGCCTCCTCCACCGCATCCGGATCCTGGTCGAGCCCGATCACTTCCGCGCCGCACTCCAGGAGGCGCTCGGTGTGGCCGCCGCCGCCGACGGTTCCGTCAAGAAACAGCATGCCCGGAGCCGGACGCAGCAGGGCGACCACCTCGTCCAGCATAACCGGCACATGGTAGGCAGGTCCGTTCTCGTCAGTTTTTTCCAAGGGTATTTCCAGCAGGTCTTCGCAGTCCAAGAAGTTCATAGGCGTTCCGGGGTCGGATTTTGATGGTGGCGTGTCCGGGCGGCTTCCCGTCGCCGGATTTTCCGGTTTGGAAACCGAAGAAAAATGACCGGCCGCCTTTTGCCATCAGGGTTGGTTCCTCATTGTGATATTGGTTTCATTTCACAGGCCGCTCTCCTCGGCTGCAGCCTGCAGGGCAGACCGGTTGGCGGCTTCTGTTGCCTGGAAATTCTCGGTGGACCAGATTTCGATCCGGTCGTGGGATCCAAGGAAGACCACTTCCCCGCCAAGCTGCGCCCATTCGCAATGGGACTCGGGCAGCAGGATCCGACCCTGCTTGTCGGTCGAGACCGCGCGGGCCGAGGCATAGAATGCCCGGATCGCTCCGCGCTTTTGCTGGGGTGTCAGCTTTGTGGAATCCTGAAACCTTTGCGCCCACTTCCCCAATTCCTCCTCCCTCATGATCATCAGCATGTGCTCGTTGGGGTGCGGGGCCACGTGAAACTCATCCCCCTCGCCGGACACCCAGGCAGACGGAATCGCGACACGTTTCTTCGCGTCGAGTGACCGCGGAAACGTGCCCGAGTAAGTCGTTGCCTTTGTGGATTCCTGACCCATGGTCTAGTAGGTTTGAAGTGGCCTATCCCGCCACATAGCCCCACGTTTCACCATTTTTCCCCACAACGGTCAATAGATTTCTCTGGATTTCATGGGGGTTTGA
>CAZRIL010000094.1:0-21376 GCA_964600115.1 uncultured Chthoniobacter sp. | reverse complement strand
TCGTAATACTTTCTCACGGCTTTGAATTCCGCCAGCCACGGGTCCCCCTCGCCGAGAACCCCCAACAGATCCCACGGTTCCCATGCCTGCGTTTGCATCGGGGTTGCGCTCAGGAGTAGAAGGCTCTTAGCTTGCCCGGAAAGCTGGAGGCTGCGGAGAAGTCCCAGAAGCAGGTTGGCTTGGTTGAACGCACCCTCCTTCTGATCCAAACGCCGGGCGGCGTGGGATTCGTCGAGGAGCACCAAATCCCAAGGTTCCGTTGCAAGCAGGGTTCCCCGGTTCCCTTCGAGGCGAGCCATTTCCCGGCTGACGAGAAGAAGCGGTTGTTTCAGCGCCTCGGAAAGACCGTCCACGGTTTCCTCGCGACCATCAGGCCACACGACAAGCGAACTGCCCTGGAGCCGAGGAACGATAAGCCCCCCCTTTTCCCGCAACTCGGACTGCCACTGGCGCAACAGACCCGCCGGCAACAAAAACAAGACCCTGCGCACACCCCGCCCGGCCAGGAGCCGCCGCAGCACAAGAATCGCCTCGATGGTCTTTCCCATCCCGACTTCATCGCAGAGCAGGCGACCGTCGGGCCATGCCGATGATGTCTCCTCGATCACCCGGCGTTGGTGCGGCCACATGCCCACGAGGGCCGTGGCATCGCAGACGTGCTCGCCACCGGGCAGAAAGGGAGATTCCACGAGGTAGCGCCACAGCATCGCCGTCTTTCTCCGGCGGATCGGGTCTGGTTCCGATGAAGGAGCCGGTGGCGTATTCTTGTCGCCGATTCTGCCGGGCAATTCGAGGTCCCCCTCCTCGGGAGCAAACGAAATCAGCTTGCGGAGCACCGCTTCCGGCAGGCTGAAGGTCTCGATGGCCGGATGTTGGTTTGTCCACATCCGCTCGAAGAGCCTGGTGAAATGGTCGTAGCCGCTCGGGTCATCCCACGAGGTGGTCACCTCGACATGCTCGACATTGTTCTGAAGGCCGTGGGCGGATTCATTTGCGCTGCCGCGAAACATGAGGGCATCGCCCTCCGCATCCCTCACGACACCGAACTTTGAATGCAGGATTCCGTTCCCCGTTCGCAGCACACCCACCCGCACTTCGATCCAGCCGTGTTTGACCAAGAATCCCAGCAGCGCCATCCGGTCCTTCTCGATGGCCTCCTGTGGGCTTTGCAGCCGGGAGAGGAGAAGCTTTTCGAGAACAGAAAGGTCGTGTCCCTCGGTGAGCGCCCGGACATCCTCACGGATCATCTCCTCATTGACGAGAAGGCGGATCGGCGCTGGAGGCACCGTCGGAGGCTCCTCCAGAAACCGCTGAATGATTGCCCCGAAACCCCGCGCTGCAACCGCGAGAACAGAACTCGAAAAATACGCACAGCACCGGTCGTAACGCACCGCCATGCCGAGCGCCGGATTGTAGAGTTCTTCGACCAAGGCCCCATCGTGGGCTTGAAGAAACCTTCGCCAAGGGCGGCTCCGGAGCGATGTCATGTGGTCAGGCGGGGACTTCCTGGAGCAGAACTTCCGCTGGGATGCCGAGCCCGCGATGGAGAGCGCGGATCATCCCGATGCTGAGCGGGCGCTTGCGGTTGAGAACTTCGGAGACCCGGTTCTTTCCGGGAAAATATCTCTCCAAATCTTTTTGGCGGAGGCCTTCCTGTTCCATGCGGAATTTGATCGCCTCCACTGGATCCGGAATGTCGATGGGATAATGTTCCTCCTCGTATCGCTCGACCAAGAGGGACCAGAGTTCGAGCGCTTCCATATCTTCGGAGCCGGGGGCGGCGTCCATCAACACGGAAACATATGCTAAAGCGGCCTCATGCTCCTCCTGGGTCTTCAAGATTTTCGGGGCGAAGGGACATGCTGTGCTCGGGCTTCGGGTGCCGCGTCGAACGAGGCGCATGCCCGGCATGCCCTTGCCTTTGGGGACGATTCTTGCTTTTCCCATGGTATTATACGGTGGTGGCATCGATCTTGTCATAGGCCGCGTGGGTGCCCACGAAGCGGATGAAAACGATGCCGGTGTTGAAGTGGATTTTGACGATGAGACGGTAGGTGTTTCCTTTGATGTTAAAGACCACCCGGTTTCCGGGCAGGATGTCGGCAGACGGGTAACGGGCTTTGATGTCCTTCGGGCCATGCCAGCTTGCGTCCACAGTTTCCTGAAACCATGCCTCCAGCGGCGCTTTCGCGTCGGCATGCGTTTCGTAGAAGTCGCGGAGCGTTTTGCGGGCGATGACTCTCATGGCAATAATCGGGTCAATGGTTCAGAAGATCAAGAGAAAAGTTCCCAAAACGGGAACTACTCTTCTTCCTCCTCCTCGGGCTCGTCTTCTATTTCCGCCTGTGTTCCCGCAAAAAGCGGGAGGTCCATTTCGGGGTCGAGCTTCTGGGTCCAATCCGGGGGCTCGATTCCGAAGAGGGGTTTGAGCAGAGAATGCCAGGCCCGGAACTCGGGGAACATGGCGGCAGCACTCTTCGCTCCACCCTCGTGGCGCATGGCCTCCGGGGCGGCATGGATGAGCGCTTCGAGAAGGCGGGCAACAGGGCTGCCAGCCTGCCAGTTTTGTCGCCGGGCGAGCTCTTTGGCATTGCCGACTCCTCCCGCTCCGCCGCCGGCTTCGAGATAACGCAGTGCCAACGCATGGCATCCGTCAAGGGCGGTGCGGAAGGCCGGGTCGTTCGGGTGAACTTTGAGGGTGTCGGATTTTTTGCGGCGTTTGCCGGAGGTGATCGGTGCGCCGAGTAGGTCGGCTTCTTCCTGTTCCAGCGGACGCTCGCGGCGGCGGCCTTTGACCGGGACGACCTGGATTTTGTCACCCACCTTGGTGACCAACCCGGCAGTGATGAGGCTGTCCACATCCATGCCGACGGCTTTGCCAAGCAGGGTTGCTTCGTTGTAGCGGAACTCCGCCGCGCCGAGAACATCCCAGCAGAGCAGCGCAAATTTGCCCTCAGCCTCGACGCCGCCGAGCCCGCGTTCCGCCAGTTGCTCGATGCGCCATTGGCTCACCGCCTCGCTGGCTTCGTCAATCGCCGCACTCACGCCGATGTCGATTCCGGTGTCGGTTTTTACCGCGTCGTATCGGGAATAGACTTCCATCGCCGGGCCGAAGGATCCCACCAACTGATCCACCGCATTGAGGCCCTCGGTTTTGAGGCGCTCGGCTGTGGCCCGCGCCTTTTGGCGGATCTCCGTCTTCATCTCCTCGGTGTAGTAGCCGGTTCCCGCGCCGGGCGGGCGCTTGCGGGCGACGAGGATCACCGTGCTCTGGGCCGCGTTCTTCTTGGCCTGATGCAGCGAGTGCTCGCTCTCGGTCTTGACCGGCCAGGTAGCCGTGATGGTGAACCCGGCGGCAATGAGCGAGGAGAAGAGCGCTTCCCAAGCCTCCTGCTTCTTGTGCGTGAACATCACCGTGAGCGCCCCCTCGCGGCGGAGCACCCGGTGCGCCTCGCGGAAAACCTGCGTCATGAGGTCCTGATAAAATGCGTTCGCCTTGGCTTTGGCGGTTTTGGCGGCCTCCTTTTCCTCCCGGTGCCGGGAAATATTGACGACCGCTTCTTCGCTGTGGTCGCAGAGGTAGGTGGAAAACCACTCGGGCCGACGATGCCCTTGCGTCCGCTTCAGCCACACATAAAAGAAATCCGCCAGCTCGCTGTATTGCACGTTGTCGGCATACGGCGGGTCCACGACCACCGCAGAGATGCTTTCGTTATCGAGGTGCGCAAGGTTCGTGGCGCTGCCTTGGGTGATTTCTGGAGGAGCGAATTTGTTGGTGTGAACAAACGAAGCAAGATCTTCGTAGGCTTCGATGCAATTATTCAATGCCCACTGCAGTCCGTTTCCGGCATTGCAGGGTGCCATCTCGCAGTAGGTGACCTTGAAGGCAAAATCGTGTCGATCAAAAACACTGCGAGCCGTCCCATAGGGGGCGTTCCATGAAGATAGAATTGCGTTCCAATTTAGAAACTTGTCCATGCCGCAAGCGAGCAAATGCAGCACCCCCTCCCCCTCCTCCAAACGTCCTTCAGTAAGGATGTCAGATCTGAGTTTTTTCAAATCCTCAACGAGCACACCGAAACCAAGAAGCTGCCTCGGTGAGAACATATCAGCCCAAAGTGGCATCCCATAAGTAATTGGTCTCTCATCGCTGCTGACTTTCGGATACTTTTCGTTCGGTATAATCCCTTTGGCCTCCCAATCCGGCCGAAGTTTCGCGAGTTCCTTTTCAGCAGAAGCGATGGCGTCGAGGTCGTCTTGGGTGGGAGGCTGAAATTCTAGTCCGTTCGGAGTTTTGACGGCAACCGCGTAGAGGGCGCTGCCCATTTTGCCATTTTGGGCTTGGGCCTTGATGTAGTCGCCAGAGATTTTGATGCGTGTAAAAATCGAAATCCCATCGCCACCACTGTAGGTAGGCAGCGGAGCTTCCTTCATCTGCCCTGCGTGCTTGCCGACTTCCCGGATACGCACAGACCATGTGCCTGCTTTGGTATCAACGACAGGCTCCGCAACCACTCGCAATTCGCTACCCTTCGGCTTCAGCAAATGCCAGTCGGGCACCAATGGGGTTGGGTGCTGAGTATCCGGGCACGGCACTGTGCGTGCGAAGATGTAAGCGTGAACGAGACCGTCCGTGCGTTTTGGGAAGAAATCCGCGAGCCGCTTTTCGATCCGCGTCACCAACTCCCTTCCCCATTTCCGCGCCTTCTCCGCAAGTTCGGGGCCGAAGCGGAATGGATAATCCACCGTGGCTTCGAGAACCGTGCAAGCGACTGGGTTCAGTTCGTTCGCGTAGGTCTTGAATCCAAGCCGGGCGGATTCGAGCGGGATCGACCCGCCGCCGGACATCGGATCGATAACCGCGATATCGTCGCCGAAGATCTGCTTCACGGCGGCATGGGCTTCGCGGAGATCTTCCTCCCGCATCCCATTTTTGAATGCCCGGCCCGCATTAAACCCTCCCTCGACTCGCACCCCGCGATCCATCAATGCCCTTAACTTCACCAATTCATTCCCCGGACGCCCAAAGCCCAGCAGCCGCTCAAACTTGTCCCGAGGGAAATCCGCCGGAAGCAGCGAGCCAAGCACGGCAGCGCGGGAAGCAACCAGTGGTCGCCGCGCCCACCAGACGTGGAGGTAGGTGTGAGGAGCCAGCGCACTCGCCGACCCCCGTTCGCGCATGCACTCGACGCCGATGGCGGCGGCGGGGAGCCAGTCTTCGATGAGGAGGCGGGGAAGTTTCATGGGAAAGCGTGAATTATGTGGAATGAATTTCTTGCAGAACGATCGAGTTGAAGACGGCGCTGCGGACGGAGTCTGCATTGGCTCCCTGTGCCCGTAGCTCATGATCGGTGCGTTTGAGCGCAACGGCGGCTCGCTGAAAGGTTTCGTGCAGGGAAGTCAGGTGGGAGTTCTTTGAAAAGGCTCTCAGAAGAATAACAATGAGTTCTTTGAGGTAGAACTCGAGGTTGGCGGTCAAGAGTGGCAGACGGTGGCGAACCTCCGAGCCATGGACGATGCAACACCGGACCCGGTAAACGCGGCTCAAATGCCACCGCAGATTACGATGGTGGGCAGCAACGGCATCTGCAGTTTTTTTGGGGTCTTGGAGGATCTGTGCAAGACGACGGATTCGGCGAGCAGCGACCGGGTTCGTCGGAAATGCCGAGGCAAGGGTCTCGGAACATTGCTGCGACTGAAGGATGGTCAGGCACTTGAGGTGGTCGAGATCTTCGAGACTGGCGGCACCAGACGTCTGCACAAGATCCTCCACCCACGCAATCTTGTAACCTTTGAGCGTCCGCACGAGGTCGGAAACGAACTTGTAGAGATACCGCTGAACGAGCGTGTCGCTCACATGGTCAGCCACCGTGGGACCGATGTTGCCATCGGCACCCACGAAGGCAAGAAACTCCAAACCCATCCACCAGCTCAGGAATTTGTCCTTGTAGGTATCGGCATCGCTCCCGATGCGGAAGTGGCGTAACCCGGCCCGCAGCCTTTCGCGAGATTCCGATTGGAAACCCGGGCGAGCGAGGATTTCTTCGAGCTGCTTGGTAAATTGCCGGAAATCGACTGCTTCCAGATGGTGATGAGGGTTGGGCACCAGATGCCGGACCTCTGGGAGCCTTATGCGTCCGTCCCCTTTCCGCGTGACGAGGCACCGGGCATCCACCTTGAGCGGCTCGGGTTCGAAATTGAAGCGCAGCAGGTCCAGACAACGCTCGAATCGCTCACGCGCAGCAATCGCCGCCGCAGTGAAGTCCGGGGCGTCAACTTCGATCTCGGCGAAGGTTGTAAGCTGGCTCCGGGCCGCAAATTTTTGCTGAGGTGGACTGCCGTCAGGGGCAAAACCAGGGTCGCTTCTGAAATGGAAGCCGTTAAAATCGCCGAACTCCGAGAGCTTGGAACTCCCGCTCAGCCGCAGAATCACCGAGTAGGGCTGGCTACCATCCTCAAGGTTGCGGATCATGAAACTCAGGTTGCTGGCAAATGTGTCGTGGCGCGGACGTTTCTTCTCGAGAAAGAAATTTGGCCACGAGAAGAGTGTCTCTATCGGCCAACCTTGATCGATCAAATCGCTCAGCACGGCTCCCGTAAACGCCTCGATTCGGGAAAAGTCGGCGTCCGAGATCGCTTGCGGCAGATTGACCAACAGTTGCTTGAAGTAGTCCTTTTCGAGCGCTGCCGAAAAATCGGCGACTGCGAACCGAAATTCGCGGAAGGCGGCCTCCTGCGCTGGGTCCTTTTTCTTCTCTTCAGGAAGCGGCGGCTTTGCCAGAAGTGGCTTGAGAATTCCGATATGCCGTGGGAACGATCCGTCAACGACCTGATCGCAAGCGAGGATTTCACCGGCTTCGTTACAAAGTGCCAGAACGTCGTCGGACCGGGCGCGTCCGATTTGAATTTCCTCATTCAACTCCCTGATGATCGTGCGAGCGTTCAGGCATCGAACGCGGTGGGAATCAAGGGAGGACTCATGGGTCATACCGTGCCACAGTTCGAGGAAAAACTTCTCGTTCTCGGGCAACGGCGCGACAGGTGGCTCGCGGTTCAACAGATTCATGGAAAAACCCCTTGCGGTGATTCACCTGAGATCGTAGGCTGATCACATATCAGGGAGTTAAGGGTGGCGGTTAATTCCGAAAGGAATTGTGGCAGCAATGCCCCCGCGCCAAACACTCCCGCCTCTTCTGGAAGCCCGGCCCGCGCCGGGCTTCCTGCTTTTGACTGCGAAATGTCCTTCTGGCGGACCACATCATCGTGCGGGCGAGAGCCAGTCTTCGATGAGGAGGGGGAAGTTGGTGGGTATGAATTACGCAGGATGAAGGAGGCCGGATTCAAACCAAGTAGCAAGCGGCTCAATGCCAGTGATGTGCATGATTTGACCAACCCCCGAACCAAGGAGGCGGTTCCGATCCCACCGGTGGCTGGAAAACCAAGCAGCAGGTCGTTCATTTTGTGAGCGTTGCAGATCATGGACGGATTCGGAACAAGTAAGATTACGCCCACCATGGGAGGTATTGGGAAAACTTGCTGGAGGTATTTTTGGGGTCTTTCGGTTTGAGTTTTTTCGCCTCCACAGCCTCGCGGATGAGTTTTGAAACAGTGTCCCGTCGTTTTTCCGGCAATGTCAGGCGTTCCCGAAGGGTGGTATTGGTGAGAGTGGCCCCCCCCAAGTGGCGGAGCACGGCATGCTGGTAGGCGGCCTCGATGCGCTCTACAGGGGACATTTCCGCGAAGGTTCTCGGGGCGAAAAGTGTGACCTTGAACCAGTTGTCGCCCTCCTCGAAGCGGAGTGGAGGCAGGCCGAAAAGCTCGATCGCGGCGACGGCTTTCTGGAATCCGGTGCCACGTTCCTCGCAGAGGCCGTAGCGGCGAAAGGCAGCCGCGAGGATTTCATTGCGGGACTGCGGAGTCGTGCCGATGAGCCGGTCGAGTCGCTTGCCGGGAAGCAGACGACCCGGATTGGTGATTTCTATCCGGTTGGGAAACACCTCAATCATGGGGCTGGTGCCGGGGATGGAAAAATCCTGGTGGATGAGTGCGTTGGGAATCAGTTCGCGGAGGGCCGCATCGGGGTAAATTGTGTGCTGGACCCGGAGTGCCTTGTGGATGATCTCGCTTTGAGGGAGCACCAGCCCGAGTCGTTGAAGGAGCCCTTCGAGGCCGATGGCATAACCTTTCTTGCCGACGATCTCGCGCTCGGCCTCGGTCTTGTTGATGCTTTTGTAAACGATGAGCCGAACGGCTTTTCGTGAGAGGGAATCAAATTGGTTGATATCGCGGGCTGCCGCAATGGCCCCGAAGTTGGTGATGCAGAATCCGCCGGAACCTGATGGCTGGACCATTTTTTCCTCCTGCAGCCATCGCAGAATCTCATCCGAATTCGATGGTGCGGGACGGGCGAGAAGTTTTGCGACGCTAGGCACGTCGAGGCGGGCGATGACATCTTCGGCAGCGAGCTCTCCTGAAGCGTGCAATTCCTCCCAGCGCGGAGGTCGGCTGTTGAGCATCATTGAGGCCAGCTCATGCCTTGATGCACGTCGTGTCGTGCCGTTGGAGCGGATGAACGAATCCTCGACGCTGCCACCCCGGATCTGAACAGGCTTGGCTGCGGATTCTGGGATATGGACGAACAGAAGTGAGGTTTCCTTGAAATCGACGACCGCATGGTCGAGAGCCTGCGGCGGCTCAATAGCGGATCGTGCCAAGTTGGCCAGTTGATTTGAAATCCGTGATGCATCGGGGGGATTGATCCCGACAAGGTTGCCTTCGCTGTTGTCCACACCGAAAACAAGGAAGCCGCCACCCTCCAAGTTTGCGAAAGCAGAGAGATGCTCGGAAAGCCTGCGCTTATCGGGTGAAAGCGCCTGCTTCCAATCGAGTTCGTTCAGCTCGTGAGGCAGCGGGTATAGGCTCGCTTCGAGCTTTTCGGTGGCCCGTTCGATCCACGGCTTCACTGAACAGCCTCCAGCAAGATGCGCAATGCCCGGCGGGTGCGGCGGAGACGTCCGTTGCGCATGAGGCCGAACCACCAGGCGGCTTCACCGGGATCAGCGGTTTGCAGGTGCGCCGACGCTTTGTGGAGCCGGTCGGCATTGCGCAAGCCGGCAGCCACCATCGCGTAGCAGGCGACACGGGCGCCCCAGTCGTCGTCCAGCGGGTAGAACGGACCGGGATCGAGCTTGAGCCGAGCACCTTTCGGCAGATTCTCCTTCACGGCCTGACGGATCATCTGTGAGGCGGAGGCAAACGCGAGTGGCGAGATGGCAGCGACGCGGGTCAGGCGTTCGTTCATCTTTTCATCGAGAGAGCGCCGGTAAAGGATGGCGGCATCCCCAAGACGGCGGCGAACAACCCTGAGGGCAAAGGAGGCTTCGCGGATTTTCATGGGGTTGGAATCACGTGCAGGGCTTGTCGAAGACGCCGATGGGTTTCACGTCCGCGGAGGCGCTTTGTTGAAGATTTTCCAAGGCGGGGTGCAGACCGGAACGACCTCCTTTGAATGAAAGAATCACGGTCGCCTCATAGCCACATCCATCGGTGAGGGAGTTGAAAAGCGTCTGAGCGATCTGAAGCGGCTTCGTCGGGTGGTTGAGTTTCAGGTCGTTGGCCGCAAAATGAACAGAACCCCCATCTTTCGCGTCGCCGGAAAGCGTGACGCTCACGGTCAGCGAGTCAGCTCCGAGAGGCTGGGCGAGAGTGGCAAGCGTGGCGGCGACGGCTGGCGCAGGAGCCCGGAGTTCGAGTTTGAGAAGCGGCCGCGTCTCCGCATAAACAAGGATGGCGCTCCATGTCGTCGCTGTCACTTGACTCGCCGGAGGAGGCGGGGGAGTTGGCCCCCCGCCACCGCCGGAACCTCCGCTACCGCCGGAACCACCACCTTCACCGGGATCGCTTTTGTTCTCGGCGAGCCAGCCCTTCGCTGTATCGGTCTCCGCCAGTGATACGCGGACAGAATCATCAAGGGGAAAAGTGGAAGTGATACGGGAGGATATGCGGCGGCGATGTCCCGGCACACCAACCACCGAGCCCTCTTTGTCAAAAGCCGTGCCATCGGCGAAGCAGGCTGCGGTTTTGCCTGCCTCAACAGATTTCAATATCGTCGAACGAATAACATCCGCATCAGGGATCAGGCGGAGTCCGGGAGCTGACAAGATGCGCTCGTGGATGGACTTGGCCGTAAAGGCTTCGGGCTCGCCAGGAACCGGCGTGGCTCCTGGAAGGATTTTATCCACGAAATAATCGGGGGCGATGCCATCGGATACGTCGAAGAGGAGACTTTTCTCCTGAAGAAATTTCCGGAGCAGGGACTGTCCGTTCGGACGCTGGAGAACCTGCGCTTCTGGCACCATGTATTGCTCCTCCAGTTGGAGAGGGGTGCGGCCCGAAAGGACAACCTGATCGAAAGCCCGGTAGCCGTGGAGAAAGAATTGTTTGCGGAGGTCAGGCTCCAAGCGGTCAATTTGTTCGAGGACCTGCTTTCCCTGGGCTCCCGTGGCATGTTCTTTTTTGATCTTCTCGGCTGCCATCAGGCGCTGAGCCTTCTCCAAGGCACCAGCCCATTTCGACTCCGAGGGGGCGACGGCGAGGAGTGCGTTTTTGAACCCCCGTGGCACCGGCGATAACGGATCCCGGTCGTCGCTGTAGGTAACGATGTTGGTAGCGTGCTTCGTGTCGGTGCAAAGAGCGAGCTGGAGGTCTGCGGATTCCGGAACCTGATTCGCTTGTGCTGGCCAGGAGGCCAACTTGAAAATGGCACCGCTGAAGTATTGCTGAACCTCTGCCCGGATACGGGCGGCGGCATCGTCGGGCGCAATTTTCCCGCGCATTTCGTCAATCTGACGCATGACGTTCGGTTCCGTGCGGAACTGCCAGCCACGGCCACCAGCCATCGGATAGGTGTGCCAGCAAACGCCGATGAGGCGATCAAGCGCCTCGCCGGGTTCCGGACCGGCATCTTCAGGACGGAGGATGGCGAGGGCCAATTCAGGCGCATCGAGCCCACTGGTGGAATTTGTCGTGTCCAGACTTTCCAAGAGCAAGGCGGAAGCGGAACGGACATGAATCCCACGATGCCCGCCGTCGAGATCAGTGGCGTGCCCAGTGATGTCAGCCCTGATCGCTGCCGTGAACCGGTCCTTTTGGAGCCGGTTGAGCAGGTCGGCCTGGATGTCCTTGTCCGCCCAATTCACATCCCCAGCGGAGATGAGGTCGCAGGCTGTCTGGTTGTTCCAAACATCCCGGATGATCCTCGCAAACAACCGGAGGACACCCCGGCTTTTTTGAAAGCTGGCCATCGCCCCAAGGCGCTCCTCGGCGGTTTTCAGGAGGCGGGGATGGAATGGGTAGCAATCCTCGATGGACTTTTTGTAGGCGGGCGATGCGGGGGGAGTCGCTCCACCGGTTGGGAGCAGTCGCGAGTCAGCATCGGAGACACGCTTGAACAAATCCGAGTAGTTCTGCGCAGTTTTGCGTGCCGCATCCGGTTCCACCTTGCCGAACAGGCGACGGACAATGACCTTCGCAGATTCATCGCCGATGGGGTCGATGCTGCTCATTTTCCGCCCAAAGATCTCCTCCAAATCCCGGGCGCAATCTTCGAGTTGCTGGGCGATGCGCTGGGATTGCTGCGCATAGACCGCCTGCTGCCCTGGGTCAGTGACCACGAGCACAGTCTCCGGGCGATTGCTTACAACCGAGGAAAGAAGGTTCAAGAAGCCGAGAAGGTTTCCCTGCCCCCGCTCTGAGAGCTTCGCCATGTAAATGACCAGCTCATCAACGAGAAAAAGAATCGGCCCTTCCGGCAGCACTGCGTCGAGTTGCTTCGCGTTCGGCGAGGCTTCCGGAGCGTCTGCAGCACCCAGTGCGGCCAGAGCTTTCGCCCCGCCGCCCTTTGCTCCCGCTTCGCCAAGCTGGTAGAATAATTCTCCCCAGAGGCTGTGGGTTGAGGCGTCGGCGTGGGTGTTGAAATCCGGGACGCCGGCCTTGCCGCAATCAATGGCGATCGTCGTCACCTTTGACGGTCGAAGATCCGAAGGAAGTATCTCCGAGCCGAGCGCGGCATCCGAAACACTGCGCCCCAGATGCCAAAGAGTCATGAGCGTGTGGGTTTTCCCTCCACCGAATCCCGTGCTCAGCCGTAGAGTCAGCCCGGCGTCCTTCGGGTTCGCAAGACGAGAAAAGACCGCTTTTGCCACATCCTTGAGATTCTGGGCCGGGTGCGTGTTGCCGAAAAACTTGGCCGGGTCGGCGTAAACATCAGCCGACCGTCCCGCGATCAGATCCCCGAAATCCGCAGCAAAGATGGCATCGTTTAGTTCTCCTTGGCGGACTTCAAGGCGAGGCTGGCAACTCGAGAAAATGCTCATCGGAAAGGGGAAATATCAGGTTCAGTAAACAGAGTCGAGAGTATGCACGCAGGGTATTTGCACCGCCAATCGGGCTCAAGAACGTCTTTTCTCCTCGCAGGCGCGCGCGCGTGAGGCTCCCCGAGCGTCTACAGCCTCGCTTTCGCATTCCTCCCGAAGGCGCGAGAGGCCCTCCCGAGAACAAATTGAGAACCGCCCCCAGGAATCGCTCCCTCGTCCGCGCGCGCGCGTGAGGCTCCGTGTTCTACTTTTGTTCTACTTTGGGGGTCTTGGAACTCGCCCATTTGCCTGCCTTGTTGAACAGGCAATAATCGCTTGGAACCCTGATATTATCAGCTTTCCAAGGCGATGGCATGTGACGAAATGCAACCGGATAAAATCGCTAAATTTTGAATTTTAAGTCCCTTGCGTCTGCCATTTCGCCACGCCGGCTGATGCTCAGTTACAATAGCTTGTGCCTATATCCCTTTTTGAAAAGTGCTGTTGTGCTGTAATTTGTGCTTTCGACAAGTTATGCAAAGCAATGACAGGAAAAGCGATTCTCGCGCGCAGTTTACTGCGGTGAGGGATTCGCGCAATCGCAGAATCCCGGGCCTTCAAATTCGGAATGGCAAATTATGCAGCTGCCTGTTGGAGGAAAGTAAATCGGGAAAGGCGGCCGCAGGGTTGTCAGTCTTCCGGCAGAGTGGCACGGGGCACAAAAATCGCCTCGAAGAGCCGGGAGCGTTGCCTGGCATTCATGGCGAGTTCCACGGCGCACCTGGTCATTTCGTCGAGGGGCTGGCGGTAGGTGCTCAGCGACGGCGATGAGAAGCTGGCGAACGGAGTATCGTCGATGCCGACGATCTTGACTCTGTCCGGGGAGAGGACTCCCATGTCCCGGCAGGCACCGATAGCGGCGAGGGCCGCACTGTCATCCACACCAATGATCGCATCGATCCGGCCGGAGGAGAGCCGCCGCTTCAACTGAGCCACATCCGGAGGCCAATCGGGCAGCAATGTTGTCCGCGAGCCAAAAAACCGCGGAGCCAACACGGAGAAAACCTTCAGGCGTTCCTGGTGATCGGGCTCGCCCGGGCGCGAGCCAAAAAACAGCACGCTCCGGCATCCCGCGCTTTTGAGGCGGCGCAGGGCGTCCTCGATCCACTGGCGCTGATTGAGGCGCACGCACTTCCAGGAGGGGCACTCCTGAATTTCGCCCATCAGGCAGACCACGGGCTTGTTCGAGCTCTGCAAGGCCTGGATGAGCGCGTCATGGTGCCGGGGATAGAGAAGGATCCAGGCGTCGCACCTGGATCGCAGGATGGTTCGGCGCACGTGTTCGAGAGTGCGGGGCTGGCGGCGGTCGACCGGGCAGATCAGGAGGTCCAAATCGTTGACCCCGAGTTCCTGTGCCAGCGCGGCAAGAACCCGCTGCGAGAACTGGGCGTCCGGCCCCTCGACCTCCAGCGGCCAGATCAGGCCGACGATATCGTGGCGCCCCGTGACCAGAGCGCGACCGCTGGGATTGGGGAAATAATGCAGATCCTCCGCCAGGGCCAGAACCCGGTCGCGGGTTTCCGGGCGGAGTTTGTCGGGCTCGTGAAACGCGCGGGACACGGTCGCTGTCGAAAGACCGAGCCTCTTCGCGAACTCAATGATGTTGAGGGTTTGGGACGGACGCGAAGCCATGGGCTGTGGCTACCGCAAAACAGGTGTCCGGAACAAGAGGCATTTTGCCAAAACAGCGATAATGTAAGGCATTGCAGTTTTCTTGAGCTGTCGCTGTGCGAATCGATAGGCTCGTGCCATGGTCGCGGTTCCAACGACCTGCCGCTCCCGTCTCATCCGGCGAGCCCTGGCCTGCCTGTTGATGGCGGCATTGCCCGCGGCGGGCGATGCGGGCGCTGAGAAAAACATGATTCCGAACGGGGATTTGGAGAACCTGTCCGGGTCTTCCGGGGAGGACTAGCCATCGGGTTGGCACGTTCAGATCAGCGCCCCCGATTTCGGGACGTGCGTTTTGGACCGGGAATCCCATGTGTCCGGAAAAAACAGCATTCGCTTCGACAGCACCGAGAAGGGGGGAGGCTGCGTCTGGTCGTCGGGCCGAACGTTCCGGTCACGCCGGGCAAAACTTGCGAATTTTCCTGCAGGGTAAGGAACGAGAACTCACCGGGGCTCTGCGCGGGATCGTCCGCCCGCGACCGCAGCGGCCGTATGACAAGCGCGATAATATTGTCAGCCACCGGCAGAGCCTCCCCGGCGGACACCGGGGTTTTATACCAGTCCTCCGTGTCGAGTGGATCATGGACGGACATCTCTTCCGTGGGCTGCACCAGTTCCATGAGCCTGTATCGCCAGCGGGCGGTTGTCCGAATTCAGCGAATATCCAGACGGAGACTGGAAAAACACGGCGCCGGTCGGGCCGTATCCCGCCCCCAACAGGTCGGAAGCCGGGGCGCAGACAAACTGGAGTACGGAGCGGCGCAGATACTGCGTCGGGCCTGCCGGGCTGTCGTATCCCCAATAGGTGTTCGGCGCCGCCTGCGATAGCTTCCGAGTCAGCGACTCGAAGGCGTCCCTCGCTGACTGGAACGACGTGATCTGCCCTCTCGCCCTCGTCCAGATCTGCAGCATCGAGGTTCCGGCGCTGGCCAGTAGGATGAGCAGTAGCGAAAAGACCGCCATCGCCACCAGCACCTCGATGAGAGAAAACCCGCGCCGGCTCCGGCCGGACACCAGCCCGGACAGGCGGCATGCTTGTGCACCCCGGCATGCATGCCCCGCAGTATGTGGGTTATGCGAATTCAATGAAAGGAATGTTGTTCCGGAAACGGCGCTGGCAACCCGAATACCTCACCACGAATACCATGTCTTTCCGCCGTTAAGACAGAGCCAACATGCGGCATACCGGCCCGGCCTGATTTGCCCGCCAGCCTGCGTTTCGTATCGATGCTAATCCCATCCATGATTCAAAAAGGGGTTTCGGGTTCAACACTATATTCGGGGGCCTGTCGGTAAAATGTAAAGCCTTACAATTTGTAATATGTTTTGCGTCGGCGATGTTGTCGACGTGTTTTTGTGAAGTGTGTCACGGCCGATGCGCATCTCCGACCAAAGCGCCCGCTCATTGGGCCAGGTCGGATGTTTGTTTCAGAGGCAACAACTTGCCACCTTCGCGCGGGTTGCTTGGGCGCATCTTTGGATCGCATCCGTTCCGGCATTCCATCGGGTAAGGTCCCACGGCCCCGTGGACGTTATTCGGAATGGACGCGCAAATGGTGCCTTCCGGAACTACCGCAGGATGCCCGGCAAGCGCGTCCAGGCAGCCAGTGGGTCGCTGGCCTCCACCCCGGCAGACAGCGCCTGCATTTCGGCCCTTCCGCTGATTCCCGTGCAGAAGGGATTTCATAGGGTGGAGGTTCACAACTTATCGGCAAGGGCTTTTTGCATGGCGGGGAACAAAAATCCGGCTATGCGAACGAACCCGCAGTCGTTGGGGTGGATGCCGTCCAGCGTTCCTTCCCCGTCGGTTCCGAGCGATTCCTGTCCGTCCAGATAGCTGAGGTTTTTGCAGCCCGCATCCAGGCAACGCCGGTAAACCTTGTCGATCGCCTTCCACTTTTCACGGTGTGCGCGAAGCAACTCCGGCTTGATCCATGCGTGGGACATTGGGAAATCGCCCACGAGGAGCACGGGAGTTTCCGGCCGGTCACCGCACAAAAATCCGAGAAACCTTTCCGCCCGAGGATCGAGGGATGCGCCGTGCCAGGCCGGGAGGCGAAGGTGCCATGGACGATAGACGAGCCGTAATAGGCAATGGGCTTCACTCGCCCCGGGGCGACTGGCCGGAAACAGGCGCCCGCTGGCACGCCGACCTCCAGGCGGATGATCGGATTCCTCATCGGAAGGTAGAGAAGGAATTTCCGCCTGCGGGCGGCCATCCCCTCCACGAGGCACACCTGCGGGTTTCTGCCTTTGAAAGCTTTAGCGACACCCGCCCAGCGCCATTCCCCGCGATCCTCCGCATAAAGGTCCAGCCCGCTGAAGGTCGCCTGCGACATGTTCGCCTCGTTCAGCGCCGCGTCCCGGAGCGACCACCGCGCATGAATCCGCTCCGCGTCGGTTTCGAACATCACATGAAATCCCGTCGGGGAACGGCTCAACTGCCAGACAATGTCCGGCACGACTCCCTCCGCCTTCGCAGGCAGGCGGTCATAAAACCTCCGCGTGGCTGTCCACCCTTTTCCCTCAACTCCCCAGTCACGGGGATTGAACCACTGCAATTCATTTTCCGGCTTCTTCAAAAGGACCTCCCATATGCATCACTTGTTTCCGCCCGCAAGCCTTCTCTGTTTTCCAGATATCCAGTGAACCCGCCACGGAGCTTGGTTGATTGAGCGCCTCGCTGAGCGGGCCCGCGGATATCGTGATCGGAAGTATAACCAGTGACGGCTTCTTCATGGATGACCTGATGTGACTTCAAGGAAATGTAAGGCATTACACTTTATTGGCACCACTAAAATGAAAGCCCTTGCTTCAAAGCTGTGATGCCGTTATCCGGCGTGAGTTGTGTGACCTCTGGTTTGACCTGGAATTCGCCGGACCTGGAGCCGGAGATCGGATTCAATAAGCCAAAGCGGTCATCGCGGGCGGTTTGCTGCATCGGGAGGTTTGCGCGATCGCGGAACCCCGGGTCTTCATGTTCTCTGCGATCCATCCGCCGGATGCTTCCGCCCTAAGCCTGCTATAAAATACTTTGCGGGCCATTTCACCGGGAGTAGCATTTCAGGCATTATGTCAGACATCATGGAAATGCTGCGCGGTCGAGAGCTCCAAACGATTGCCGCCGGGGAGGAGGTCATTCGTCAGGGCGACCAAACCGGCTGCCTCTTCTTTCTCATGGATGGAGCGGTCGAGATCCTCCGGGACGGGGTGTCCGTCGCCACAGCCTCCGAGCCCGGAGTCGTTTTCGGTGAAATGTCCGCATTGCTCGATGCCCCGCATACGGCGACCGTTCGAGCCACCAAACCATCCACGTTTTGCGTCGTTCCCGACGCGCTCGCGGTTCTGGAATCGTCTCCGGGTGTGAGCCATTCAGTATGCAAGCTGCTCGCCCAGAGGTTGAACATGCTCAATAAGTATCTTGTGGATGCCAAACACAAACTTGAAGGGGACGACCACATTGAATTCGTAATCAAAACGCTGGAGGGCCTGCTCCACCACCAGCCTCAGCGCTCCCACACCACATCCCCTGCAAAAACAATGGGGGCCGCAGCGCGAGGGCCTGCAATCCAGCCTGCACCTCCCCGGCAATGACAGGGCGGCAGGAAGGATCTTTCTGAAACGGGATTTCCTTTGCTGCCCTGCAGCCTACGCCGGCTTATTCCCGGCCCGGTAGTGGATGACCTTCACGTTTTCCATCGTCACGAGCCCGCCTCCAAGCATTCCGTCCAGCACAGGAAGAAAGCTGTTTATCTTTTCCTGAGTGTCCACGACTTCGATTATGACCGGCAGGTCCATCGAGAGCTGCAGGATCTTTGAAGTGTGGATGAGGCTGTTGGCTCCGAATCCCATCGGGCTTCTAAGGACGGTGGCCCCGGCGAGACCGAGCTCACGGATTTTGAGCACGAGGGCCTCGTAGAGTGGCTTGTGTTCCCATCGGTCGCTTTCTCCGATGAGGATTCTCAATAGGACGGCATCTTCCTGGAGGTGTTGCATGGTAAATTATTTATGGGTGAGAGATGAGACGAGGATGATTCCCAGCCAGACGAAAGCGATACAAACAGCGACCGAGAGCAATACGTTGAGCACTGCGTAGAGCCATTCGCCGTCGTTCATGAGGTTGATCGTTTGCAGGCCGAACGAGGAAAAAGTCGTGAAGCCTCCCAGCACGCCGATCATCACAAACTGGCGGAGCAGCGGCGGGGCCATGATCACGCCGTCAGGACCGGTCAGTGCGGAGAAACCTCCGATCACAAGGCACCCGAGCGCATTCACCACCAATGTCCCCACGGGAAAAATTTCCCCAAAACGCATGGCGCACCACAGCGACAGCCACATCCGTGCCGCGCTCCCGACGGCGCCTCCGGCCATCACTACGAGATATGAGTTCAACATGGGCGTCTGACCGGAAAATAGAGTCCGATGCAAGGAATCGGCGAGAAAAGAATCGCGGAAAATTCCATGTGCCTCAAAAGCATCGGCTTCCGCGAAAAGTTCTTTCCAAACTCCGGCACCGGGTATAGGAGATCGCGTAATCCTATGAAACCACATCGCGGCACACTTATTCTTGTTCTCGGAATTCTCGGCCTGATCGTCTGTCAACCCGTAGGGATAGCAGCCTGGATTATGGGGGATGCCGATCTGAAGCAGATTGCGGCAGGCACCATGGATCCCGAAGGCAAATCACTCACCCAAATCGGAAAAATCCTCGGAATTATCGCCACGGTGCTGCTGATTCTTGGCATCGTGTTCTTCGTTCTGGCCATGGTGTTGGGCATCGGTGCTGCCGTGGTTGCTCCAAGCAACTAGGGGAGTCCCCAGCGTGGTTCACATCAGAAGGGGGCGCGGGCATCCTGCCCGCCATCCTTTTCGTTCGCGGGCGGGACGCCCGCGCTCCTGTTGCTGCAAAGTGAGCAGCAACTAGGTTAGTCCGCCCAACTGCTTACTCGGCAGGCCCTTTCAGGGTCTTTGCCCGACATGGATAACATTCGTTCTGCTTGATGGACTCCACCAGGGCGGTTCCCGGGATTCTCCAGAAAACGCTTTGCCTACTCCAAGAATTCCGGGGTTCGAGGTGGGGGCCGCCCGAATGCCGGCTGCCCGGACCGCTCGATTTTTCCAGATCCGTCCTTCAGGAAGGTGATTTTAACTTTTTCGGAAATTATCTGGAGAAGAATTGTATCCGGAGGATCCACGACCGAGACATTGCCAATCGAGATTTTGTCGAACTGAAGCCGTTCGAGATCTTCGGAGGTGAGGTAGTCGTTTTCGACCAACATTTCCTTTACCTGGGCTGCCGAAGTGAATTTTGCGTCGGCTGGGAATCCGAGTTTGGGATTGATGTTCGCTGCTCGGTCCGCCTCAGCTGTTTGCAGAGCCGAGACGATCTGGCGCATGTTGCGGAGCATTTGGGTTTGCTTCGCCTTTTCTCTCGCGCCGACGATTGCGGGAATTGCCAGCGCAGCAAAGATCGGAACCAAAATGAGAAGGCCGATATACCCCGTAATCAATCCGGCGAGCGCCATCCCTTTGCCGTCGAGAGCCGGATTCCGCTTGATCCGGCCCATTCCGATATGGCCGCAGATCACAGCCGGAATGCCGGCGAGGAAGCCACCCACCGAACATCCGACAATCGAGAGGATCCCGAGCACCAGCGACCAGATCGAGAGCGGTTCGGTTTTGCGCAGCGGCGGCGGAACCGGGGCTTGGCTTGGAAGCGGGGGAGGTCCGCCGGGCGGAGGTTGGATTCCTGCAAACGTCGAGAGTGGTTTCCACGTCTCCATTCCTTCGCACCAGGCGAGATCCGTTCCAGCGACCTGGCCGGTTTTCAATAAATCCGCGACCTTGGCTTCCGGGAACGGCCCGATTTGCTTTCCGTTTTTGTGGATGAGGATTTGCATCCGGAGGCATTCAAGGATTTCCGATCGGGTCTCCACCCGCAATAAAAAAGCTGTTGAAGGTTCTCGCTTTCGGGAGCCTGGATGATTGAATCGGCCAACACCACTTTCTATGATAATTTTCGGTATGTTCGTCGGATTTGTGGCATGGTTCCTCGTCCGGTATCTCATGGCGGGGATCTACACGGTCGACCAAAATGAGAGGGCCGTGAAAACCGCTTTCGGCCGCGCAGAACGGATCGGCGACCTGACCACACTCGATGATCCCGTTTCGGAGATGCTGACCGGGGAGGAGAAGCCGCGCTATTGTTATCCGCAGGTAAGGGTGATCCCTCCGGGGGGGCCGTATTTCAAATGGCCATGGGAGAAAGTTTACAAGACCAGCATTGCCGTCCAGACGGTCAGCATGGCCTACGACCCGGAGGATGCGGATGCAAACGAGGGAGGAACCCGGCTGAGCGCCGTGACAAAAGACCAGCTCGACACCGGATTGAGCGGACAGCTCAGGTTCCGGATATCCGAAAGAAACCTTTACGCCTGGTTCTTCGGGGTCCGGAACCCCATCGCCCATGTCATGGGATTTTTTATCAGCGTGCTTCGCGAGCGGATCGCCAACTTTGAGGCCCCGGCCGGCGGCCCGATTCCCGATGACAACATGGCTGCCGCAGTTGCCGGGATCTCGATCAATGACCTTCGCAAGAATCTTTCCACGCTCAATGAGCACATGGACAGGGAATGCGCCGGTGCCGCCGCGAGATACGGGATCGCTCTCGACGCCTCGCTGATCACCAGCATCGACCCGCCGCCGGAGGTGGAATCCGCGCTCGCCGCTATCAATACCGCCCACAATCAGGTCTCGAGCGACATCAGCCTCGCCCAGGCCCATGCCGATCAGAAAATCGTGCAATCACGGCGGGCGGTTGAGATCGAAACTCTCAATGCCCAGGCCGAAGTCGAGCCGCTGCTTGCGCTCGCAGGCCAGGTCTCCTCGCTGCAGGCCACGGGGCCCGCCGTCCTTCCGGCGTATCTGCGAAATGTGAAACTCTCGCTGTTCCGGAAGGCCGGGCAGGTGATTCTGGAGGAGGCACGATGAGCTTTCTTATCGCTGCGGTCTTCACGTTTATCGGCATGTTCATTCTCGTGCCGCTCCTGCAGTTTTTTCTGCGCCTGGTCGGATTCTATACCGTTGTCGAGGAGGGGACCTGCCATGTCTACGTGCTTTTCGGAAAGGTTCTCGCGGTCCTCGACGAGGCGGGATTCTATTTTTTATGGGTGAGACTCGGCCTGGCTGCACCGATCGTGAACTGGCTGGGCCGGCGCTACATCCTCGATCGCCGTCTGGATCAGATCTATCTCCGGAGCCAGGCGGTGAACAGCGAGGAGGGAGCCCCGATGGGT
>CAZRIL010000093.1:10956-22107 GCA_964600115.1 uncultured Chthoniobacter sp. | reverse complement strand
CGACGCAAGAACCGCAGCAGAAGCCGGGAGGGAATGATGTTCCGCTTGGCGGCCGCCGCGACAAGAGCGGGTCTTGCTGTAAGCAGCGAATGGACCCATCCGGCTACACGGATGCGGCGGGAGAATCTTTCCGCCTGAAGCTTGGCGACCAATTCGACGGCCTCCTGCCAGGAGATTTTCCCGGAGGCATATTCCATGAGCGGGTCCAGTGCGAGGGCAGCCGATTCGAAAGCCATGGTCATTCCATTTCCCGTGAAGGGCGGGATCATGAACGCGGCATCACCGATGGAAAACGGCGGTCCGGCCTGACGGCCGGTCTCAAAACCGGCGACCGCGCAGAAGGAATCCGGATCCGGAGCGGCACCGGAAATCCTATCCGCCAGACCTGCAAGCCCGCCGGCGCGGAGGCACTGGAACAAAGCGTCTTTTCCGCCGATACCTTTTTGCCTGCGGAACAACCCGCAGACATTGACAACATCATCCTCAACCTTAGCGAGCCCGATGTATCCGTTGGATGCGATGTGCATTTCCAGATCATCTGCGAGCGAAAGCCCGCTCACATGGCACTTCACGCCGATCCAGTTTCCTTCGGTTCTGACCCGGCCCGCGGCCCAGACGATCCCGTCTCCCGGCCCGATCCGCGATTCGGTCTTGAGCGTTCCTCCGGAATCCGAGAAATCCATTTGAAGCGATTGATCCAGCGCCCAGCGCGAGATTCCCATGCCGCTCACCGGAATGCTGGCGACGGGCCCGGTGGCATCAAACCAGCGCGACGATCTGAGCTGCGTGGCCGGCTCAAGGTGGCGCTCGATGCCAAGTTTCCGGAGCGTGTCCCCGGTAACTCCGCTGATGAATTCCCCGCAGACCCTGTGCCTGGGATAGCGGCCCGCCTCGTGCAGGGTGACCATTCCTCCACGCCGGAGCAGCGCGATTCCAAGCGAGAGCCCCGCCAGCCCGCCACCTGCGATCGTCACCGGCCGGATCAGCGCCGCCATGCTTTGAACCTCAATATTCCGGCAAGCGTGGCGGATTCCTGCACCCGCCACGTCTCCGGCTCCAGGCCGAGGAGGCAGGCAAGTTCACCGGGCTGGAACCCTGCACGGATGCTTGCCGGCATGTCGTGCGCAGTCACGCGGCCGACGAGCGGGCTCGCCAGAGAAGAAAGCCCGAGCGCCCAACGGGAGCGGAGCGGTTCGGAAAATACCAGCACCTGGAAAGCCTGGAGCATTTTCCCGAGACTTTGCAGGGACGTGTCGGAAAAATGGTGAAGAATCAGACTGCCCACAACAATCCCGCCTCCCAAGTCCGGAAGGCTATGAAAGAAGTCGCCGGTCTTCCAATGGACGTGCGGATTCAATCCGGTCGGCCGCTCACGGAGATCCAATCCCGTGACTTCAGACTTTCCCGCGGCCAGAAGCTCGCACAGCCGTCCATCCCCGGCCCCGAGCTCGATGATCCCGGCTTGCGCGTCTTTCCTGTGATCCAGGACCGATTGCGAAATCCATCTGGAGCCACCGAGAAACGCATCCAGCCGCCGCAGATCCCGACGGCTCCGCCGTGCGTCGGGGTGCCCGGGATCCAGCGAGTCAAGGATCTCGGGAGTGACGACGCGCGGGAGGCCCACTGCTTCAGGCTTTATACCAGGGATCGCGCTCACTTTGTGTGGCGAGCACAACCCGGATCCCTGCGTTGTTCCGCCCTTTCTCCGGCTGCGACTTGTCCCGATACGAGGACCTCAGGAGTTCCGGATCGTCGTTGAAACAGGATGCCCCCCTCAGGACGCGGAAGTTGCTCCCTTTTTCATATTCGTCCATGCACCATTCCCAAACATTCCCGCCCATATCGTAGAGCCCGAATTTGTTCGGCGCAAAACTGCCGACAGGTGAGGTTTCGCGGTAATCGTCGACGGCCAGCCTCGAATGGTAGTTTCCGGCTCCGGGTGGTGGTGGAAAATCCGGTCCCCAGGGAAAATCCTCAAGGATCCCGCTGCGACCTCTGGGGTTGATCGCATGCTCGTATGGCAGGCCGACGGCCGCGCTCCACTCCTCATCCTTTGGCAGGCGGTATTGGAATCTCGGATTGATCAGGCCGAGCCAGATCTCCCGCTTTGTGAGCCATTCACAGAACAGATGCGCATCTGTCCAGGAGACATTGACAACCGGATGGTCGGGACCCTGCAAAAAGTCCACCACCGGCATCACGGCGCCGGCTTCCTGACAATACTGCTCGTAGTCCATGATGCGAAGCTGCCAGATGCAGAAGAGTGTTTTGCTGCGTGCGGTTGGAACAAATGGCATTCCGAGACTGTTCAGGAATGGATGGCCCATTGCGGCCCGGGCGGGATTGTCAGTGTAGTTGCCCTCATCCTTTGGCTCAGCGGCCGGCTGCGGCGGAGGAGCTGCCGGACTGGCAGGAATTTCCGGATGCTCAGGCTCCTCAGGTGTCCCCTCCGGCAACGCGGGATTGGAAAACGCTGTGAGCAGGCGTTTTCGATCTCCCAGCTTCGCAATCCCGATCTCCCGAAGATCGGAATCCGTCAAACCGGTTAACAGGGAATCATCAATCTTCTCCTTCCGGAAAAGCGGATACAACCCTTTCAGTCCGAGGTGGGCTAATATGAGTTCGAGCTTGGATGCCATTTTCGAGCGCTCCGGATTATTTCGTTAGTATCCGGTGATGACAAGCCGGCTTACAGTCCAAGAGCGGGATTGGACAGAACCTTCAGGGCTTTTTTCACATCGCTGACGCGCAGGATCAACAGACCCTTCTTCGCCGTGGGCATGGAGGCAAGGTAGGCATACTCGATGTTCACCTTCGTGGCCGAGAGGGCTTTCGCAATTTTCGAGAGTCCACCCGGACGGTTGTCGTTCTCGATCATGATGACATCATTCTCGACGACGAGTGTCCCGTGGGACTCGAGGAGCGCGATCGCACGCCTTGTGTCGCTCACGACCATGCGGACCACCGCGTGATCCACGGTGTCCGAAACCGTGAGCCCATAGATATTGATCTTGTCTTCGGCGAGGGCATCGCAGACTGCGGAAAGCGTTCCCGGCTTGTTGGCAATGAATATGGCGAGCTGTTCGACGATGCGGATGGTTTTCATACTGCCCGGACAATCGCACAGCGGAAACCCGGAGTCGAAGGAATTTGAGCCCCGAAGCGCCGCAAGACCGCATTCTGTCATTGAGCAGGACTGTCCCCCGGATAGACTGGGCCGCTTGGAACTATCGCTACTCATCGACAGTATGGCATTCGGCGGTGCGGGGGTCGGAAGGCTTCCGGACGGACGGGTTTGTTTTGTTCCGTTCACCCTGCCGGGCGAACGGGCCCTGGTCCGCGTGGTGCGGGAAAAAAAATCCTTTCTTGAGGCGGAGTTGATACGACTGACCGAAGCCTCGGTGGAGCGGATCGCCCCCCGCTGCCCGATCTTCGGAAAGTGCGGCGGGTGCGCCTACCAGCATATTCCGTATCACCGCCAGTTGGAGATCAAGCGGGATCAGGTCCGGGAGCTGATGCGGCGGGTCGGGGGCATCACGGAATCAGACATTCGTGCAACGCTCCCCTCACCGGCCGAATGGGAATACCGCAACAGGATCTCGGTCCACGTGCAGAACGGACAGGTCGGGTTCCATGGGCGGAAATCCCACCGCATCGTGCCGGCATCGGCCTGCCCGATCGCGGCTCCCTCCGTCAGCGATCAGCTTTCCTTGCTGGCCGGGAATCCTCCCCGTGAGGACCAGCGGATCACACTGCGGGAGAGAAGCGATTACCACGGCTTCAGCCAGGTGAATCCGGCGGCGGCTGACGTTCTGGCCGGCACTGTCGCGGAGATGCTCAAGGAAAGCAGCGGCCTCCTGGTCGATGCGTATTGCGGCGCGGGCTTTTTCTCCAAGAAACTGGCCCCCGGATTTGAACGCGTCGTCGGCATCGAGTGGAGCGCCGGGGCGGTAAGGGCCGCGAAGGCGACGGCTTCGGAGAAGGAGTCCTATCTTTCAGGTTCGGTGGAGACCCATCTGGCGCAGGCACTGGACTCCGAGACGCCGGAGAATACCTCACTCCTCCTCGACCCGCCGGCGGAAGGCCTCTCCCCGGAGGTCATCATGATTACCGGAGCCCGTCATCCGGCAACGGTCGTCTATGTTTCCTGCGACCCCGCGACACTCGCACGGGATCTGAAGATGCTGGGCAAATGGTATTCCGTGGAATATATCCAGCCCGTGGACCTTTTCCCTCAGACAGCCGAGATAGAAACGGCCGCCAAACTGAAACTTTTATGATGCTACGACGACGCTTCGGCCGGACCGGCCTGGATATGCCGGTATTCACTTGCGGTGGCATGCGCTACCAGCATTCCTGGAAAGACGAGGAGGACGTGCCGGAGGAAAACCAGAAGAACCTCGAGGCCACGGTCTTGAGGGCGCTGGACTGCGGCATTAACCACATAGAGACCGCCCGCGGCTACGGCAGCTCGGAATACCAACTCGGCAAGATCCTTCCCCGCCTGCCCCGCGAGGAAATGATTGTCCAGACGAAGGTCTCGCCGGATGGGGACGGCGCAAAATTCCGCGAGACATTCGAACGGTCGATGTCCCTGCTCCGGCTTGACCATGTCGATCTTCTGGCCCTCCATGGAATCAATAATGATGAGGTTCTCGCAAATGCCCTGGCTCCCGGAGGCGCGCTGGAAGCCGCCCGCGAAATCCAACGCGAAGGCCGGGCCCGCTTCCTCGGATTTTCCACCCACGGCGACTGCGATGTGATCTGCAAAGCCATCGACACCGGAGAATTCGATTATGTGAATCTGCACTGGTATTGGGTGAACCGCTCGAACGCCCGCGCCATCCAGGCGGCAAAGCGCCATGACATGGGGCTGTTCATCATCAGCCCGAACGACAAGGGCGGTAAATTATACGAACCGCCCGCAAAGCTCAGCAGGCTTTGCGAACCGCTCAGCCCGATCATCTTCAACAACCTGTTCTGCCTGCTTGATCCGGATATCCACACGCTCTCGATCGGTGCCTCAAGGCCTTCGGATTTTGATGAGCACGTGCGGTCACTGACATTTCTTCCCGACGCCGGAAAGCATGTGCCGGAAATCGACAGGCGCCTTGTTGCGGAAATGGAAAGCGTCCTTGGTGCGGAATGGTGCCGGTCCTGGGAGCAGGGAATTCCCAAATGGGAGGCCTGCCCCGGGGAAATCAATATCTGGGAAATCCTGCGGCTCTGGAACTATGCGAAGGCGCTGGATATGGTGGAGTTCGGAAAAATGCGCTACAACCTGCTTGGTCAGGCCGGACATTGGTTTCCCGGGAAAAATGCCTCGGAAATTCCAGACCTGTCCGCAGCACTGGCATCCAGCCCTTTCCGCGACCGGATCCCGGAAATCCTGAGCCAGGCCCACGCCCTCCTCTATGACAAACCGGTTGAGCGGCTGAGCAAATCGGACTAGGCCGAACACTGTTCACTTAAGAAAGGAGCACGGGCATCCTGCCCGCCATCGTCCAGGTTCGCGGGAGGGACGCCCGCGCTCCGTTAGCAGCAAAGTGAACACTATTGGGACTAGGCCGGAACACCCTTCACCGTGTGTTCGCGGATTCGGTGCCCAGCACAAGCGCCCTGGCTTTTGTGGCGATCGGATTCCGCAGATCCACGAGCTCCGGCTTCGGGGTTTTGAGCGCGGAGTAAACATGAAACGCCCACCACGCCAGCGCTGGCACTAGCAGAAGCGGCGCGAGGCGGTTCAGTTTGTGGAAGATTTTCTCCCAGGGCCCGATCAAGCGGCCGGTAGCGGCCTCGATAAGGAACACGCAGATGACGCCCACCACCAACGCCAGCACAGGGAAAGCCAACACATTCAGATAGACTGCCGCACGCGGATCGCCCGCTAGAATCGCACACACCGCCCGCGTGCCTCCGCAGAACAGGCAGGGCAGTCCGCTGATCGAATGGAATGCGCAGGGAAATACGGACAGCGTGAGCCGGCGCTCCGGGCGCAGAAAGGCAGGGGAGAGCGCCGCGAGAAGCAACACAAGAGCCAGCCCGAGCCGCAGCCACCGGCTCTGGGCGCGAAGCCTATTCATCACAACCAGTCACCATCTCGCCTTTTTCCATTGCAGCGACCAGCAGGGTGATCTCCCCCTTTGGCGGATGTTTCTCAAAATGGGCAAGCAACGCTTCCGCAGTTCCCCGCTGATAATCCTCAAATGCCTTGGTGAGTTCCCGCGCCACGCAGATGGTTCTGGCCGGACAGGATTCCTTCAGAGCTTCCAGTGTGCGGATGATCCGGTGCGGAGACTCGAAGTAGATGCTGGTTTCCCTGCGGACCGCCGCACGGCAGATCTCCGCTGCGCGGCGCCCGCTCTTCACCGGCAGAAACCCCCCGTAGTAGAACCGGTCGGAGGGAAATCCGGATCCCACGAGGGCCGTGAGCACCGCGGAGGGCCCGGGCAGAACGGTGAGAGGGATTCCGCGCTCGATGCACGTCCGGATGAGGCGGTGTCCGGGATCCGAAATTCCGGGCATTCCTGCATCGGTGATCAGTGCGACGTGCGCTCCTCCGGCCATCCTGTCGACCAGCTCGGCAGAACGCTGCGACTCATTGTGCTCATGAAGGCTGATGAATGGCTTCTTGATGCCCAGATGCTGAAGGAGCATGCCACTGTGTCGCGTATCCTCGGCGGCAACAAGATCCGCCGCCTGCAGGACTTCGATGGCCCGGAGCGTGATGTCCTGCCGGTTGCCGATGGGAGTGGGAACGACGCTCAGCACGGGAAACTCCCGCTACCAGCCTTCGGCCACCTCGCCGGTGATGATATCAGCAAGGTCCGCAGCAGCATTTGAAAATGCCTGGCGCTCGATCGTCTGCAGATCATTTCCGCTGAAGAATGTCGTATTTCCCTGAACTTTTCCCGTCATCAGGATCGCTCCCGTGACACGGTCCTGGACCTCGTAGGTAGCAAAGACCCTGAGTCCAAACTCGCTTGTGGCCAGAACGTTGTTCTCGACCGACCGCAACGCCCGCCTCTCGATCCTGTCGATTGTGCAATACAGGATGGCATCGGCCCGGTCGTCGTTGAGAATCTCGTAGGTTCCGTCCTGCTGCAAACGCTTCACCAGAGTGTCAGCAAAAAGAACCTCGAGCCGCGGTTCAAAGGTTTTGTTTTTGAACGTCGGGACTGCCAGCGTCCGCACGGATCGCATCGGAGTGGGGCGGATCTCCCCGAGTTTATACCCGCATCCCGTCAGCAGGACAGCAGCAGCGAGAAAAAGGACGAGCTTCATGGTGTGGGAAGGGCGGGTTCAACCGAGGGAAGAGGGCGCACGTCCCGGGAATCGGTGCGCAGCTTCGGCTTGCTCACGATGGGGAGTTCGTCAGGAACAACATCACGGCGGGAGGGGCCATTGAAATCCGAAAGCGCCGAGGTCTCGACCTGGGCTTGCAGGCGCCGGCGCAAGGCTGCCTTCTCTCCGGTCTCCGCGCGCTCAGGGCCGGTCCGAAGCGCATCATCGCCGACGTCGCTGCGCAGGGTTTCGATCCGGCTGCGGGCGATCTCGGCGTCCTTGGTGCCGGGCTGGCGGCGGATGACGTCGTTGTAATAAATCGCGGCGGAACGGTAGTTTTTATACCGGTCATAGAACTGGGCGATCGCGAGCAGGTCGCCGGATTCCTTGCCCCCGATCGATACGAGGTTGTCCCTTGCCTGGGCGGCTTTCTCGCTGGTTGGATACTGGAGCAGGAAATCCTCAAAGGTGTTCTTAGCCATGACGAGGGCGGAAAGGTCCTGGGATTTGCCGCTTCTGCCGACCTGCATGTAGAGATATCCGATCTGGTAAAGCGCATCATCGGCGATGGAACTCGTGGGGTATTTATCAAGAACTGTCTGATAAGCGCTGGAGGCGTCCTTCAGCTTTCCCTGCCGCTCGTAGGTCAGCCCCAGGTTGAACTGGGCGATCGGCGCATTCTTGCTGAACGGAGCGTTCTTGATGATGGAGGCGAACATCTGCTCGGCCCGGTCGGTCGATGGCACGATCTCCATCCCGAAAAACTTCAATTTGCGTCCTGCGAGAAATGCGTTTGCGATGAGGACCTGTTTTGTGACCGACTTCTCAAATTCCGGAGTGTCGGGATAGCGGGAGATCAAGGTCTGGTAGGCATCAAAGGCCTTGCTGTAATCCCCGGTGGTTTCCAGGAGCTCGGCAATCCTGTATTGGGCCTGCGAGGCGAGTGGAGAGGCTGGCGAACTTTTGATAAACTGCTTGTAGGCAGCGATCGCCTGCTGGGTGGCACCCGAGTCGTCGTAGCTTCTGGCAAGGTCGAAATTCTCCTGGTCACTGGCCGAAACCTTGACGGGCGCTACCGGAGCGGTCCTCCCCTGCTGGCTCGGGTTTTGGCCGAAGACCGGCACCATGGCCGAGAGCAGGACGGCGGTGCAGCAGATAGTAAAACAGGATCTCATCAGAAGGGGTGATAATTAAGGGAGTTCCTACCCCTGCGTCAAGCGCCTCGGAAGGATTCCGCTTGGTTCCCCCCCGGCAAGCGGGCATGTTTTCTTTCATGCGCCTGCTTTTGGTCGACGGACATTACTATCTCTACCGCTCTTTCTACGCGATCCGGGGACTGCGGAACTCGCGGGGGGAACCGACCAATGCCATCTACGGCTACGCCAAAGCGCTCCGGAAAATGTTCACGGATCTCAAACCGGACCTCGCCGCCATCGTTTGGGACAGCGGCCTTCCTGCACGGCGGACCATCCTGCAGCCGGATTACAAACAGAACCGAACCGCGATGCCGGACGATCTCCGCCCCCAGGAGGAATGGCTGCAGGAGAATATCTCCTTGTTCGGCCCGGCGAGTGTTAGCGCGGACGACACCGAGGCCGACGACCTGATCGCCTCCTATGCCAGAGCGGCTGCAGCAGAGGGCGTCGAGGTGATCATTGCGACCAACGACAAGGATATCCTCCAACTCACTTGCGAAAGCATCCGGATTTACTCGACTGCCAAAACTGATGCAGGCTCGGAAGGCTTCCGCCTGCTTGGCACCCCGGAGGTTCAGCAAAAATGGGGTGTGTCCCCCTCCCAGATTGCGGACGTTCTGGCTCTTACGGGAGATAGTTCCGATAACATCCCGGGCGTCCCGGGTGTCGGATCGAAGACGGCTGTCTCCTTGATCACCGCCTACGGTTCAGTCGAAAATTTGCTTTCGTGTGCTGCGGAAATCCCGAACCCCAAGCTCCGGGACAAAATCCTCGCTTCGCGCGAGATCATCATCGCCAACCGCGAAATGGTCCGCCTCGATGAGGACCTTCCCCTGCCCTCCCCGTGGGCGACATTTCAGATCCGCCCGAAATATCCGGAACTGATCCACGCTCTCCGCACCTGCGAATTCAAAGGCCTTGTTCAGGAAATCGAGGCCGAAGCCGCGAAATCGGGAAGCGGTGGGCAACAGGAACTATTTTAAGCAGGAAAAGCCCTTTACGCGTTTGCCATGCGTTAAGGATCGATAGGCTTCGACCAATTCCCGAGCTTTTCCAGATCGGGAGCAGCCCCTTGACCAGCGGATCCGGGAATAGCGAGAATCCGAAACCTCCCTTGACTCTCGGCACCGCTCTTCGCTCGTATGACGATCCGCTGGACTCCGGGATTCTCCGCATCGAAGGGTTTTTGAAGGGCCTTCACCTCCTGGACTTCCACGGTGGAATTTTCAGGCTCAAGAATCCGGAGAGTCAGGCTCTGACCTTCCTGCTCGAGGCGGATGCTCCCGGGAATCACGGTAACCTTGGCGTGAGTGAGCATCTGCCACGTCACATCAACCGGTTTGGCAGCTGTTGTCCATTCGTCCTGGAAGAGCACGGATTTGTCTTTCAGGAGCATCACTCCACGAAAAACTTCGCGAACCTGATCCCGGTAAAGAGACGAGAGATCAACCACGCTGTGCGGCTTCGGACCATCACTTTGAAACCGGACAATCCGGCCGTCGCCATCCACAAATTGGGACTCCCCGTTAAAGCGCAGGATATTGTGCGACTCCGGCCCAAGACGGAAAACCGTCCACCGCTCCCCGTTCTGCCTTTTCTCCCAGAGCTTGATGCCCTTGGATTCCAGGCTTTCGTAGTCCTGCATGCCCAAGTCGACCGCCCACCGGACGCCGTCCGATTCGAGAACAAACGAGCCGGCGTCCATGTGGGCATGGCTGAGTGACGGGCTGCCGCCTTTGATCGCCACATACGAGGCGGCCGGATCCCCGGAGGCGCTCCGGTGAACCGCCACCGGATTCTGCCCACGGCCCAACCAGCTGAGAGCAGAAGAAGATTGCGACCCGCCAACATTCATGGACGGATCGCGCCAGAGCATTGCCATCGCAAGCAGCCGCAACCCGCCGGACCTGTCGTTCCCGGCGTCGTAGCCGGACAAATATTTGTCCAGCTTTGCAAGATCATCCCGGATGACATCCGGCAGCTGGAACCGGCGGGCAAACCAAAAGAGGGCAACCTCCAGCCCGCGTTTCTCCCGGGCGTCCGAGTAGTCGAAGAACAGGCCGCTCGGTCCTGTAACCTCGGAAAGATACTCTGCAGTCTTGCGAAATCCGGGCAGATCGTCCAGTCCGTGCGCGGTGCCGAAAAAACGCTGCAGCGTCGCCGCAAGGACGACATGGAAGGTCGTACCGTAGCCCCAATACATCGGCCCTTCCGGATAGGCTCCGTCCGGCGCGTAGCCATGGCCGCTCTTCGGCACATTCTCAATCGCACGTCTCAATATTCCCAAGGCCAACTCCGGCTCCAGATCCGCGACGGCAATTGCAGCAGCCGACATGCCGGCATGGCAGACCTGGTTCCAGTTGTTTGTTCCCGCAATCCACCAGTTGGTTGCCGCCAGCGAGGGCTTCAGCCCTTTTTCGACCAATGCCCGGGCAATCTGCTCACGATCCACGAGGCTCAACTCGTCATGGAGCCAGTCGAATCCGATCGCCAGCGCCAGCGACATTTCGCCCACATCCAAAAAATGCGAAGGATTCCAGTCCGCAAAAGCCGCCACAGCCAGCATTTCCTGAACCGCCCGGTCGGCATACACCTTTTCCCCGGTCACCTGGTAGACCATCGCCAGCGTGCTGATCCGCTGCAGAACGGTGCGGGAAGTCCCCAGCAACCT
>CAZRIL010000093.1:0-10856 GCA_964600115.1 uncultured Chthoniobacter sp. | reverse complement strand
TGTGGCTTGGTTCACTCGCGGTCAGGATTGGCATCATTCGGTGCCTCAGCACGCGTAGCGGCAGTGTTTCTGCACGCAGTGCATCAGCCAGCGCATCCGTCCAACCCCGGTGCCTGCGGCCAGCGAACCGGCCGTCGTCACGGTCAGGCCTCCCCCCTCCCCCGCCTTCTCAAAATCCGAAATGACGCGTCGTTCGATTTCCCCGGGGCTCGCGTTGCGGAGCAGGAACGGTGGCATGTGACCGTTGATCATCGCGCCGGGCATCTTCAGGCGGATATTCCGCACATCGATTTCGGGGCCGTAGTTCACGCTCCGAATCCCGAGCGCATACTGGTAATCGAGCAGGTGCTCCATGTTGCTGTCGGAATGCTGATATCTGGCGGCGCTGCCCGGCGCAAATGTTTCGAGGACCGCCTCCAGAACCGGATAGCAATACTCGCGGTAGAGCTCCCGGTTGAAGAGCGCGCAGTTGTCGTCGGTGATCCACCAGCCAGTGTCGTCGTTGCCGCTGAACTGCCGGAGCACCCGGTTAAGTTCGATCATCTTCGCGGCGAGAATTGCACTGAAACGCTTCATCAAAGCCGGGTGATCCTCCATCCAGAAAAAGACGTCTTCGGCATTGAGAACCGAGGTCATGATGGTCGCCGGCCCCCTGCTGCCGGTTCCGAGTCTGGGCAGGGGTTTTCCGGCGGCTTTGCGATTCCCCCATTCATTGAGGAATGGCTCCGGCAGCGCCCATCCTTCCATACTGACCGCTTCCGCCCGATCAAGGATCCGTGCGAATTCCTCCGGGTCGTTCGTGGCGGGCTGCAGCCAGGGGGTGCCATTCTCCTCGTAGCGAAACTCCGAGCCGAAGAGATTTTCGATACGCTTCGGCACATGCTCCCACGTGTCCTCCTCGAAGAATGCCTTCCCGACATGCTGACCGGTGATCGCGTTCGCTTCGCGGTGGAGCGAATCGCGGTACACTTTGTCATGATAATACCGGACGGTTGAAGGGACCTCGAGAAACTCGAAAAGCCAGTGGTCATCCGGCGAAAAACCCAGTCCGCACCGTGGCTTGGCGCTGGTGAAACCATTACAAAGCCCGTCCTCGTGCCAGAACGATTCCACATCGAGATTAACCGCGAGATCGAGAAACTGCTGTTCTTTCATCTCTCCCCATCAGGTGCCTCGAAAAGACTGGCGGAATGGCTCATGGAGTTCATGATATGCATTCCGATTTTTGCGAATGTCAAGTCATGCAAAGTTCCTTTCGAATCCCCTTCGTCGTTACCGCAGCTCTCATGCTTGCTGTCATCGCATGGATGATCTGGAAATGGAGCCTGCCCGTTGAATGGCTGGTCAACGGCTCCGTGTTCAGATGGCAGAACAAGTATGTCTTCCCGGGCGACAGCGCCGGAGGGGACAGCTTCAACTCCGGGGTGAGCCGGATGATTCTGCTGGGAATCATGCTGACCGTGGCGAGCGTGACCGTGAACTTCATCGCCGGCGGATTTTCAGAATTCGACCGTGCCTGGAAGCGCCTTGCCTTCAGAGTTCTTGCAATGGGCCTGTATCTGTTTCCGCTCGCGGCGTTCGGCGTCGCGCTTGTCATGGTAAGCCGCCTCACCTTTGACATGGGCATCACTCCGATGCGGGTCGCCGGCTTCGCCCTGAGCATTTCATTTCTTGGTTTCGTGCTGTGGTGCATCGCAACGGTCGGACAGGTTCGATACAAACAGGACGACAATTGACACAACTCAACGAGCCTCCCCGTGCAGACAATTTCTGAAATACACTCCCCGGTGACCCGACAGGAACGCATGCGATCTGCTTTCGGCGGGTGCCTTCTCCCCGCGTTGGTCTCCCTCCTGCTCATCCTTTGCCCGACCGGTGCGGCAGCCTCCGGGGAGTGGGTGACGCTGAAGGACTGCACGCTCGTCAACTCTGGCTACATTGATGGGGACAGCTTCCACGCCAGATGCGGGGGGAAGAACTACCACTTCAGACTTTATTTTGTGGACTGCCCCGAGACGGATACCAGATTCCCTGAACGGATTCTCGAGCAGTCGGCTTACTTCGGCATCCGCGGGGAGCAGATCCCTGCGGCGGGCATGAAGGCGGAGCAATTCACCAGAAAATTTCTGAGCCGCCCGTTTACCGTGCTGACTAAATGGGAGGACGCAAAGGGGGCGAGCGCTCAGGAGCGATTCTACGCCGTCGTGTTGTCGGACAAAAAGAACCTGGCAGAAGAACTGGTGGCCGCCGGGCTCGCCCGTGCCTACGGAATGCAGGCTTCCTATCCGGATGCGGCCCAGAACGCAGGCTTCGTCGCCGAACTCAGGCAGAACGAGGAACGTGCCCGGAGGGCCCAACTCGGTGCCTGGTCGAAAAAGCCATCAACGAAGTCCAGCCCGGAGCCGGTGGACCGGTTGGCCCCGCTTAAGAACGCCACAAAACCGGGAGCCAGCCCGACCCCCCAATCCGGTGCCGGGCCGTCCAATCCGTCAGGAGGGCAAAGTCCGCAGAGCACGAATCCGGTTGATGCTGCGGCCCCTACATCTCTTCTCAACATCAACACCGCAAGCCCGGCTGAACTCGAACAACTGCCGGGAATCGGACCTGCTTTGGCCGGGCGAATTGTGGAAAACCGTCCTTACGCCGAGCCTGCGGACGTCACGGCTGTCAAAGGAGTCGGTCCGAAAATCTTCGCCTCCATCGAGTCGTTCATCACCACGAAATAGGGCCGCCCGTAGCCTCCAGGGCAAACGCATTGAAACTCTTTCGGTTGAACCCAGTTGATACGGCGCTCAATCGATTTGTCCTGAACGAATGGTTTATCTGCAGCGTAACGTGAATCATGTTTCGCAAACGAGAATTTCGGGGGTATGAAACCACCATGAAATCCCTCCGCCTTGCCGTCATATCCTGTGTGATGTGCTTCGCCGCAGCCGGTGTCCCCTGCCTGCAGTGCGAGGAAGCGGGACTGGGCGGCACTTCCGACTCGAGCGTCGAAAAGGTCGAGTTTGATCCGTCGCGGTGGAAATTGGTCTGGGCGGAAGAATTTGAAAACCCCGGGCCTCCGGACCCTTCGGTTTGGACGCACGAAGTGGGCTACCTCCGCAACGGGGAGAAACAATTCTACACGAAGGACCGTCCCGAAAATGCCCGGGTGGAGGACGGGAAATTGATCATCGAAGCCCGACGGGATAATTGGGAGGGGGCCCCGATCACCTCGGCAAGCCTCAAGACTCGCGGCAAAAAACCATTTCTTCACGGGCGGATCGAGGTGCGGGCGAAAATCCCGACCGGACTCGGAACATGGCCGGCCATCTGGACGCTTGGAGAAAATGTCAAGGAGGCGGGCTGGCCGGTTTGCGGGGAAATCGATATCCTGGAGAACGTCGGATTCGACCCGTTAAAAATCCACGCCAACATTCATTGCGGGACCTACAACCACAAAAAGAAAACCGGAAAAGGCAGCTCGATTGTAGCCGGTGCACCGTGGGAGAACTATCATATCTACGCCATAGAATGGCACGAGGACCGGATCGAATTTTTCTTCGATGACAACCGGTATTTTGTCTATCGGAAAGAGTCCGATGATCCGTCCGTCTGGCCATTCTCGAAGCCGCAGTATCTCATCCTCAATCTCGCCATTGGCGGTGGCTGGGGCGGAATGAAAGGGGTTGACGAAAATCTGCTCCCCCACCGATTCGAGATCGATTACGTGCGGCACTACCAGAAAATAGACTGATCAGGATTGTCGGGCGGGGCCGGAGGAAATGGCCGGGGCGCAGCTAACCGCGGGGGTCGAATGCGTCCCGCATGGCATCGCCGAGGAAGTTCAGCGCGAGGAGCGTGACCGACATGGCTGCCGCCGGAAAAACCAGCAGCCACCAGAAGCTCTTCAGCGGGTTGATCGCGCCCGCGCCATCCGAGAGCAGCGATCCCCAACTGGCCTGCGGGGACTGGATGCCCAGACCGAGAAAGCTCAGAAAAGACTCATCGATTATCACCGCCGGGATCGTGAGCGTGAGATAAATCAGAATCACCCCGCTCAAATTCGGCAGCAGGTGCCTCACCAGGATTTTGAAGTGCGATTGCCCGAGCACTTGGGCCGCAGAAATAAACTGCCGCGATTTGAGCGAGAGAACCTGGCCGCGGACGATCCGCGCCATCGTCAGCCATTCGATCACTCCGAGCGTCACGATCAGGATCGCAACCCGCGAGGACTGGACGAGCCACTCCCAGCCTAGCGCGGAGGCAAAGCCCTGCAACTGGGCGTTGAACGCGTTGATGGCAATCAGGATGAAGATCAGCCGTGGAACAGAGTAGAGCACATCGACGATCCGCATCATCACCGCATCGAGCTTGCCCCCCGCATATCCGGCAACAAGCCCCCAGGCTGTTCCGATGAATAGGCTCACCACCGCGCCGCAGGCCCCGACCAGCAAAGATATCCTGCCGCCAGCCAGCACCCGGTATAATTGGTCGCGTCCGTTGAGATCGGTCCCGAACGGGTGCGCCAGTGATGGCGGCGCATATTGGTTCGGCCCCGGCTCGCCGAGCGAGGCTGGAAGCAGAGTCGGACCGAGGAGACAGGACAGCCCCACCAGCAGCAGGATCGCGGCTGAGATCCAGGCGGAGGGATTGCGGACAAGCCGGCGGACGGCGCGCGGGTCAGCCACGGATCCTCCTGTCCAGAAGACCGTAGGCAAGGTCGACAAAAAGGTTGAACAGCACAAGAAGCACGCAGTAGACGATCACCATTCCGCCAAGCAAAAAGCCGTCCCGGTTCAGGATCGAATTCACAAAAAAGCCACCGGCACCGGGGATGTGGAAGATCGTTTCGACAATGATCGATCCGGTGAGCAGGTGCGCCGCCAAAGGCCCGAGATAGGATACGACCGGCAGCACCGCGATCCGCAAGGCATGGCGATAGACAACGACGGACTCGCGCAATCCCTTGGCGCGTGCGGTCCGGACAAAATCCTGCTGCAGGGTTTCCACCATGCTGCCCCTCATGAGGCGCGCTATGGCCGCCATCGCGGGCGCTGCTAGCGTGATCGAAGGAAGGATCAGTTCCTGCCAACTCCCCCACCCGCCGACGGGCAACCAGCGGAGATCGAGCCCGAACACGAGAATGAGCAGAGGTCCGATGATATAGGCCGGCAGGGAAATCGCCGCCAATGCAAGAAACATAGCCCCGTAATCCCGCCAGGTGTGCTGGTGTATGGCTGCCATGGTCCCCAGCCAGATGCCCCCAAACGAGGCCAGCAGAAACGCAACTCCCCCGAGGCAGAGGGTGACCGGGAGCGTCTGCGCGAGGATCTCGTTGACCGACCGGTTCCTGTATTTTGTCGAGAGCCGCAGATCTCCGCGGATCAGGTCCCCCATGTATCCCGAGTATTGCTCCCAGAGCGTGCCGTCGAGTTTGTATTTCGCCAGCAGTTGCTGCTCGATGGCCGGCGGAATTTTCCGCTCCCCGTCAAACGGCCCGCCAGGTGAAAGCCGGATCAGGACGAACGTGATCGAAACCACGCAGAACAGGACCAGCACCATCGATCCCAGGCGTCTCAGCAGCGACAGGCCCATGGTCTTTGAATTTTCTCCAGCATCCGGAGAACCTTAGAATACGGCAGCGCCCGGTGACCAGCGTCCAGTTTTTGTTGCTCCCGAAGGATTTTGGCGTATATCCCCCACGCATGAAGATCCCTCTCGAAGACACTTTTGTGGACATTATCGGCAAGGCGCAGCGGGGGCTCAAACTTGCCGACGGCGAGCTTGCTGCCCGCGCAGGCATTCCGGAATCTGCCCTCAACACCCTGAGGGAGGGCAAGTTTGATCCGCTTGTCATCCGCCCGCTCGCCGCTGTCCTGGGATTGAACGCGGAGGCCCTCGTCGCACTCGGGACCGGAACCTACAGGCCGGCGGAGATTTCGCTGCGCGGCCTCGCCTGCTTCAATACGCCGTTCGACGACATGACGGTCAACAGCTACCTCGTCTGGGATGATGCTACAAAAGAGGCGGCCGCATTTGATACCGGTACCGATGCCGACAAGATGCTGGATTTTCTCGCCGCGAACGCCTTGAAGCTGACGAACATTTATCTCACCCACACGCACGGGGATCACATTCTGGAGCTCGACCGCCTCGTGGAAAAAACCGGAGCCACCGCATTCGTCGGAAACCGCGAGCCGGCCCTTGATGGAACCGTGGCCTTTGAGGCGGGAAAGAAATTCCAGCTTGGCCGCCTGACCATTGAGACCCGCCTGACATGGGGGCACGCGCAGGGAGGCATCACCTACGTCGTTCATGGCCTCGACAAACCGCTCGCCGTCGTGGGAGACGCGGTCTTCGCCGGATCGATGGGGGGCGGTGGAGTTTCCTATGCCGACGCCTTGTGCACGAATCGCGAGGAAATCATGACCCTGCCGGACGAGACCATACTCGCCTGCGGCCACGGTCCGCTCACCACGATCGCCGAACAAAAAACCTCAAACCCGTTTCTCTCCCGCTGATGAAATCCCGGCCCGCCCTCCTTCACATCCTGAACCTCTGGACGCTTGCGGATCACCCTGCAGCAAAGAAGCCCTGGTCGCTCGAACGCCAGCTCGAGGAGGCCAAAGCCGCCGGTTTCGATGGATTCACGACCTTCGCCAGAAAAGAACATGGCAGGCTTGCCAGCAAACTGGACCTGCGGGTGGTCGGGTTCATCTCCGTTCGGAAAGCGGCGGATTTCCGCCGCCTCATCCAGGAGAACCTCGACAACGGCGCCGTCTCGATCAACGTCCAGCTCGCCGACCACGACACGCCGGTTGAACAATCGATCAAGCTGGTGATCAGGCTCCAGGAAATCGCGAACAGGCTCGGCGCGAAATGCTCATTGGAAATCCATCGCGATACCTGCACGGAAACCCCGGAAAAAACCTACGCGATCGCCGAGGGTTACCGCAAGGCCACCGGCGGGCTGCTCCCGATCACCTGGGATTTTTCGCACTTCAGCGTCGTGAAACATCTCGCGCCGCCCTACTGGGAACGTCTCCTCGTTGAGCCAAAACTCATCCGGAGGGCGGAGCAATTTCACTTCCGTCCATTCAACGGTCACCACTGCCAGATTCCGGTTACCGACGGAAAGGGCAACCTCAGCGTCGAGCTCGTGCAGTGGCTACCCTTGCTGGACAAAACTCTGGAGATGTGGCTTGCGGGCAGGCAGGGCGGACGCGAGCTTTTCGCAGTTCCCGAACTGGGCCCCGTCGGAGGAGGATACAACCTCGCATCCCTTCCAAGCAGCTGGGAGGATGCAAAAATCCTGCGCACGCTGATCGACAAATCGTGGAAGAGGGCCGTGAAAAAAATTCTATGAAAAAAACCATCGCATTTGTGGGGGTCGGGCGCATGGGGGCCAACATGGCCCGCCGGCTCAAATCCCGGGGCTTCCCGATCGCTGCCGTGTTCGATTCCCACCGCAAGGGAGCGGAGGAACTCGCAGCGGAGACCGGCTCGAAGGCGGTCACCACGCTCGCGGAGGTCACGGCCTCGGCGGATGTGATCCTGACCGTTGTCACCGACGATGCCGCCCAGCTGGGAATCTTCGGGGAAGAAGGCGACTCGCTTCTCATCGGAGCCCGCGGAAAAACTTTCATCAACTGCGCGACAGTATCTCCCGGGACGCATCGCGAGATCGAAAAGCGTGCTGAAAATGCCGGCGCCCATTCCCTCGAGGCCTGCATGGCATCCAGCATCCCGCAGGCGCTCAGCGGCACCCTCTATCTGATGTGCGGCGGACGGCGTGAGGTTTTTGACAGCGTTCAGGATGTGCTCGTCCCGCTCTCCGACGAGGGCCGGCTCCTCCGCTTCATCGGAACATCCGGCCAGGCTGCAGAGGTCAAAGCCCTGGTCAACATGGTGATGAATATCAACACCGCAGGCCTCGCGGAAGGGCTGGGGCTCGCCGCCGCACTCGGGCTGGATCTCAAGACTGTCATGGAGGTTTTCTCGCAGACCGGCGCAAACTCCCGGGTCCTTGCAACAGACGGCGAGGACATGCTCAACCGCGATCACGCCTGCTATTTCTCGGCCTCCCATGCCGCAAAGGACAGCGGGATCGCGCTGGCGCTGGCCGTCGAGAACAAACTCAACCTGCCGCTCGCAGCCGCAACAAAAGCCCAATACGACCGCATGGTCGCCCAGGGGCTCGGCGACCTCGACAAAAGCGGCATCGCCGAACTGACGTTTCCAGGCAGGGCAGATGGGTAATAGTCGATTGGTTCCAGAGGAACGGGACGGCCCCTGCCTGTCGAATCGCGCAGATTTAAGGCAGCCGGCGAATCGTGACATTGCGCAAAGTTTTTCTTTCTGCCATGAATCCGCCTGATGTTGAAATGGCTTGGCAGGCAGATGCTTCAGATAACTTCCGGACTGGGTGATTTCGCCCTGTTTACCGGCAAGTCGTTCTGGTCTGCCGTGAGGTCCAGAAAGCTCCTGAGGCGGATTGTCCGTGCATTTTACGAACAGGGGACGCTCTGCCTGCCGGTGATCCTGATTGTCGGGATGTTTACCGGACTGGTGCTCGGGTTGCAGGGTTACTACGTCCTGAACCGCTTTGGTTCAGACGGTTTGCTCGGGACGCTGGTCTCGCTCAGTCTCGTGAGGGAAATGGCTCCGGTGCTGGCCGCGCTGATGCTGGTGGGACAAGCGGGGTCGGCCCTCGCGGCGGAGTTGGGCATCCAGCGCAACTCCGAGCAGATCGTGGCCCTGGAGACGATGGGGGCTAGCAGCCACGGCTACCTGGTAGCCCCGCGCCTGATCGCCGCTCTGCTGGTATTCCCGCTTCAAACGGCGCTCTTCGTCGCCGTTGGTTTATGGGGCGGCAGCCTCTCCGGATCTCTGCTGCTCGGCGTGGAGTCCGGGGTTTACTGGTCGGCCGTGGAGCGGGCGGTGGAGTCGCAGGACGTGAGGGAATGCTTCATCAAAGCGGCCACCTTCGGGCTTTTGACCATGAGCATTTGTGCCTATCAAGGATTCAATGCCCACCTGTGCCGCTCGGCTTCCGGCGCCCAGGCGGTCAGCGCATCCACCACACGTGCGGTGGTGCTTTCCAGCATCATCGTCCTCGCGGCCGACTATATCATCACCTCGTTTCTGGTCTGATCATGGATGCCGCCAAACAAGATCTCCTGCTTCATGTCGAAGACCTGCACAAGCGTTTTGGAGACCGCACTGTCCTGGCGGGAGTCGACCTCGGCGTGGTGCGTGGCAGCATATTTTCCGTGCTTGGCCCCAGCGGGGCCGGGAAGTCGGTTTTCCTGAAATGTCTGGCGGATATCCTTCAGCCGGATTCCGGGCGGATCAGCTTTGATGGACGGCCGCTTGCATCCGGCGATGCGCCCGCGAGGGCGGAGTTCCGGCGGCGCTGCAGTTTCCTCTTCCAAAGCAACGCCCTCTTCGATTCATTGACGGTTCTGGAAAATGTCGCGCTCCCGCTTGAACAGACAACAGACCTCACAAATCATGAAATCCGTAATCGCAGCCTCGAAGCCTTGCGGGAGCTTGAGATGGAGGACCACCGCACCCGCTATCCCGGCCAGCTCTCGGGCGGCATGCAAAAGCGCCTCGCGCTGGCCCGCGCGATCGTCACGCGTCCGGAACTCGTTTTTTTTGATGAGCCAACCGCCGGCCTTGATCCTCTCAGGCGCAACGCGGTTTTTACCATGATCGCTCAATACCAGCGCCAGTTCGGCTTTACCGCGCTCATCGTGACCCATGACGTGACCGAAGCGATGATCGCCAGCGACCGCGTCGCCCTTCTCGACCATGGGCGGATTTGTTTCGAGGGCTCCCCGGCGGAGTTCTCCGCCTCCACCCTCCCCGTGGTCCAAGGCTTCCGCGACAGCGCCGATGCGCTTGGAAGCTCGCTTGCCGCGATCCGGCGCGGGGAACACATTCCATCCGATAACGCATGAAACAAACCACACTTGAGCTCTTTGCAGGGATCTTTGTCCTGCTGGGAATCGCCGCAGTTGCCTACCTGACGATAAAACTCGGCTCGGGTTCGCAGATCGGCGGCGACACCTATCTGGTCGAAGCCCGCTTTACGAATGCCGGAGGCTTGCACAGCGGCAGCGGGGTTCATGTCGCGGGCGTGAGCATCGGGCGGGTTGAGAGCGTGCGCCTGGACCCGGCGGACTACAGCGCGATCGCCACGCTCCGGCTCCCGTCCGCCCTCCGGCTTCCAACCGATTCCATGGCGGCCATCAAGACCACCGGGCTGATCGGCGACAAATATGTCTCTCTGTCGCCGGGCGCGGACGAAACATTTTTGCAGGCGGGAACAAGAATCACGATGACGGAATCCTCTGTTGATCTTGAGTCCTTGATCGGCAAGATGGCTTTTGGCAGCCTCAATGAGGAAACAGACAAAAAGCCCGCACCATGAACCTGCGCCTTCTCATCATAGCCCCATTGATCCTCCTTCAAGGAACCGTATTCGCATCCGGCGCCGACGCCGAAAAACGCCTGCAGACCGCGGTGAATGAGGTTCTTGCAGTCGCCGATGCCGCCCCAAGCAGCAATGCCTTGATCGAAAACCTGCGTCCGGTTTTAAAAAAATACCTCAACTTTGAGGCCATGACCCGCCGCGCGGTCGGGCCGGGATGGCGCCAATTTACTCCGGACCAGCAAAAGCAGGCCGTCCAGCTCTTCACAACCTTGATCATCCGCACGTATGGCGGGAAGTTCACCATTGGCGAGCATCCGGTCATCGAATTCAAGGCAGCCTCGACTTCAGCGCCCGGCCGGGTCGAGGTCCAATCCACTCTGCTCTACCGTGGCAGCCGCTTCAATGTCACCTATCTCTTGGAGGAGGACGG
>CAZRIL010000092.1:7897-22244 GCA_964600115.1 uncultured Chthoniobacter sp. | reverse complement strand
GATCTGATCCGGGACCGGCCGCAGCTCCGGACCTTGCTGCTCCACAATATTGATACCGTTGGAGTGAATCCCGATCCTGCCATCCTCGGCCTTCACCGCAGGAGCGGAGCCGCGCTGTCATTTGAAGTCATCGAGCGACGGATCGACGACCGCGGAGGCGGACTGGCAAAGGCAGGGGGGCGGATCCGTCTGGTGGAAGGGCTCGCCCTCCCGCGCGAGGAGGACGAATACGGCCTTACGTATTACAACACGCTTACGACATGGATTGAAGTCGATCGCCTGCTGGAACTTTTCGGCCTAAGCCGGGCGGATCTTGATGACCACGCGAAAACCGCAGCGGCCGTCAGGCAATTCGCCTCCCGCCTTCCCACCTACATCACGCTCAAAGATGTCAAGAAGAGGTGGGGGCACGGCCATGAGGACGTGTATCCGGTGTCGCAATTCGAAAAGCTCTGGGGCGACATGACCTCGCTGCACGACGTGCCCTGCGCATACATCGTTGTCCCGCGCCTGCGCGGCCAGCAGCTCAAGGCTCAGGCTCAGCTTGATGGCTGGCTGCGCGACGGCTCGGCGGCTTATGTCGAGGCGCTCGGGGAGTGGGATTGAGCCACCGCCCGGGGAGTCGATCCCGGGTCAATCCTCGTGGGCGAGGCAGGCGGAAATAAAGCCCTTGAAGAGGGGATGGGGAGCGTTCGGCTTCGACTGGAACTCCGGGTGATATTGGCACGCGATAAACCACGGATGGTTTGCAAGCTCGATGATTTCCACCAGATCGCCTTCGGGAGATGTGCCGGCGATGACGAACCCGCGCTTTTCCATGGTCTCGCGATACGCCATGTTGAATTCATACCTGTGCCGGTGTCGCTCGGTGATCTCTGATTTTCCATACACCTGATGGGCCAGTGTATTTTTGCCGAGCACTGTCGGGCAGGTTCCAAGCCTCATCGACGCCCCCTTCATGGTCACATCCTTCTGCTCCTCAAGAATGCAAATGACCGGATGCGGGGAGGCCGGGTCGAACTCCGTGCTATTTGCCGCCTCGAGACCGCAGACATGTCTCGCAAATTCAATTGTCGCAACCTGCATTCCCAGGCAGAGGCCGAGGAACGGGGTGCGGGATTCCCGCGAATACCGCACCGCATCAATCTTGCCTTCAACGCCCCTGTCTCCAAATCCTCCGGGAACAAGCACACCTGCCACCCCTCTCAGGTATTTGTCCGATCCTTCCTGTTCGATATCCTCAGCGTCAACAAGCACGAGGTCGATCCCGCAGTCGTGGGATGCGCCCGCATGTGTGAGGGATTCATAGATGCTCTTGTAGGCGTCCTGAAGCTCAATGTATTTGCCGACGATCGCGATTTTCACCCTCTTCTTGGGGGCGATCACCCGCTGGACAAACTTGTTCCAGTCGGTCATGTCGGGCTGCGGGGTCTCGAGGCGAAGGATCCGGCAGATCGTGGCATCGAGTCCCTCCGCCTGGAGGTTCAGCGGCGATTCATAAATCGTATGCTCGACGTCTCCGGCCTCGACCACCGCGTCCAGCGGGACATTGCAGTAGAGCGAGAGCTTCTGGCGCACATCCTTGTCGAGCGGCATCTCCGTGCGGCAGATCAGAACCTGGGGCTGGAGCCCGATCTCGCGGAGCTTGGCCACACTCTGCTGCGTCGGCTTCGTCTTCAGCTCGCCGGCTGCCTTGATGAACGGGACCAGCGTGACATGCATGATGATCGCATTTTCGGATCCGACCTCGAGGATGAACTGGCGGATGGCTTCAAGAAACGGGAGGCCCTCGATGTCACCGGTTGTTCCGCCGATCTCGGTGATCACGATGTCTCCGCCCGAGTTTTCTCCGAGCTCGCGGATCCGCCCCTTGATCTCATCCGTGATGTGCGGGATCACCTGAACGGTCTTGCCGAGGTAATCTCCCCGGCGCTCCTTCGCCAGAACCGTCTCGTAAACCTGCCCGCTGGTGAGATTGTTTGCCCGAGTGAGCACGCAGTTCGTGAAACGCTCATAATGGCCGAGATCGAGATCGGTTTCGGCTCCATCGGCCAGAACATAGACCTCGCCATGCTGGAACGGGTTCATCGTTCCCGGGTCCACGTTGAGATACGGGTCAAGCTTCTGCAGGATCACCTTGAGTCCGCGCCGTTCGAGAAGCGTTCCCAATGAGGCTGCCGCCAGTCCTTTTCCGAGGGAACTCACCACTCCACCAGTCACAAAGATATACTTCATTCCGCGCGATACTACGGAGCCCGGCAGGAAAATCCAGCAGGTTGTCGGGAACTTCGCAGATTGAATGAAAAATCCATCCTCCGTGCCGCCACAGGCACCGCGTCGGAGGATTCCTGCAACCGGTCGCCGGCTCGCGGGCACACTTCTCTCCCCCGTTTCGCTGTTAGGAAGCAATTTTCATTGAGGAATCGTGCCGGCTCCTACAGTTTGGTCGGGAATGGAACTAGTGAATTTGACGCGGCGCACGGAGATCGGGTCCAATTCGTATTGGCTCTGCATCGGAGGCAAGCATCTGATTCTGGATGCAGGGTTGCATCCAAAGCTCGAGGGGTTGGCTGCAATTCCGGATTTTTCTCCCGTCCCCGAGGGCAAAGTGGATGCGATTTTCATTACACATGCGCATCAGGACCATGTGGGCGGCCTGCCGGTGCTGACACGCAGGGAACCCCAGGCACGGGTCTATATGACAGAGCAAACATCAAGGATTGCCGATGTCATGCTCCATAACTCGGTGAATGTGATGACCCGGCAGCGCGAGGAGGACGGGATTACAGAGTATCCGCTCTTCACGCACCGTGGCGTGGAGTTTTGCTCGCAGGCGTGGAACGCGCGGCCCCTCCGAAAGCGTTACAATCTCCTCGGCGAATCCTCGACCGACGACTCCGAGGTCACTTTCGAATTTTTCGACGCCGGCCATATCCTGGGTTCCGTGGGCATTTTGTTCCGATACAAGGGCCGCAGGGTTTTTTACACCGGGGACGTCAATTTTGAAAATCAGACGCTCATGAAGGGGGCTTCATTCCCTGAGGAGGGGGTCGACGTGCTCATCATGGAAACGACCCGGGGGGATTCGCCTGTTCCCACCGGGTTCTCACGAGCGAATGAGGAGGATCGCCTTGCACGCGGGATCCGCAGGGCGTTTGAGGGAGGCGGCAGCGTCACAATTCCGGTCTTTGCGCTGGGGAAGACACAGGAACTGCTCGCCATGCTCTGGAAAATGCGGATCCACGGGCTGCTCGCACATGTGCCAATTTACATCGGCGGATTAAGCACGAAGATCACGGGGATCTATGATGCGCTTGCCGTCTCATCGGTCCGGAGCCATCCGGAACTCCAACTGCTCCAGGAAATGGCTCCCTACGTTCTTTCGGGCAACGAGGTCAACACCATCGCCCCGCGGAAAAAATGCATCTTCGCCCTCTCAAGCGGCATGATGACCGAGCACACCCTCTCGAACATTTTTTGCCGGAAGGTGCTCGGTGATGCGAACCAGAGCCTCTTTTTTGTTGGCTACTCAGATCCGGAATCCCCCGCCGGCCGCATCCGAAGGGCTGCCCAGAACCAGCCTGTTAGCCTGGAAGAAGGAACCGCACCCATTCCGGTGAGGTGCCATATTGAGGAATTCCAGTTCAGTGCGCATGCGAACCGCGAGACCCTCAAGAACTACGCACTCCTTCTCAAACCCGGAAAAGTGGTGCTCGTGCACGGAGACAGACCAGCCATAGACTGGTTTCAACTCGCGCTCTACAAGCAGCTGCCAAAGACGGAAATAATCGTTCCCGATCCCGGCAAACGTATCAAACTCGAATAGGTTTTTTCTGCCGCCGGATATAACTCATAATCAACGTGATAATGAGAAAGGCGAGGGTCGGAATCGAACCGACGATTCAAAACCATGCCTCGCGCATTTCGTAAAGCGTTGATAATGAACAACACCAAACATTAAGAAACATGCTTGACTTTAGCGCATGCCTTTAGCAGTCTGGCGGCATGGCTTCAATTCACCGCAAGACAGGGACTCAGAACTGGCAATGCTCCTTCCGGGATTCTTCCGGGAAATGGCGGCTTGTCTCGACAGGCACGGCGGACAAGGTGGCCGCACAAGCGGCTTGCACTCGCCTTGAATCCCTCGCTCGCCTGAATGCCGTTCATACCGACAAGGCCACCGTGTCCGTTGAAGATGCCGGGGAACTCATGGAAGCGGGGCTGGCACTCGTTCAACACGCGCACCGGGGCACACTGTCCGAAGCGGTGGCGAGGGAGTATGTCAACCGTGTATTGAAGGCATCCGGGGCCGGAAGTGAAATCAAAGGGGAAACCGTCCGGGAGTTTTTTGCAAACTGGATTGCAGGCAAGGAACTGGCAAAGGCAGAGCATACGGGGCTCAGATACAAAGGCGCAAAGGAAGCCTTCCTGAAAAGTCTCGGGAAGCGGGCCGATCTTCCCCTTTCGGCGGTGGGGGCTCGGGATGTGGAAGCCTTCCGGGATGCTCGGCTTAAAGTCGTGGGGGCTTCGACCGTGGGGGATGATTTGAAAATCATTCGCTCGGCATTCAATCGGGCTCGGCGGCAGGGCACCATTCACACGAACCCATGCGAAGCGGTGGACATTCCCAAAAGCGAAAAGCAGGAGAGGGAACCATTCACGCCGGCAGAAGTCGCGGCACTTGTGACAGCGGCGACGAATGACGAATGGAAGACAGTTATCCTTCTCGGATTCTTCGCTGGCTTGCGGCTCGGGGATGCCGTGCGGCTCACGTGGGACGCGGTGGACTTCTCAAAAGGACTTCTCACCTTTCGGGCTCAGAAGACGAAGCGCATGGAAAGCCTGCCAATCCACAAGGTTCTCTTAGCTCACTTGAACAAGATTGCAGGCGACAAGGGCGGGCCGATCTCACCGGGGCTTGCCAAGCTAAGCATTCCCGGACGTTCGGGACTCTCTCGGCAATTTCTCGACATCGTGGACGCGGCAGGACTCGGGGCCGTGGAAGGAAAGAAGCTGGCCGGCAAACGGCGGCGGTTCACTGCAAAAACATTCCATTCCTTGCGGCACGGCTTTGTTTCGGCAATGGCCAATCAGGGAGTGTCGAAAGAGCTCCGCATGAAGCTGGCCGGCCACACGTCCGAAGACGTGGCCACCGGATACACGCACCACGAAGAAGATATTCTGCGGGCCGCAATCGGCAGCATTCCAAGCAACTGACTATGTTTGCCTTCAAAAAACCATTGCCACAACATAAGTCGCTTTTGTCGGGCATCGAGTATCCGCCCGGATTCGACAAAAACGGGAGGCGAGTTCTTGCGAAGTGTCCAGAGTTTCGGCTTGTTGAACTTTTTAAAGTCGGTGGGGAAACAGTTCTTGAAACTGCTCCTAAAATTGAACGGGCCTACTGGCAAGCATTGTTCCGCATTAATCAATCTTGCGAGAAGGGCGATACTGACCAGCGCATTTCCTGGGCTATTGCGCTGAAAAAAATGATGCAGTTCAAAAAGCGCGGATACACTGGCAGCGATGTTCCTTTGGCCAAGGCATTATCTGAAACACTCGGGCCGGCTATCGAAAAGGCTTTGAGTTCGCAGGACGTAAACGCGGAGGTGGCCAAGGTCGCAAGAATGTTTCGCGACGCCGTTCTGGCACAGGCGCGAGAAGCCAACATGTTGAAAGACCAACGCGCAAAAAAGCACGCCGTGCCCGTCGTTGCCGTCCTCATTTGGGAGGCGCAAGGAAGCTTCCAGCATTACCGAAAACGCCCTAAAAAATCCTACCTGCAGGAAAGGCTTGAAATGATCGGCTACGGAATAAAGAAAAAAGCTTCCTCGGCAGACTGGCGGGATCTTTTTGAGCAAGCATCACTCGACCGCCTGCCCGCTTAAGTTGCTCCCCTACTTTGGTGCAAACAAGGGGGATTGCGCAAGTTGTGGTGTTTTGGCGGGGTGAACAAAATCACACTTCAAACAACTATCGGGGACAACGGCAGAAAGTCCGCTTGTCCGAAACTGGCAGAATTACCAATCACCTTCCGGCTTCCCAAGTGCGGCCAGCGGGACGCGCATTTCGGTTTATCGCGTAGCTGGTATTACGCGGCGGAAGCGGCTGGGCGGCTTGCTCTCATTCGCCTGCGGGACAAGGGCAAGAAACGCGGCACAACGCTTGTGCCGACAGCGGGAGTGCTCGCATTGCTCGGGGGGGCTGGGGAATGAGCATCGAGGAAGCGAAGGACAGGCTCAGCATTCCCACGCTTGCGGCTCAACTCTTCCCGGACTGGAAGCCGGCCAAGTGCTGCAAGCGCCCTTGGGGGGAAGACAATCACGCTTCCTTTTCCGTCTTCGATAATGGCCGAAGGTGGAAGGATCACGCGACAGGCGAACACGGGGACGCGGTGGATTTTTTGGCTCGGGCTCTCGGGCTCTCGCCAGAAGACGGGATACGGCGCTTTATCGAAATGGCAGGCGGTGGGCACCGGGAACAGCCGGCACCGCTACAGCAGGCACCAAGCGCAAATGCGGTGGCAGCGGGCGGGGACTCTGAAGACAAGAAAGCGAAGCGGGCGGCATGGCCGGTGCTTGAAATCCTGTCACCAGAAGAGGAGCAAACCGTTTCCACCTTGCGGCACCTTCCACCAGTGGGGGCACAATGGGCGGCTCGGGATGCGGTGCTCAGGGGGGCGACAGTGGACGGCTCCCCTTCATGGCTGATTCTCTCCGCTTGCAAGCGCAATGCTCAGGCGCGCCGGCTTGACGGCAAACCGTTTGAAATGGGAGGGGAAAGCCTGAAGGCGAAAACGCTTCCGGGCTCAATCGCACAGATTCCAGTCGGGTGCTTCTTCGATGTTCGCTGGCCATTGGTGGCAGTAGTGGAAGGGGGGCCGGATGTTGTTGCGGCATACGCGGCAATTCAGACGCTCGGGCTACTCGACACCGTGGCCGTGTGCGGGATGCTCGGGGCCGCAATGAAGATTCCACCGGGGGCGCTGGCCACCTTCAGGAACAGGCGAGCGCGAATCATCCAACATGCGGACGCGGCAGGCGAGCGGGCGGCGGACGCATGGGCTCGGCAGATACATGATGCCGGGGGCAAGGTGGACATATGGACACCGGACAAAGCCGGGGCGGATCTGAATGACATCTTCCATCTTCCGGCAGAGGAGACAGCGGCGGCAATCGGAGAAGCCTTTGATTATGCGAAGGGGGGAAATTGAAATGGCTATTCGACAACCTGATTTCAAAGCAGGGCCGGAAGAGAAGGAACCAAGCATGAGCTTGATTGACGCAATCCGCCTTTCAACAAAGACAGCCGGCGGAATTGCAGGACTCGGGCTTCCACCTCGGGCACCGCTTCTTGCGGACTGGTTCAAAGAAGGCGACACCGGCTTTGTGTTCGCGCCAAGGGGGCTCGGGAAAACCTGGCTCAGTATGGGCCTTGCTTGTGCGGTGGCCAATGGAACCGGGCTAGGGCCGTGGCGGGCTCATGGGGCGCGGAAGGTGGTTTATGTGGATGGGGAAATGGCGGTGGATGGAATGCTTGAACGTCTCGACGGGATGCAGTCCGGGGACAATCTTTCGATTCTCAATCACGAAGTGCTCTTCCACCTAGGGCGCAAAACCTTGAACGTGGCCACTGCCGACACACAGAAGGCGCTGACAGCTTACGTGCTGGAAACCGGGGCGGGCTTGCTGGTGCTGGATAACCTTTCTTGCTTGTGCTCGGGGCAGGAAGAGAACAACGCGGACTCATGGGAGCCAATCCTTCACTGGCTTCTTGCCTTGCGGCGGCACAAGGTGGCCGTGCTTATTGTCCACCATGCGGGCCGGAATGGGGAAATGCGCGGCACCAGCAGGCGAGAAGACGCGGCTTTCTGGGTTCTTCGATTGGATGCGACAGAAGACGCGGAAGGCATGGCCGGCAGGCGGGCGACATTCCTTTCACGGTTCACCAAGGAACGGAACAGCGGGAAGGAACAGGCACCGCTTCAATGGACGTTTGAAACCGGGCCGGATGGAACTGTGCGGGTAGGCCACAAGGAAGCCAGTGGGCTTTCTGTCTTCCGGCAATGGATTGAAGACGGGCTTGATACTGCATCCGATATTGCGGCGGAAATGGGACTCAGTAAGGGCACGGTTTCCAAGATGGCAAAGAAGGCACAGGAAGCCGGATGGCTCACAACTTCAGGTAGGCAATACAAGCTCGTTTCCTAGTTTCCCTATATAGGCGGGGAAACGGGAAACGAAGGGGAAACGAAACTGGAAACGGGCAGGAAACGAAACGGCATTCACCATAGGAAACATGGAAACGAAGCGGAAACGGGAAAACGGCAAAACATGGAAACGAAGGGCGCAAAAAATGGGGCTCTCGTTTCCTCAAATGAGGATCACTGAACCATGAGCACGACACAATGCTGGGCAGGATTGCCCGACCATATCAAACGGCAGGCTGCGCCGGATATGCTGGCCGGAAAGGACTGGCACCACTTCGGCAGGAAGATCGAGCATCCCGGAGCGGACGAACTGCGGCAATGGGCCGGCCTTGCGCCACAATCGCCACAGGCGGGCGCGGTAGTCGCCGGGAGTATCACGGCAGCGGAGCCGGGACGAGGCAAGCCAATAACCCAACAACAAAAGCGGGATGCCGTTGACTTGGCTTTATCAAGAAATATCAAGGTTACTGATCGTGAACTGGCTCGGAAGCTGGGCGTTTCTCACACGTTCATTGCATTGAGGCGGCGCAAGGTTGGCAACGTTGCCGGATCAAAATGATGGGAAATGATGGTATTTCCCAGACCACTACGCGCACACGCGAGGGGGTGCCCGCTTGTGAACCTGCAAGGTTTTGCAAGGGCTGGGGAATAGCTGAGGGAAAATGAGGGACTTTCCCGGACCAGAACCCGCACGAGAGAGAGACTGAAACCAAGAAACCCATGAGAATAACCAAGACCATCACAACCATCACCAAGCCCGCGAGGGGATACAACGAAATCACCGCGAAGAGAATCTGTGAACTGATCGCATCCGGCCAAAGCCTGCGGACGATCTGCAAGGATGGCAAGTTGCCGTCACGCGCAACCGTCTGCCAGTGGCTCGCGGACAATGAGGATTTTCAGCGGGCCATGAGGTTCGCCCGCGACATCCAAGCCGACACCCTGGCCGATGAAATGTTGGAGATTGCCGACACCGACCCGGACCCGCAACGCGCAAGACTCCGCATTGATGCCCGGATGTGGTATGCGGCCAAGCTCCGCCCCAAGAAATACGGCAACCGACCGGAGGAGGAGACCGACGAGAAAAAGGCCGTCATCACGGTGACAATCGGCGGCTCGGAAACATTCGCAGGGCGGAGACAGTAGGGCGAGGAGGGGGGGGCTTCAGTGGCTCACGGATAAAACATCCCCTTGCGCCGCCGCCTGCTCCTTCACCATGCCAAAGACTTTATCAGGGACACCCGGCCAAGCGATTGTTCCGAACGAATTGACCACGAACCCGAACCCTTCGCGCTTCTTTCCCTTCTGGTCAAAACCGGAAGCCGGGATTGCCGTGGCGTTCACGGTGCAAGTGTCGAGCATGATGCGGATATAACCGGAGCTTGTGAGGACATCGGGCGGGGATGCGTTCATGTAGTCCGGGGAGATAAACGCCCGGACCGAGCTTTCAACGATCTGCTTTGCCTGATCCCGTGTTACGGCATAGGCCTTGCCGTCATCTTTGATTGTCGAGCGGGAGCTTGAAAGAGCACAACCGGACAGTGAGAGGGCGAGGAAAAGCAGAGGAATTGATTTCATGGCGCTTTAACCTTCTCAACAGTGGCAAAAACAATTTCCGCCTTCGGGAAGTTGCCGGGATACGGGATCGGGTTGGATGTCCTTTGACCAAGCAGAAGCATCCCCTTTCCCTGACGCTCGCAGAACTTCGCGGCCTTGTCCTCGGCGTATTCAACGCAGGATGAAACCGGGACGTATCCTGTGGCTCCCTGCACAAAGAAGCGGTAAATGTCCTTGTCCGGTATGTTGTGGCTCATCAACACCGGGGGCGGGTTGAACTTTGACGCGCTTTCGGAATATCGCTGAATGGGTGTTTCGTAGGCACACCCGGCCACAAGGCACAGGGCAGAGAGGGCGAGGATTGCCGGGAGGATTCTCATGGGTGCTGTTCTATTGCACCCGCATTTGGCCGGCAACGGGATTTTATCCTTCTGGCAGAATGACTGGAAGTATTCCGAAAAAGAACGTCTTCCAACATTGGGAAAACTGACTGACTTTCCCGCTATTTTTTAGCAGTATTCGCTGGTATTTTTAGCGGTCTAAAAAGGCCACTCGCCCGCAAACGCTGTCTGGCAAATGATTGGTAAGGAAGAAAGGCGAGGGTCGGAATCGAACCGACGAATACAGCTTTTGCAGAGCCGTGCCTTACCACTTGGCTACCCCGCCATTTTCAGAAGAAGGCTACCAATACACATTCAGCGGGGGAATGACAACCGATACTTGTCCGCCGCTCGTTGTTCCTTCCGACTGGTCCAGCGCTTCGACGACATTGTCCTTGAATGTGACGGTAAGTGTTCCCACAGGGACCTTGACGTAGATGGTATTTGGGGCGAGTCCCTGGTTATTCTGGATCAGTGTTCCTCCCGGAGAGTTAGTCGTCTTCTGGAAAGAAACAATCGTCTGGTTGTTCACCGGGACAAACGTGGTTTGTGGGACGAGCTGGTATTTGATGTATTCCCAGATCTGTTGGCTCCCGGAGGTATTGGCGCGGTTTGTTCTTTTCTGTGGCTTGCCAAGGCTGCGACCGACTTCGTCGGGAGTCATTCCAATCGCCACCTCGTTCCTTGAGATCAGGGATTCCACCTCAATCCTGCGCTTTTCGCTTTTGCGCAGGTTCTCGGCGAAGTGTTCGGGAAGAGGCTCCAGAAACCTCGGGTTGACCCACGCGACGATGCCTCCCTGTCGGGCATTTCCGCGAACCCGGAGGAGTCCGTTGGAATCCATGCCCTCGATCTGGACAACCTGAGGAAACCGGAGATTTCCAGCGAATCTTGTTTGCGCGGTATCGAAGTAAGCCGGGGCGGCCTCAAGGACCTTCAGTTTGAGCGGCTTGACACCGAAGTCAGAAAGGTAGATCGCGCCAGGTGCCCTGATGATCGGCGAGGCGTTCCCTGTACAGGCAAATGCCAACACCAGCATGATGGGAACGATGCGGAACATGGCAATACCATCGCAGATGGTCCGGACTTTGACAAATCAGAAGAGTTCGATTCACCTTGAACACGGGGTGCCTGACACATTCTAATCGCCCGGTTATGTCCACACTCTCGGATTTCATTGTTCAAGGAGGCCAAGCCATCACCGCGGGGCAGGTGGATGCTTTCCGAAACCACCTTGCCGCCTACAAACTCAAAGCCGAGACGCTTGAGTCAGCCGGCCAGCCGTTGTTGCGCAGGCAAAGCCAGTTTCTTCTGCGCTTCATCGAAGACGTGCTCGATGAGGTCTACGTCTCAGAGGATTTTCCAGCGCTTCCCGAGTCGATCTTTGCGGTGCGCTACCTCGTGAAAGGCGTTGACATCATCCCGGACAACACCGCCGGCGGCTACACCGACGACTCCGCCGTTCTGAACGAGGTCTTGACCGGCCACGAGACCGAGTTTCGGAAATATTGCGCCCAGAACAAAATCGCTTTTGACAGCCTTCTCCCGAAGGCCTGACAGCAAACATTACCATGAGCCGGATCCTATTTATTTCAGCGCTGCTGATCTGCCTTGCGGGCTGCCGCAAACCGGAGCGGAAGTCCGAACCCGTGGAGGCAGCCAGCCCCACACCTGAGGCCGGATTTGCCGGCACGGCCACGACTCCGCCGGTCAGTCCTGCACCGGCTGCTCCGGTGCCGGAGCAGGTTACGGCACCTGAAACCATCAATATGGATGCCGGGGACGCCGGCAACAGGGCTATGAGAGCCGAGGTGCTGAAGCGGATCGATGTCATGCCGAATCTTGGCGAAGCGGAGAAAGACAGGCTCTATGTCCAGGTCGAGCGCGCCCGGGCGATGGGGCAGGTCATCACGATTCCTTTTGCCTCCGGTGAAAAGTCGATTTCCTCATCCTCTGCCGCTGCACTGGTCAAAGCCGTCGCGCTGCCGAAAATTCAAAAATACTCGGACGATCCGACAGTTGTTTTTGTGGTGCTGGGATTCGCTGACAAAAAGGGGGATCCAAAATCCAATCAGGCGATTTCGCTCCAGCGCGCCGAGGGGGTTGTGAAAGTGCTGAAGGAGAAGGCGGGGGTGGTGAACCTTGTGCATGCGGTCGGGATGGGCGGATCGGAGTTGTTCGACGCCACGAGCCTGGGGAAAAACCGGGTTGTCGAGGTCTGGGGCGTGTTGCATTGAAGCCGGAGCCTCCGACGGTATCAGGGATCGAGGCTGTCACGCTGAGGCCGGGATTGGTCATCGGCCGCGGCGAGGGGGCGGGAATGCTGCTCCCCGACGCCTCGGTTTCGCGCACCCATGCGACCATCTCGGGGAGCACTGGACGGTGGTTTGTTGAGGATAAAGGAAGCAGGTCCGGCTCTTTTCTAAACGGACGGCTGTTTGCAAAGGAGGAGCTTTACCTGGGCGATATTCTGCAGATCGGACCGTTTGCATTGCGCTTTGACGGCACAAGGCTCACGGAGTCCTCGAGCGCAACCGGAGCATCGCTTGAAGCCTGGGGACTGAGCAAGGCGGCGGGCGGCACGACGGTTCTCGATCAGGTGACACTGCGCGTTGAGCCGTGCCAGTTTGTTGGCGTGATCGGGCCAAGCGGTGCGGGAAAGTCCACGTTGCTTGACGCCCTCTGCGCGCTCAGGCCTGCGCAGCATGGAATAGTCCTGGTGGATGGGGTTGACCTCTACCGCCACTATGCATCCTTGCGCGAATTCCTTGGCTATGTGCCACAGGATGACATTGTCCCGCTTGAGCTTCCCGTCCAGGAGGCCCTGTATTACAGCGCCCGCCTTCGGTTGCCTGCCGATGCTTCTTCCGTGGAAATCAGGAAGCTGGTTGCGAGGACCATCGCCCGGCTGGGGTTGGCCGACCGGGCGCAAACGCGCGTGGGCAGCCTCTCGGGTGGCCAGCGGAAACGGGTGAGTGTCGGGGCCGAACTTCTCGGCCGGCCGCGGCTTCTGTTTTTGGATGAGCCGACATCAGGACTCGATCCCTTTGCGGAATTCAAGCTGATGGAATCTCTCCGCCTGCTTGCGTCGGGGGGATGCACGGTCATCTGCACGACCCACGTGATGGAGAACGCGCATCTGATGGACCGGTTGGCTGTGCTTTCAGCGGGACGGCTGGTATTTTTTGGAGAGCCCGGACTCGCGAGACAGGCGTTCGGTGTGGAGCGACTCACGCAGATTTATGACCAACTCGACGCGACGGCTGGCGGTATGCCCGCAAAAGGGCCTCCACCCTCGGCGCGCGAACCGGAAAGACGGGTGAAATCCAGACGCTCGGCAGCCCTGCCTGTCCTGCTCATGCGCCAATGGGCGATCCTCCGCTCGGACTGGAAAAATCTGCTGCTTGTCCTCGGACAGCCTGTGCTGATTGGACTCATGGTAACATGGGTGACGGATGATTCCGCGCTCATTCTATTCTTTGCGATGATCTCGACACTTTGGTTCGGGTGCGGAAATGCAGCCCAGGAAATCGTTAAGGAACTTGCGATGTTCAGGCGTGAGCGGCTGATCGGGCTCGGCAGGAATTCCTACCTCCTCGCCAAGTTCCTGACTCTCGGAAGGATCACCATCGTTCAGAGCCTCCTCCTCTATGTAGTCATGCAGGCTGGCTCGGGCGGGATCGGGGGATCGGTCGGATGGCAGTCGGCCGCACTGGTCGCAACGTCTTTTGCGTCAGTCGGCCTGGGTCTCGCAATTTCCGCGCTTTCTCGAACGATCCTCCAAGCCGTGATGCTGGTGCCTCTCGTGCTGATTCCGCAGATTCTTTTCTCCGGATTCACTCCTCCCTCCGGCGACATGAAAGCCGGCCCCTACGTGATCTCGCGCCTGATGCCAAGCGCCGCGACTCAGTCGGTGATGGATGTCAGCCTGCTCTGGGACAAGAAGATCACCGGTGCTATGCGCGTGGACTATCCGACGGCATTTTCGAATTTGAACCGGAATCGCGGCTTGCGAAACGGACAGATGTTTGAAAGCAAGTCTCCTGCGCTGCTGGGCCTGGCGGTCCTATCGGCCTGGACACTTCTTACCTACGCGGCTGCCTGGATGGGACTTCGCGGAAAAGAGCGCGGATAGGAAGCGACAGCAACAAGGAACTTCAGCAGCGCTGCGATCCGGGCACTCTCGGCTGCCTGCGGCAAT
>CAZRIL010000092.1:0-7797 GCA_964600115.1 uncultured Chthoniobacter sp. | reverse complement strand
GGCGAGCGCGAGTTTTCCCGCTTTGTGAAGGGTGCTCATTCTCCTCTTCCAGGCGTCCTCGCCAGGATAGTCCTTGGGCAGCAGTTCCCCCGGGAGCAATGGGTCTGCAACCATGCAAGCCTGCCACAAGGCCTTTTCTTTTGACGCCCATGCGAGCAATTCCGTCCGGACGTTTCCCTTTGGTCCATTCGGAAGCTTTGCCAAGTGCTCCCCGTGCGACTGAAACAGACGACCCAGTTTTGTAAAATCCCATGCCGACGCAACAATGTCCGCAGCCTTCTCGCCCCCGCAGGTGCTTGCTTCCAGAAATGTCATGACCCCGCAGTCCGGAGCCGTTGATCGGAGAGATCGGGACACCACATCCATGGGGTCCGGGCTCACCCAGACGCTGCCTTGCAGGCATCCGAAATGGGCCTGGCGGAGTTGGCGCCTAAGTTCGTTGCGCAAAACACGCTTTTTCTCCGGGAGGTCAAAGACCACGATCCTCCACTGGCCATCCCATCCCCGGCCCCATCGTTCCATCGGATTCCTGCCCCCGAGCGCTTTCAGGAGTCCTTTGTTTGTCAGCCGAAAGACCCGTCCGGTATCCGCTTCACGGGACTCGATCCATTCCTGGGCTTCAAGCGTCTGAATTTGCCTCAAAAAGCCGTTCCGGTAGGACCACTCCTCAAACGAGCCGGAAAGGTTCCGCCAGGTCGGGCGGAGCATCCCGTCTGCAACCCACATGCACTGATAGAGAAAAAGCTCGGTTTTCGGTTTCATCGGATTCTTAGCCAGACAACTATACAAAACTTTGATGCGGCCGCATCAAAGTTTTGTGAGTTGGGAAGTAAGGGGCTACGTGCGGAGTATCCCGGTTTTCTTTAGATGGTGAAGGTGTCGGCTGCGGGTGAAGGATGGACGCATATTAAATCGATTCCATGCTGTCGTTCGCGGTAGGATCGGGCAGGTAGGGTTGGCTCCTTTCGCGCGAAGTTGTTGAATTTGCTGCGCGGAAGGCTATCCGCAGCAGATCTCCGGCATTTCAAAGAGGTGCTTGAGGGCCGGGGAATCAACCATATCGTTCTGGCCACGTGAAATGCACGAAACATGCGCTTGTGGGTGCGCGGCGAGCCGCCATTGTCATGACTCCAATTGCAATAACACCATGAAAAAGATCCTCCTGCTCACTCTGGCAGCCGGAGTCCTTCAGCTCCAGGCCGATAAAGTCACAATAACGGTTTCTGCTGCAGTCAGTCTCAAGGCTCCGCTCGAAACATTGAAGGCCGGATTCGAGAAAGCGAACCCCGGAATAGAGGTGCTCTACAACTTCGGATCGTCAGGTTCGCTTGAGCAACAGATCGTTAACGGCGCGCCGGTGGATATTTATATTTCTGCCGCCACTAAGCAGATGGATTCGTTGGAGAAGGCCGGGCTGATCTTTCCAGAGAGCCGGTTTGTCCTGCTCGGCAACACGGTGGTTCTCATCGCGCCATCCGGAACGCAAATTCCGGCTGGCTTTGGCGACCTGCCCATCGCCAGGACGATTGCCATCGGAGAGCCGAAGAGCGTGCCCGCAGGAATGTATGCCATGGAAATCCTGACGCACTTTGGATTGGCGGAAGCGTTGAAGGAGAAGCTGGTCTATGCCAAAGACGTCCGCCAGGTTCTGGTCTATGTCGAGAGCGGGAATGCGGATGCGGGGATTGTCTATGGGAGCGACGCGGCCGCCTCCAAATCCGCACGCATTGTGGCGGTTGCGCAGGATGGGTCGCATCAAAAGGTCGAATATCCCGCAGCCATCGTGAAATCATCGGCACACGCGACGGAATCAGCCGCATTTCTCGCTTTCCTCCGCTCCGGAGAAGCCAAGGCGCTATTCAAATCCGCGGGTTTTGCTACAACATCCGGCCCATGATGGATTGGTCTCCAGTTCTTGTTTCGCTGAAAACCGCCCTTTGTGCCACGGCGGTGACCATGGTTTTCGGGATCCTTGCAGCCAGATGGCGGATCAAGCGGCGAGGTGCATGGGTTGAATTTCTTGACGGCGTGCTGCTCTTTCCGCTCGCGCTGCCTCCGACTGTTGTGGGGCTGCTGCTGCTGATGGTATTCGGGCGTCAATCTCCCGTTGGACAGGCGCTTGCGGGGATGGGAATCCATATCATCTTCACGTGGGAAGCCACCGTGATTGCTGCGGTGGCGGTCGGCTTTCCGATCATGTATCAGACAGCAAAGGGGGCATTCCTCCAGATGGACGGGGAACTTCTCGATGCCGCCCGGGTATTCGGATATTCCGAGCGACGGATCCTCTGGAATATCATGATCCCGCTTGCGTGGCCGGGGATCCTTGCGGGATCAATCCTCACATTCGTGCGGGCGATCGGCGAGTTTGGAGCGACGCTCATGCTGGCCGGCAATATTCCGGGGCGGACACAAACCATTCCGATCGCGATATTTTTTCATGTCGAGGGTGGGGACATGACAGGTGCAGCGCTGCTCTCACTCGTAATCGTCGGGATTTCTATTCTGGCACTGCTTGTCCTCACTCGCCTGAGTCCCGGCTCGCATCCCGCTGCGAGGAGGCCTCTGTGAAACCCAGCACACGCAATCAAATGAGGTGGCAAGGCCGCTTGAAGAGAGCCGAATGTTGTGTGGGGATGGATTTTCGGTAGAATGCCGGAGGGATGGAAATCACATCTCCAGCACCGAGGAAAACGCACCCGTGATCAGTGAGATCATGGAGAACATCCGATAGACGACCAAGGCGACAATGAGAAGATAGAGGATCCGCGGGAGCCATTCGGTGAGGGTTTCGATTCTTGCGAAGAACCGCTCGCGATAGACCACCGCCCAGCGAGTGATTTCCTCATCCAGCCGGCCGGATGCTTCGGCGACGTGAAAGACTCGTTCCAGATCCATTGGGAACGCCTGGGAAGAAGCGAGTGCCTTGGCGAATCCGGTTCCTGAACGGATAAGTGGAACGGCCGCATTGGCGGCCGCCTCAACCGAGGCGCTCCTGCTGGCGCGACCCGCACGGCGGAGACTGGAGAGGACGCCGTCAGCCGAGCGGATGCCGAGCGAGAGAACCAGGCAGAACCGCGCAAGCGCGGCATCCCAAAAGCAGCCGCCCACAACGGGAATTGCCCGGATCAGGCGATCGGCAGTGGTGCTGGATTGAAACGACCGGGAAAGAATCCAGTAAGCCAGGCCAACGACTGCCCCTGCCAGATAGGCGGTGCCGAGAAACGTGCCGACCTGCGTGAAAAACTTCAGCAGATTGCCATCGATGACAGCGGCGGGCACAGAAAGCAACAGGGCTCCGAGGTGCAGAATGAATACCGGGTAGAGCGATGCCGCTACAGCCCGCTTTCTGCCACTTTCGAGGTGCGAGTAATAGTCCGCCAATTCCCGACAGGCCTCCTCCAAGCGGCCGCTCTGTTCGCCGGCGGCAAGAATTTCGCGGTCTACTACCGAGAATCCTCCGGCCGCCAACGCGGGTTCGAGTCCGCTGTTGATCAGGGGGGCTGTCCTGCGTGCAGCAGCTGCTGTCCGGTCGCGGCCGAGCGCAAGGTTTTCAAGCGCCTTTTGAAGCGTGATCCCGCTCCGGAGCATTTGGGCGGTATCGTGAAAGAAGTGCTCTTTATCTTTGAAGCGAAGTTGCACGATCGGTGGAGTTGTGGATGATCATGGCCGTGACCGGCAATTTGAGCGAGGACATAAAATTCATGCGGGCCGCACTGGCTGAAGCGGTGAAGGGAAGGGGATGCACCCATCCGAATCCAACCGTCGGGGCGGTTGTGGTGAGGGCAGGGAGGATACTCGCGAGGGGCTGGCATCGTGCGGCAGGCTGTCCCCATGCCGAGATTGAAGCGCTGCGGAACTTGAAAAAATCCTCCGATGCCTGGGGAGCCACTCTTTATGTGACACTTGAGCCCTGCTCTACGCACGGACGGACCCCGCCGTGCACGCAGGCCATCATCGACGCGGGAATCCATCGCGTGGTCTATGGAGCCCGGGACCCCAATCCGAAACATGCGGGGCGTGCGGACAGAATATTGAAGAAAGCCGGCGTGAGCGTGACGCGAGGTGTCTCGGGAGAGGAATGCACGGAATTGAACGAGTCGTGGAGCAAATGGATCTCGACAGGCCTGCCGCTTGTTGTCGCCAAGGCCGGCATGAGCCTGGACGGTTGTATCGCATCGCCTCCGGGAAGACGATGGATCACATCGGAGGAGTCCCGACTGGATGCCATGCAGTTGAGAGCCGGTTGCGGTGCCATTCTTGTGGGAGGAGAAACTGTTCGCGCCGACAACCCCCGCCTCACGGTGCGAGGGATTGGTGATGCTGCACAACCATTGCGGGTGGTTTGGACCCGCACGGGAAAACTTCCCCCCAAGAGCCATCTTTTCACCGACAGGGCTCGTGACAAAACTCTCGTCTATAAAAGTACCCCACTGCTGGAAGTCCTGAAAGATCTCGGCAAGCAGGGTGTTGAGAAGGTTTTGATCGAAGGAGGCGGGCGGACGCTGGGCGAGGCATTTGACCTGGGACTTGTGGATCGTGTGGTTGTCTACGTCGCGGCGGTCCTCATCGGGGGAGAGGTTCCGGCGATCGCAGGCCGTGGCGCGGGCTCGAACGAAGCGGGTGTTCGGCTCAAAGATGTGACCTATACTCGAATCGGACCGGATCTCAAAATTTCCGGACGGGTTTTCTTAGAGCAATCCTGATCCCCGTTTCAAGGGCGCCTTAGAAGCCTCGACAGCCCATTCTGGAAAATCCGGGGGGAGGGGAGCGCAGAAATTCTCGAGCTTTCCTGTGTCCGGATGGGTGAACGAGATCTTCCAAGCGTGGAGGAAATGGCGTTTGTGTGAGCCCCTGCGTCCGTAGAGCGGGTCGCCCACGATCGGGTGGCCGAGGTGTTTGAGATGCACGCGAATCTGGTGGGTTCGTCCGGTTTGAGGCTGGCACTCCACGAGAGTTTTTCCAAGCGATGAGGCGATGACCCGGTATTTTGTTACGGATTCGCGCCCCCGCTCGTTGACCGCCATTTTTTGCCGGTGGACCGCATGCCTCCTGATCGCCGCCTCAATTGTCCCGTGCGGCATACGGGGAATTCCCTCGACCAGAGCAAGGTAAGTTTTTTTGACGTTCCGATCCGCGAACTGGCCGGAAATCGAGCGGTGGGCTGAATCGCTTTTCGCGATGATCAGGCATCCGCTGGTTTCCTTGTCCAAGCGGTGGACGATACCTGGCCGTTCCACTCCGCCTATGACACTCAAGCCGGCACAATGGAAAAGGAGGGCGTTAACGAGCGTGCCATCCGCATTTCCAGCCCCGGGGTGCACGACGAGCCCTGCCGGTTTGTTCAACACCAGAAAAGACGCATCCTCGTGAATGATATTCAGCGGGATGTCCTGGGCCCGGGCAACGGCGGGTTCGACCTCGTCCGGGACCGTCAGGCGCACCTCGTCGGCGGAACGCAGTGTCTGGGACGGGCGTGCCGGAAGGCCATTGACGAGGGCGAAGCCGGCACGGATATAGCCCTGCAGCCGAACCCGGGAAAATTCCGGCACCACCAGACTGAGAAACCTGTCCAGGCGCTGCCCCTTGCCCGTATCTCCCGCAATCCATGATTCTACAGGCTTTTGCATTGCGGGATTCATGACAACAGGATAAGTGACATAGCAACTGTAGTCTTGAGCACTGCCGAGCATAATGGCAAACGAATCTTCCCCAACCCCAGAGTCCACAGAGATATTGGATAATTCGATGCCCGTGGAATCCGGTGCTGAGAATGTTTTCGAGGCCTGTCCCTCCTGCAAGACGCTCATGGACATGTCGGATGTGATGCCCTTCACGGAGGTTACGTGTCCGAACTGCCAGCACAAAATGCGGGCGCGGCAGCACTTCAACCACTTCACGCTGATCGAGCAGATCGGCGAGGGAGGGATGGGGGCTGTCTTCAAGGCGCTCGATAACAATCTAAACCGCTATGTGGCGCTGAAGATTCTCAAAAAGGAGATCAGCGCGAATGAGGAGGAACAGGAAAAGCTGGCCAAAGAGGCCAGGTTGACCGCATCCATCAACCACCCGCACGTGGTGAAGGTTTTCCATTTCGGGCGCGATCACGGGCAGTTTTATCTGGCGATGGAACTCGTGGAAAAGGGCTCGCTCGACCAGTTGATGGCCGTTCAAAAGCGGATCGGGGAGGCCCATGTGCTACAGGTCGGCACGCAGATTGCGATGGGGCTCGGCGCCGCGCTGGAACTCGATCTCATCCACCGGGACATCAAGCCCGGAAACATACTTTTTGCGGACGCCCATACGGCGAAGCTGGTGGACTTTGGACTTGCGATCATCATGGACGAGGAGGCGTCCGTTCGCGGTGAGATCTGGGGAACCCCCTACTACATTGCGCCCGAGAAGCTCGACAACCAGCCGGAGGATTTCCGGAGCGACATCTACAGTTTGGGAGGGACGCTGTTTCACGCTCTTGCGGGGCGGCCTCCGTATGAGGCCGAGTCGGCATCGATGGTGGCGCTGAAGCAACTCAAGAGCCAGCAAGTGAGCTTGCAGGCATTCGCCCCGGATGTCTCGAGCGAGACGGCGTATGTCATCAACCGGATGATGGCAAAGAACCCTGATGAGCGGTATCAATCGTATGAGGAGCTGATCGGCCATCTCACCTATGCGAGGGACAAGCTTTTAGAGAGGGCGCGCAAGCCGATTCAGCCAAAGCAGCGGGCGCTTCTGGAAACGGACGAGACGCGCAAATTCACGGCAATCCTCTCGTTGATCCTGCTCGGGGTCGTTCTCCTGGGGGGCATTGGCATCTATGTCATGCGGGACAAATTATTTCCACCCGCGGCTGGCAGCGCGGTGGTAAAAGGTTCCGGATTGCAGTCACAGGAAGAAGCCCAGGAGCAGTTCCTGGCGGGAGTAACAACGCTTGCAGACGGGGATTTTGAGGGGGCAAAGACGGAGTTTCAGCGCCTGGCGGGCCAGGCGGATTTTCCACAGCCTCAGAAAAACTGGGCAATTCTTAACGGCGCGCTGGCTTCGCTTATGCTCCGCGAGACAAATCCAGCGCTGGCCAGTCTCAAGAAATTGAGCCAGACGAATCTGTATTCCACGAAGCCCGAGGACCAGCAGCTTGCCAATTTCTTTGTCGAGGTCAGCCGGGTCGTGAGCCAGAACCAGCCGATCTCCGCGACGATCCGATCGCTCTACGACTCAAAAAAGGAAGCCTTTGCGCTTCTGATTTTTGCCATATGGAACTGGGAGGCCAAGGGTGATTTCACCGATGCGGGAAGTCTGTTGCAGACATTTTTGAACCGTGTTGCACCGGATGACTGGGCGTCCCAATACAAGCCGCTTGCGGAGAAATACCTTGCTGACTGGAAGGTCCTCGAGCCGATTGAAAAGGCGTTTTCAAAGCTCGATACGCCGGCGGCAGCAACCGCGTTGATTGCGCAGATCGCGGATGCCCGGTCGAAGATTCAGACCGGAGGGAAAATCAACGATCGCCTGGACGAGATTGAGAAAAAGGCCAAAGCGAAGGGCGCAACTCCCTGAGAAGGCGAGCCCCGCGCCATTCTGAGCCCGCCGTCTTCACCGCTCCCGTCTCCTGATTTGCCGAGTATGCCGGAGGCTCGGTTGAAGTGTTTCAGACTGACTACGACGATCCCGGGTTTTTGGCGAAAATTCCCGTTCGTTTCACGTCGGATTTTTAGAGTCTTGAATACCGGCGCTGTAAAAGGCCGGTGATTTATCGGATGAACGCTCGCATTGTCTGAAAATCTGATTATTTTTCCCTGC
>CAZRIL010000091.1:0-22381 GCA_964600115.1 uncultured Chthoniobacter sp. | reverse complement strand
CCGCGCTCCGTTCAGATTGTCTCCTCCTCGGCGCTGAAGAACGAGGCGACCTCATCCGCCTCGGTGCTTCTCACGATGTATATCCAGCCATCCTCGGTCCGGAGCAGGTCGATCCAACCCGCCAATTGCAGCGCGAGGAGAAGCTTGCGGAGCCGGGAGTAGTCCGGGAACCAGGCGCCCAGCGAATGGAGGGGAACCCGCTTTTCGGTGTAGATGTGGTGCAGGATCCCGATCGCCTGCTCCTGCTCTGCAGGATTCAGCCGGATGATTGCGGCGAGCTGGTGGCCGAAGCCGAATGTCAGCCGCGCAGGCAGCAGCAGAACATCTCCGAGGATATGCCATCCCACGACCGCGCGGTCGCTTGCGGGATGGTAGCGGTTTTTCCTTTCATCGACTGCGGCCCAGACGAGCAGGACCAGCGCGAGGGCCATCGCTGCGGGATGGATCCATTCCGGAAGTGTCATGAGCCGGTCTCCCATAATGACCTCCTGGCCATGCACCACGGTGAGAGCACCGATGGTCACGCCCACCACGAGCCCGTAGGCGATCGTCCAGCTCAACCATGCGCCTGCCAGGCTGAGCAGGGCCGCAATGACCGCGTGCCGGTTGTGGGAAGTAATCCTCCGGCGGAATCCCGGGTTCATCTGTAGCCGTCAGGGTCGATCAGAACCTCCGCAAATCCCGCGTGCTTCAATCCCGCCTCGATGGCGGGTGCCGTGCCGGCGAGCAGATCCATTTCAGCCGGGGCGATCTGCAGCTTTGCCGTGACCGGCGGGCCTGCCAGGAAGCGGACGCGGAAGATTTTGAAGCCGAGCGAGCGGACGAGTTCCTCTCCCTGCTCGACCATGGCAAGGGCATCGCTTGTGACGCGGGTTCCGTGCGGGATGCGGGAGGAGAGGCAGGGTTGGGCCGGGGCGTCGTGAGTCGGGAGGCCGAGTTCGAGGGAAATCTCCCGGACCTCGGCCTTCGTCAGCCCTGCGGCCTTCAGCGGCGCAAGCACTTGAAACTCCGCAGCGGCGCGGGAACCGGGGCGGAGGTCATCGCGGTCATCGGCATTTTCACCGTAGGCGATGGTCTTGTATCCGCGCTCCCGGGCGATGTCTTCAAGGCGGGTAAATAGCTCCGCCTTGCAGAAGTAGCAGCGGTTGGGAGGGTTCGCGAGATAGTCCTCGTTCTCAAATTCTGCGGTCTTCACGACCTCGACGCGGGCGCCGATCCGCGCGGCGACATCGAGCGCCTGCTGCAGCGCTGCGCGCGGAAGACTCGGGCTGTCCGCGATCGCTCCGAGCACCTTGTCCCCGCCCACCCGTGCCGCAAGCGCCAGCAGGCACGTGCTGTCAACGCCCCCCGAATAGGCGACGATGAGCGGCGCGCGGGAGACGATCAGTTCCTCCACCTTCCGGATTTTATCCTGAAGTGTCATGGCGCATACCTCGCCGGGACGCGGGCTGGAAAATCGCAAAGTGTCGGCATGAAAGTCAAAATATGGCCCCTCATTTTAAAAAACGATTGCAATCTGGCGGTGGAACCCCAATTTTCACCATTCAACAATTCACTCAAATGGCTGACCCAGCAAATAAATATAGCGAGAACGCGAACGGAAAATTTTACGTGGACGACCAGTGCATCGATTGCGACCTTTGCCGCGAGACGGCACCGGCGAATTTCATGCGCAACGACGATGGCGGCCACAGTTACGTTTTCAAGCAGCCCGAGAGCCCCGAAGAAGAGGCGCTCTGCAAGGAAGCCATGGAAGGCTGTCCGGTCGAAGCCATCGGCAGCGACGGCGAATAATTTCCGGATTTGAAAATCGGCTCCCGGACTTTTCCGGGGGCCTTTTTTTATGTCAAGCGACATGCTCCGCCGCAAAGCTCTCGCAGAGTGGCGGGGGCTGGAGGAACCCTTCCGCAAGGCCGACCGCTGCGCCTCTGTCGCAGACCTTCTGCAAAAGGTCATGCCGAAGCTCGGCCTCGGCGAAAGGCTCGGCGAGCAGCAGGTCACAGCCGCCTGGAAGGAAGTCGTGGGAGATTTTCTTGCGCTCCACTCGCTCCCCGTGGCGCTCAGCGGCGGGATTCTCACCGTGCAGGTTGTTCAGCCAAGCGTCCGCTACGAGCTCGACCGGACCTGGAAGCGGGAGATCCTCTCAAAGCTCCAGGAGCGCTTCGGAAAAAAAGTCGTCCGCGAAGTCCGCTTCCGACTTTAGAAAAAGGCGGAAATCGGAAATGGGAAAGCGGAGAGAGGGGGTGCACGCACCCGAATGCCGCGCTTCGCGCGGGTAATATTTCTTTCCGGTCTCCGCCTTCCGACTTCCGCTCTCCGCCCTACCCGTGGATGATGAGCTGGATATTGTCCGGCAGGCTCGCCGCGACTTCAGCCGCCACATTTCCGCGAAGCACCTTGGTCAACGAGCCGCGGTGTGAGGCTCCCAGAATAAGGAAGTCCGTGCCCAGCGTCGCGGCGGTGTCCACGATGAGCGAGGCCGCTGAGTGCGAGGAGGCAAAGATCGGAATCGTTGTGATGCCGCGCGTGCGGCCGATCTGTGTCGCGGTGTTCAGGATCGCACTGGCTTCCGGATCGTCCTTCCAGTTTGTCGGTGCGAGCGCCGCCCCCTGGTAGAGCACCGCCACTTCGCGCACATATAGGATATAAAGGGCGGCTTTCCTCAGCTCCGCCTCGTCAAAGGCGAACCCCAATACCGGGGTGAGCCCGCGGATGCAGACCAGGATTTTCTGGGCATCGGCCACCGGCTGGCGCAGCGTCTCGACCATCTCGGGACGGACGAGTTCCGCGACCTCACGGCTGACGGTGAGCGTGCGCACGCCGCTGAGTCGGCGGGCGTAGGCCCAGAGCCCAAGGCCCGAGACAAGAACGCAAACCACAAAAAACAGGGCGTCGTGTTTTGTCTGGGCCAGCGTGAACTCGACCGCGACAAGGATTAGCGCGGTAGTAGCCATGAGCAGCCGCTCGAACCATTTCATCTCGAGCTTCGAGTTGAGCGCGTTCGATCCGAGGTTGAGGCAGATCGCGCCGATGACGCCGATCGCGTAGAGCCCGGCAAGCGTCTCGAACTTGTCCGCAAAAAGGAGGATGAGTACCGGGAGGCCCGCCGCTATGACCAGCGGGATGTTGGGGACGCCGTGCCGGTTCAGTTTCGAAAATCCCTGCGGCATGTCGCCTTCGCGCGACATCATGAAGAGCAGCCCGAGCATCGTGGCCACCGCCGTGTTGACCGCGCTGAGCAGAAGAAGCGCAAAAATAACGCCGACCGCCAGGCCGAACAGGTGCCCGAACCACGGGCCGAATGTCATCGCCCCGTATTGCTCCGCCATGAAGCGCAGCATGTCTTCGGTGCGCGTGCGCATTTCCGGGGCAAGGGATTTCGGCAGCGAGAGCACCGCCCAGCCAAGCAGCGCGGTGCCGAGGCTCACCTCGATGGCCACCGGGATCAGTGCCTTGGCGCAATTTCTGCCCACACGGGGGTGCGTGAGCGTGGATCCCTTGTCCGGCTTCATGATTCCCGTGAGGTTCGCGATCGCCTCCACTCCGCTCAGAGCCAGGATGACTGCGACGAAGGAAACCCAGGTATGGCCCCAGCTGTCATGCAGGGGCTCGAGGTTCTGCAACGTGAGGTGGGGGACGCTCAGCGCGATCAGGATCACGACTACCAAAGCGGTCGGCAGGGCCAGCGCCACGGCGACGCTGCCGCTATGGCGGGGACCGAAATAGTTCAACCCGCCGATCACCACAATCACCCCGATCGTGGAGACCATGATGTAGCGCTGCGGCACGCCCAGATAGCTCAGCGCCGCCCACCCGCTCAGCGCGGCCGTCACGGTCAAATCGGCAACAAGCAGCAGTGCCGCCACCACCGCGAGCACCTTGCCATGCTGGCCCGCTGCGGAATAGACCCCGCCTCCGTTGGGGTAGCACCTGCAGACGATCAGGTAGTTCACCCCGACGAGCGCTGTCAGGATGCATACGGCGATGATGATCGGCAGCGAGGAAAATCCGGCCGCCGCAAATGCCAGTCCGACGACATAGGCTTTGCTGGTGCCCCAGTCCCCGTAGAGCAGCGCGGAGGCGCGCGGCCAGTCCAGATTTCGTGGGCGTTGAATGGATAAATTGTCCACGAGTCTTGTGCCGAGCTTCTTTTCGGGATTCGACGGTGATCCGTCAATGGTATTCCCCGGGCCCGGTTCGAGGTGGGCATCTCCGGAGCTGCGGCGGGCGCCCGCCGTTCAGGATTCCTCTTTGCCGCTTTCAGAGACACTGCCGCTGGATGGGGCGCTGTTCTCCCTGCAGTCGGAAAAAGTGAGTATTTCCCGATGTTCCGGCACAAATCTCCTCGCCAATTTCCAGCGCTCAGGCATTGTGAATAACTGTATGTCCGCACCATCATCGCAGATCACCAGCGTTGTCACCGGCGGAGCCGGATTTCTCGGCTCCCATCTCACTGACAGGCTCCTCTCAGAAGGCCACAAAGTGATCGCCATCGACAACCTCATCACCGGAAATGTCGCCAACATCGAGCATCTCGCCGGCAACAAGAACTACAAGTTCATCTCCCATGATGTGACCGAATTCATCTTCCTGCCCGGGAAGGTGGATTTCGTCTGGCACTTCGCCAGCCCGGCCAGCCCGATCGACTACCTGAGGATTCCCATCCCGACGCTCAAGGTGGGATCGCTCGGAACCCACAACGCTCTCGGCCTCGCCAAGGACAAGGGGGCCGCATTTCTTCTCGCATCGACATCCGAGTGCTACGGCGACCCGTTGATCCATCCCCAGAAAGAGGACTACTGGGGCAACGTGAACCCGATCGGGCCCCGCGGCGTCTACGACGAGGCCAAACGTTTCGCCGAGGCGATCACGATGGCCTACCACCGCTTCCACGGGATGAACAACCACATCGTCCGGATTTTCAACACCTACGGTCCCCGGATGCGGCTCAATGACGGGCGTGTCGTCCCCGCCTTTATTGGCCAGGCGCTCCTCGGCGAGGCGCTCACCATTTTCGGCGACGGCAAACAGACCCGCAGCTTCTGCTTCGTCTCCGATCTCATCGATGGAATCTACCGTCTCATGATGAGCGATTATCACGAGCCGGTGAACATCGGGAATCCCCGCGAAATGACGATCCGCGAATTTGCGGATGAGATCATCCGCATTCTTGGCGCCGGAAGCAGCGTCGAACACAAGCCGCTCCCGGTCGATGATCCGAAGGTCCGTCAGCCGGACATCGGGCTGGCACGCAAGCTTCTCGGATGGGAGCCGAAGGTGGATTTCGACGAGGGAATCAGGAAGACGATCGAATACTTCCGCGGCAAGGTTGGAGTTGCATAAAGTTTGTTGCACCCGGGTTTTCTTTATTTACTTCACACGCTTAATTAATTATCAATCCACCTCGTATGCGTCCCTCTCCCTCCTCGATTTTCGCAGCGGTTCTACTGATGCTTTTTGCGCTGCCATTTGGCGCCCGGGCTCAACAGGCCGCCCTGAATTCCGAAGTTCAGATTACGAAGATTGAAGCTAATTTCGTCGACTCTCCGAAGATCAGTGCGGCCGGCTATTCGAAGAAGACCGCGGCCCGCCCGGGCTCATGGCTCGAGGTCGAGGTCACCTTTGAGAGGAACGCCGTCGGGAAGGAACCGAAATACGCGGAGGAACTGACGTTCAATTATTTCGTTTTACTTAAAAACGAGCATGTCACCGAGGACAAAAAGCCGACGCTGCTGACCGGATCCGTGGTTCATGTCCATGTGCCCCAGGAGAAGGGGTTGCATTCTGTTGTTTTTGTCAGTCCCAGGACGCTGGCCAGGTTTTTTGATGGCAAAGTTCCCGCCAATGCCCAGCAGGCCATCACGGATATCGGGGTGACAATTGCCGGAAAGAACGGCCTGCTTGCCATATCCACCTGGAAGGGCACCGTCAAGGGCGACAAGGGCTGGTGGGATAACACTGCACCATTTTCCCCGACCCAGGGGGCTTTGCTGAACAAAAACGAGACCCCGTTTGCTCCATTGGAATGGGATTTCTACGAGGCCATCAAGTCGAAATCCGGCAACTGAGTCTCTCAATGGCCAAACCTACACGAATTTTCGCGCTCGATCTCGGCATGCAGACGGTCAGTCTGGCCGAGTTCTATAAACTCCCCAACGGGGGGCTTAGCCTGAATGCTTTTCACGAAACCGAGCTGATCACCGACCCGTCTGCGGATGCGACACGCCCCGCGCAGATCAAGGAGGCCATCAAGGAACTTCGCGAAGCCCTGAAGGTGCCGGCCAAGGAGTCCGTCAACTTCTGCCTGCCCGCCCAGTCGGTGTTCTCCCGGTTTGTGAAATTGCCGGGAGGGTCGCCGGAGGATGTCAGCTCGATCATCGCCTTCGAAGCGCAGCAAAACGTGCCGTTTCCGATCGATGAGGTGGTTTGGGACTACCAGATCATGGGCGCCCAGCGGGATGGAAACTGGGACGTGGTGCTCGTGGCCATGAAATCCGACCAGCTCACCGAGATCGCGGATGCAGTGACGGAGGGCGGGCTGAAACCCCAGATCATCGATGTGGCACCGATGGCTGTCTACAATTCGTTCCGCTTCAACTATCCCGAGACAACGGGATGTTCGCTGATCATCGATATCGGAGCACGGACGACCAATCTTATTTTCGTGGAAGGCAGCCGCGCATTCAGCCGGAGCATTCCGGTCGGCGGGAGCTCGATCAGTGCCGCCGTAGCCAAAGAATTCCATCAGGATATCACCCTCGCGGAGCGCCTGAAGGTCGAGAAGGGATCCGTGAGCCTCGGCGGGGCCTACGCGGAGCCGAGCGATCCTACGGAAGCCCGGGTGGCAAAGGTTGTCCGCAATACGATGACGCGCCTGCATGCCGAAATCGCCCGCTCCATCAGTTTCTACCGCACGAGTCAGGCGGGGAGCCAGCCTGTGAGGGTCCTGCTCTGCGGCGGCACGGTGGGTCTTCCTTACATGGTCGAGTTCTTCAGCGAAAAACTTCAGACCCCGATCGAGTTTCTGAACCCGCTGCGCAACGTGACCGTGACCAGTTCATCCGTTGCGGATTCTCTCGCCGCCAAAGCCCATACATTCGGCGAGCTGGTGGGAGCCGCCTTGCGCTCGTTTGAGAACTGCCCGCTGGAGATCAACCTCCGACCTCCTTCGGTCGTAAAGGAACAGGACCTTGCCCGCAGGAAGCCGTTTTTGATACTTTCGGCCGTCTGTCTGATTCTCGCCCTTGCGGCCATTTGGCTCTATTTCAACCAGGCTACGAAGGTGACAGATGAGGTTTTGGCGAGCGTCCAGGCGGATGTTTCGAAGCTTGACGGGGTGGCCCAGCAGTTGGACAAACTTGCTGCCGAGCAGAAACGGCTCGACGGGCTGGTGGCCCCGGTATTGCTCGCCTCCGCCGAGCGGTCGGTCTGGGCGGAGATTTTTGATGAGCTCGGCGCAAAGCTTCCGGAGCGCTTCATCTGGATTACCGAACTGCAGCCCGTCGGGGCCAAGGGGCCTGGCGCGGACAAGCCAGGATCTCCCGAACCACCGGGACCTCCCAGACCCGGTCAGCCGCGGCCAGGCAATGCGATCTCCGCCTTGGAAATCAAGGGCCTTTACCTCGACAACCCGCCCAACGAGAAAGATGCGCGGATCATTGATGAATTTGTGGACAACCTGAAAACCTCACCTGTCTTTGCTCTCCCCGAGGACAAGGCGAAGATCATCACGCAACGAACCACGCCCACCGGTGAAAGCTGGGCATATGGTTACACTCTCGTTCTGCCCTTGCGCAAACCGATTCCTCTCCCATGAACTGGTTCAAGGACAATCCTTTTCTCGCCGGAATCGTCGCCGTATGCCTGATCGGGTCGGGCGTGTTCGGCTATCTGATTTTTGAATCCTCAGCAGCCTATACCGCATCCTCCGAGGCCTATACAGCTTCTGTCGCGAAACTCCACACCTTGCAGAACAAGGTTCCCTTCCCGAGCGAGGCGAACCTGAAGGCCGTCCAGTCCGGGTTGGCCGACTATTCCGCCGGGATCGGGAGCCTGCGCTCCCAACTGGCCAAAATGGAGATTCCTCTGGATGAGAAGGTCACGCCCCAGCAATTTCAGGACGGCCTCAGGACCGCCGTGAATGACATCAGGGTCAAGGCGGAAGCCAACAACGTCAAGCTGCCTGCCAACTTCTACTTCGGGTTCGACCAATACCAAACCCAGGTGCCCAGTGATCAGGCGGCCCCTTTCCTCAACCGGCAGTTTCTTGTCATCCAGTCGCTCATTGTCCGTTTGGTCGATTTCAAGGTCGCGTCGATCGACAGCGTAACCCGCACACCGCTTCCTCAGGAGACCATGGCTTTAACCGGGGGACAAAGGAAGCCCGATGCCAACGAACCGGTCTTGTTGCGCTTCCCGTTCGAGATCGCGTTCACTGCTGAGCAGGCCAAGTTCCGGGTGGCATTCAATTCGCTTCTCGGGTCCGATCAGTTCCTCATCGTGCGTTCGGTCGGGATCCAGAACTCCAGCCCGCAGGCTCCCGCAAAGAAGGAACCTGAAACCGCCGGGGCCTCGACAAATCCGTTTACACCCGCCGCCGGAACTCCCGGGAAGGATCAGTCCAACATGCAGGTCATTCTCGGGCGCGAGACCCTTAAAATCACGCTTCGTCTGGAAATGCTCGACTTCACCGAACCGGTCGCCGCAAAAAAATAAGAGACATGGATTGGATTAAGAAAAACTACGAGCGCGCAATTCTGGGGGCATTCGCTCTTGCTTTGATCGCCAGTTCGGCCTGGATTTCCTGGCAGGCCCTCTCATTTTCCGAAAATTTCACGGAGCGCAACAGCAGCAAGAAACCGGACAACACCATCAGCCCTCCGGACCTCAAATCCGTGGAAACCGCCGCCCAGTTGGCTTCATCCCCCCGCTCCTGGAGCCCCCACGAGGGGTCCCTGCTGGTTTCCCGTCCCTATGTGCTGAAGGATGGCAAGTTGATTGATCCTCTCGACAGGGGGGACAACCTTCACGACCCGATCACCAATGCCTGGCTGGATAAGTATGATCTTGATTATGGAGACGTCACAGTAAAGGAGCAGGATCCCGACAAGGACCGGTTCACAAACCTGGAGGAGTTCGTTGCCGGAACCGACCCAACGAACGAAAAATCCGTTCCCTCCTATCACACCAAGCTCCGTCTCACCAAATTCGACCCGGTGCCTTTCCGTCTCAAGTTTGGTGGCGATTCCGGTGACGGTGAGACATTCATCATCAACGCCAAGGACACCAAGGCCCGCACCCAGTTCCTCAAACTCGGTGAGATGATTGAGGGGGCCCCTTACAAACTCCTGACCTACGAAAAGAAAAATGTGAATAAGAATGACATGGAGGTGAATATCTCCGAACTCGTCATTCAGAACACCGAAACTCAGAGAAAGATCGTTCTCGTCTATGACAAGGAAGCCGACGATCCGACTTCCTACGGGGAATTCCTCTATCTTTACGACAATTCCAAGCACCGCTGGAAAAAGGATGACGAGTTCTCTCTCACCCCGGAAAATGACCGGAAATACAAACTTATTGACATTTCCGCCCAAGAAGCCCAAATAAAAGACCTTAAATCTGGACAAGAGTTTAAGATCGGAAAGGCGGAATGACCAACCGCCACGAATTTCCTTCCATGCCGCCAGAACCATTCATGAAATCTATCCCGTTGCTTAGTTGCATGGGCTTACCGCCCACGCGTCCCATTTGGTTTTCCTCTGTAGAGAACCTCCTTCCGCAGCCCATAGGTGCCTTGTTTGCCGCTCTCCTTCTGATCGGTGTTGCACCGGTTGCGCAGGCCCAATACGCGGGTGTTCAGGGATCGGCCGAGGGCCAAATCCGGCGCTCCGAACAGACCGCAGAGTATGCGAAGGGCGTGGTAACCAAGGGCCAGCAGGCACTTAGTGCTCAGGACTATGAGAGTGCGTTTGCTTATTTCAAGAGCGCCGTGGACATGCTGCCGGCGTCCGGTTCTGCGACTGCAACCCTCCGCCAGCAGGCGTTGGACGGATTTTGTGATGCCGCCGTAAAACTCGCCCGCCAGCGGATCTCGGAAGGACGTTTTGAAGATGCCAAAACCACCGTGGCCGTGGTTCTGGATGAGCGCTACAATCCAAACTACAAGCCGGCAGTTTCTCTGAGCAACGAACTGAAGGACAAGACCTCCTTCTACAGCCAGACAATGACCCCCGGCGCTGCCGCCAATGTGGAGGAAGTGAAACAGTTGCTTCAGGAAGGCCAGGGATTCTACGCATCCGGCCGGTATGATCTTGCCTTCAAGCGCTACGAGCAGGTCTTGAACGTTGACAAATACAACATCGCGGCGCGGCGCGGCATGGAGCAGGTCAACAACGCCCGCATCCGGTATCAGGAAACTGCCTACAACGAAACCCGCAGCGACATGATCCGGCAGGTCAACAAGGCTTGGGAACTCCCCGTGCACAAATTCGACGTGGCGGCCTCCCAGATCATTGACCAGCCCCAGATCGACACGCGTGGAACCGCCAGCATCAACCGCAAGCTCGACGAGATCATTATCCCGAAGATCGACTTCCGCGATGCAACAATCCGCGAGGCACTGGATTTCATCAAACAGCGTGCCGCTTCACTGGATACCGTTGAACAGGACCCTTCGAAAAAAGGGATCAACATCGTCCCCAAACTGCCGCCGGATTCGGCCGACTCCGTATCAAGAATCACGCTGTCCCTCACCGATGTCCCGCTACGGGCGGCGATCGACTACGTGGCAAGAGCTGCGAATCTCAAGCTGAAGGTGGAGCCATACGCGGTCCTCGTGGTTCCCCAGTCCGAACCGACAGATGTCTTGATCACAAAGGAATACAAAGTGCCGCCGAATTTCATCACTGCTTTACCTGGAACTGCTGCAAGCACGCCAGCGCCTGTAGCAGGAGTGGCGTCAGGTTCATTGTCTTCGATTACTGCTCGCTCGGGAGCCCGCGAATTTTTGGAGGCCAATGGCGTGACATTTCCCCCAAATGCTAGCGCCAACTACATTTCCTCAACTAGCCGTTTGATCGTGAAAAACACGCAGTCAAATCTAGATCTCGTTGACAATCTTGTGGAGAACTCGCTCACAACCCCCCCGAATCAGGTAGAGATCGAATCGAAGTTCTTGGAAATCACTCAAAACAACCTCAAGGAATTGGGGTTTGACTGGCTCGTCGGTCAGTTCGCTCTGCCCTTCGGAACAGGAACCTATGGGGGAGGTGGAACGACGGCCGGTGGAACAACTATTGCCGCTAATTCTTTTCCTATGATGAATCCCGGTTCCACGACGGTGCCCATCGGTGCATCGTCCACGACTCAGGGCCCCATCACCTCCGGTAATCGATCAGGGACTAGGGCGATCAGTGTGAATGCGGTTGATGGTCTGCTTTTCGGAAGCCCGCTTGGACCTGCGCCGGCCATCATGGCTTTGGCGGGAGTCTTTACGAACCCACAATTTCAAGTTGTGCTTCGCGCCTTGAATCAGTCCAAGGGGGTTGATCTAGTCAGTGCCCCCAAAGTAACAACAAAGAGCGGACAGCGGGCCACAATTGAAATTGTACGCGAATTTCGTTATCCCTCGGAGTATGATTTGCCTCAAGTTTCAGCGACGACTGGTCTGACGCAATTTACGCCCGTCACTCCCACGACCCCCACAGCGTTTGAGATGAAACCAACCGGGATTACACTCGAGGTTGAACCAACGGTTGGTCCGGATGGTTATACGATTGAATTGGTTCTTGCCCCTCGGGTGATCGAGTTCGACGGCTTCATTAACTACGGAAGCCCGATACGGGCAAATATTCAATATTACGAGGCTGGGCTCTTGCTCTCGCAAGGTATCATCACGGTCACGGATAACGTCATCAACCAACCAGTTTTCTCGACCCGCGAAGTGACAACGCAAGTTGCGGTCTATGATGGCCAGACGGTCGTGCTTGGCGGACTGATGCGCGAGGACGTCCAAAAGGTCGAGGACAAGGTGCCAATCCTCGGCGATATTCCCATTGCCGGGCGGTTGTTCCGCACGAGCGCTGACCAGCATGTGAAGCGGAATCTGATCATGTTTGTCACGGCAAACCTGCTCGATCCCGCAGGCCAGCCGCTTATACGGTCTGATTCGGAGGATCAGGTTGTCGCCGTCCCGAATGCCGCGGCTGTTGAGTCCGAAGCAATTCCCGGAGACGCCTCCACCATCCCTCTTCAACAATAATTTTTGCACTTTCGATGAAACAAAGCACCTCCGACAACGATTTCTCCCTCACTATGTGCCATGCGCTTGTTGGGCCACGAAGGTCAGTCTTCAAACAGGCGGGACGCCTGTTCTCCCTGCTGGCAGTGTTGCCCGTTCTGGCTGCGCCCGACCTGATCGCCCAGAATACTGTAGCCCTTGCTGACCGTGAAATTGTCCGCCGGCAGGAAGATCTGATCCTTGCAGACAAGCTCATCGCCAAGGGAGACCAGGCGATGAAGGACAAGGATTACGAAGCCGCCTACGTCAGCTATCTGGGTGCCTTGGATAAAATTCCGGAAGGCTCAGCTGCCACCGCCCAGAGATCGCGGGCGGTCGCAAAATTTTCCGATGCCGCGATCGCCTATGCCAATCACCTCGTTCAGAATGGACGCTATGGAGATGCGGAGAAAGTGGCCAAAACGATCCTGCTGCCGCAGTTCAATCCGACCTACAAACCCGCTGTTCAGTTCCTCTCAAACCTGGAGCAGCCCGACTATGTGAACAAGACGGTCACTCCGCAATTTGCAGCAAGCCGGGACGAGGTGCTGAAGTTGCTGGCCGAGGCCGACGGGTTTTACGCCACGGGCCGCTTTGATCTGGCCATCAAACGCTACGAGCAGGTTCTCAACATCGATCGCTACAACAACGCGGCCCGCATGGGCATGGAGCGGGTGAACAACCAGAAAATCAACTACCAGACCGAAGCCTACAACGAGACCCGCAGCCGGATGCTCTGGCTCGTCGACCGCGCCTGGGAGCGGCCGGTCCGCCGGTTCCAGAGCCGCGACACAAACAGCGGAACCCAATCGAGAAATGTTTCCGGCTCGAACACCGAGGCTATCTCGGCAAAGCTCAACAGAATCATCATTCCCAAGATCGATCTCCGTGACACAACGATCCGCGAAGCGGTGGATTTCTTGAAGCAGCGCAGCCGTGAGTTGGATACCACAACGGATGATCCGAAGCTTAAAAAAGGCGTTAACATCGTTCTCAAACTTCCCAATCCGACCGTCGGAGCAGAGACTCCCGTCGATCCAGCAGCCGTCCCTGTTCCCGGCGCGACTGCCACCACCACTCCGGAGGTGACAGCGGAAACCAGAATCACCCTGTCCTTGAGCAATGTCCCTTTGATTGAGGCCTTGCGTTATCTGACCGAGCTCTCCGGCCTGAAATACAAAGTGGAACCTTTTGCGGTATCAATCGTTCCCCTCACCGAGAATACCGACGAACTCCTCACCAAGGAATACCGGGTGCCGCCCGGGTTTATTCCGGCCAATTCCGCTGGTGCAGACGCATCGGCGCCTACCGCTGGATCGAATAATGCGAGCGAACTCGCAGAGCGGCGCGTTCCTGGAAGAAAAGATGCTACTGCTTTTTTGAAGGCAGAGGGCGTTCCATTCCCACCGGATTCCTTCGCTCAGTATGTTCCTGCAGGCAGCAAGTTGTTTGTCCGCAATACACAAAGTGCACTCGATCTTATAGACACGCTCGTTGATGCGGCGATGGGCGTTCAACCAACCCAGGTCGAGATTGAGTCCAAGTTTGTTGAGATTACTCAGAACAACATGAAGGAACTTGGCTTCAACTGGCTTGTCGGGCCGTTCAGTATCGGTAACGGCGTATATGGAGCCGGTGGAACTGAAGGCGCTGGAGGTACTGTTGACGGAGCTACTTATCCCTTCGGAACCATAGGACAGAATGCGGTGACAGGAGGTCTGCGTTCAGGTCAGGGTACCACGCCAGAAGCAGCAATCACAGCTAATTCCATCGACGCGCTCATTGCTGGTATTGCACCAGGCGTTTCTTCGGCGGCACCCGGTATTTTCGGCTTGGCGGGGATTTTCTCAAATCCTCAGTTTCAAGTCGTGATCCGTGCACTTAATCAGAAGAAAGGGGTCGATCTGATGAGTGCTCCGAAAGTCACCACGAAAAGCGGTAGCAAGGCAGTTGTAAAGGTGACAAGGAGTTTTCCATACCCTACTGAATACAGTCCTCCCGAGCTACCGGCTGCGAGCGGAACATCGACAACCACCACCACGGGTTTGAGGTCCGGTTTCTTCACCGACACACTTGTTACTCCCACAACCCCGACAACATTTGAGAATCGTGATCTTGGTGTGACACTTGAAGTGGAGCCACAGGTTGGTGCCGACAATTACACAATCGAGTTGAACCTTTCTCCAGAGGTTGTCGAGTTCGAGGGCTTTATCAACTATGGGAGTCCGATTCAAGGTCCATTGTATAGCGGACCGGCGCTGCCTATTGGCACCTACAACATCACCACCAACGTCATTAACCAACCTATCTTTTCCACGCGGAAGGTTACCACAAGCGTGAGTATTTGGGACGGCCAAACCGTGGCATTGGGAGGGTTGATCCGTGAGGATGTCCAAAAGACTCAGGACAAGGTTCCGATTCTCGGAGATATTCCACTTGCTGGACGACTTTTCCGCTCCGACGCCTCTCAAAAAATCAAGCGCAACCTGATCATTTTTGTAACGGCCCGCTTGATGGACGCCGAGGGCCGGCCCGTCCGTCAGGATGAAGAGCAGGAAGAAATCGTCGAGCCACTCGGCCTGCCGGAAAATCTTCCTCCTCCGACATTCCAGGCGCAGTCGATGGGCAAGTAAATTGCAGGGCGCTTTGCACCAACCACCGAACCTCGGTAACGGAGCGCGGGCGTCCCGCCCGCGAACCTGAACAATGGCGGGCAGGATGCCCGCGCTCCTTTCCTAGTCCAAAAAACTTTGATCCTTACAGCGGAACACAGAACGTTTTTCGCAATCGACCTGATCGGGTTCAGCCAACTCTTGGATTGAATCGAACTTCCGGTTGATCAAGGAGAACGGGCGTCTTGTCCGTTTGGGCCCTGGCTCTGCAATCGCAAGCGGGCGTCTTTCACACGCGGGAAGCGCCTGCTCCTTGTTTTGCGCTGCTCGCCTTATCGTCTCTTCAGTTCCAAGAGTCGGTATTTCTCAGTCGTGTCATTTCCCCGACAGCCTTCGCAAGGATTCTTTCCTGTTCCCTCGCCATGCTTCCGGCCAAGGCCGGATTTGTGTCGTCGTGTCCTGCAAGGTGGAGAAGTCCGTGGATGCAATAGAGGGCGAGTTCGGTGGTGACATCATTGCCAAACTCTTTGGCCCGTAAGCTGGCAACAGGTGCGCAGACGAGGATCTCTCCGTAAGGAAAGGTGATGACATCTGTCGTGCCTTGAACATCGAGGAATTCCCGGTGGATCCGGGCCATGGCGCGATTGCCGAGAACCGTGAATTCGACAAGATCCAGATCGAGGAGCGGCCCGCGGAGCTTTTCCGCCACCTTCCTGCACATGGGAACGGCGGTTTCAACAATTCCGAGGAGGCGGGCCTGGTCGTGGTGAACCGATCGCTGTCTCGAAGTGATGCGAATTTCAGGCAGCGGACTTTTCCTCACGTTTGTCGGCCGAAGGCGGAGCCTCGCTCTTCGGATAGGCAATCCGTGCGTGCAGCATGTTCACAAGCGTGAACCGGAAACTCGCGGCCGCACGGAAGATTTCCGACAGGGTGAGCGGACATTCATCGAGCTGATGCTCGGCGATCCGGGTTTCCACAATATCGTTGACCAGATCCTCGATCCTCTGCGGGGTGGGCCGGTCGAGGCTTCTCGACGCGCTCTCGATGGAATCCGCAAGGTTCACGATTGCTGCCTCCTTCGTCATCGGGCGCGGCCCCGGATAGCGGAAGCTTTCCTCGCGGACCTCCGGGATATCGTCCTCGCGCATGTTCATGATTTTTCCCCCGAGGCGGGCATCCTCCTGCTGCTGCAGGGCCCGCTTGTAGAAGTAGGAGACGAGGGATGTCCCGTGATGTTGCCGGATAATGTCGATGATCTCGTTGTTGAGTTTGTGCTTCAGCGCAAGATCCACCCCTTCTTTCACATGCGCGATGATGATGAGGGCGCTCATGGTCGGCGTCAGTTCATCGTGCGGATTGTGACCCGGAGGCATGTTCTCGGTGAAGTAGTCCGGCTTCACAAGTTTTCCAATATCGTGAAAATACGAGCAGACCCGGCAGATCGTTGCATTCGCGCGGACAGATTCCGCCGCGGCTTCCGCCAGATTTGCAACGGCCAGGCTGTGATGGTATGTGCCGGGCGCTTCCATGCTCAGGCGCTTGAGAAGGGGGTGGTTCAGATCGCTCATCTCCAGCCATGAAATATCGGTCGTGATTTTAAACAGGGGCTCGAGCATCGGCAGGATTCCGCTGACCAGGATTGCTGTGCCGATTCCCGTGGCGATGGCGGCAAGGCTCTGAAGGCCGATCATCCGCCAGTCGGTTTGCCCTGGAGCCTCCCAGATCACGGGGCCGATCTGCCCGAAGGCCGCCGCAAGGATCCACGTCGCAATCCCGACGTAAACGCCGGCGCGGATCAGCCTGCTCCGACGCCTCACCTGCAGGGTCACGTAGACCGCGATGAAGCCGGTGATCAGGGAAATCACAAGAAAGACAGGATCGATCCGGCCCACGAGCAGCGACCCCCAAAGGCTGGCAAAGACGGCTGCATAAAGCCCGTGATTGCGCCCCATCAGAACCGAGAGCACGAGCGGAGCAAAGGCGTATGGCACCAGGAGGGGAGCCAGTTGGAGATCGATGTTCCCTGCGGCCGCCTGGAAAAGTGTCACCTTGATTGCGGTCAGCTGCACGAGAAACACTCCGAGCAGCAGGCAGAGCCTCGAGTTTACGGCAAGCGTCTGGGGATGGTTGATCCACAGTTGGACGACAGCCGTGACGAAGATGAGCAGACAGAGCAGGAATTTTTTGGCCGGCTCATCCTGCTGGCCAGTGAATATCAGTATGGCAAGTCCGGCGACGAATGCAGCCAGGAGGAAGGATCGGACGAGCCAGCCGGACTGTAGGGATTCCGCAAATTCATTTTGCTCGATGGTCCTGCGCCGCTTTCCGCAGTCGAGTCCCTTGCCCACCAGGCGCCGCTTTTTAATGAAGTCCCACATCGTATGATCAGATCCGGCTTTCCTTTGCTCCGCGATGTTCCTTGTAGGCCAGGATGATCGACTGGACCAACGGATGCCGGACGACATCCTGCTCGCTGAAGAAATGCATGGCGATTCCCGGCACATCCCGCAGCGCCTCCACGGCCTCGATGAGCCCGCTGAGCTTGTTCCGGGGCAGGTCGATCTGCGTGCGGTCGCCGGTGACCACGCATCTCGATCCCTCGCCGAGCCGGGTTAGGAACATGAACATCTGTTCGGCTGTTGTGTTCTGGGCCTCGTCCAGAATCACGAAGGAATTTGCCAGGGTCCGTCCCCGCATATAGGCGAGGGGAGCGATCTCGATAACCCCGCGGTCCATGAATTTCTGAATCTCCTCCAACTCGAGCATATCGTAGAGAGCGTCGTAAAGCGGACGGAGGTAGGGCAGAATCTTTTCCTGCAGATCGCCGGGCAGAAACCCGAGCGCCTCGCCCGCTTCGACAGCCGGTCGGGTGAGGACGATTCTACTGACCTTTTCCTGCTTCAGCGCTGCGACCGCGAGCGCCACGGCAAGATAAGTTTTCCCGGTGCCGGCCGGGCCGACTCCGAACGTGATGTCATTTGTCTGAATGGCTTGGACATAGCCTTTTTGCCCGGATGTTTTGGGAACGATAGGCGGCTTTCTTGCCGAGCATTGGATGCGGGTCTCCAGCAAACTGCCGAGGCCGTTGTTGCCGTCCTGTGTTCCCTGCACGGCATTCAGGGCATAGAGAAATTCGTGCCGCTTGATCGCCACCCCTCGTTTGACGGCATCTTGAAGCTGGGTGATGACCGCGCGTGCCTGCTTGAGGTTCTCTTCATCTCCTTCCATGCGCAGCCATCCATCGCGGGTGGTGATCCGGACGGCGAGGCGGGTTTCCAGCTCACGGAGGAGCTTTTCGTCCCCCCCATAGACAGCCTGCAACGCGCGGGCGTTCTCAAATTCCAGCGTGAAATTCTCCATGAGGAGTTATTTATAGGCGTAGACAACCGCCCAACCCGTGCGTTCCTGCGGGGACTTGTCCACCGTGACGATGGCGTAGTAGGTGCCCGTTTTTGCGGGTGCGATCCGCGCTCCGGCGAAACGGCCTTTCTGCCAGGACTCCGCTTCGGCCAGTTTACCCTGGGAGTCGTAGATGTGCACGGTGACGACGGCCCCTTTGACGTCGGTTCCGAGGCAGAACCAATACTCGTTTCCTTTGAAAAGCTGGGCGGTCACGGCCTGCTGATCTTTGACACCGAGATCGCCTCCCCAGGCATCTTCCCGGACACTGAACCCCTTCTTGACGTAGGGAGTGGCCGCCTCATGGGCAAAGGAGAGGGCATCGTTCACGTAGGCATAAGCCGTGGCGAGCAGGACCGCAGGCAGGAGGGTGAGGATGGCTTTTTTTACCACTGGTGTCAGGCCTCCTTCGATGTGATGGCGACAACCATTTCGCTGGTCATCTTGTTGATGCGCTGCACATTGTCCGCAGAAATTTTTGATCCATCGTCCTTACCGATAAGCGGGCGGATCCCGTTCAGCGTTTTCCGTATTCTCACCACCAGATCGTCCTTGCCGAGGCGTGTGCTCTTCAGACCGTCCAACCTTCTGGTAAAGTAGTCCAGAAGCTGGGGCTGATAAAGGAGCTCGGCCCCGTCCTGCGAGTAGTTTTTCGAAACAATGGAGGTCAGGACCTGCGTGCCGCGCAGCCATCCTCCGATGCTGACGAGTTGAGCCAGTTCATCATCGCCCAATTCCTCCATGGCGGAACGGACATCCCGGAGCGCGCCGTCAAACTCTTTCCGGACGGAGCGCCAGTCCTTGGCTTCGGCTTTCTCGGTTATGCTTTTGCTCCGGGCTATGACCGCCTTCCGGACATTGATCGCCTCGGCCAGCACCAGCACTTCCTTGCCGATTTCCTTCACCCGCTCGGAATCCTCTGCCTCGACGGCGATAAATCCCTCCGCGATGACCGTGCCGAGAAGAAGTGCCACCTGGGCGCGGTTGCCCGTGTTTTTGCCCAGAGAGTTCCTGAGTTCCCCACGCCAGTTCGGGGTGCCGAGTTTGTCCAGCACCGAGAAAACCTCGCTGGGCACGGGGACAACCACGTTGTCTACCTCGGCGGCTGGAAATTTGGAGAGATCGATGGAATCAGGAACCGCCTCTGCTGATCCGGAATAGATCGGAACCAGACAGATTGCGGCCAGAATCAGCGGGATATTCTTGGTCATGTGGAAAAAATGAGCTTTGTTGCCGGAGCACAGCCGGTCTAGAACAGACCATAACCATGCGATGAATCCATCAAGATTACAACATCTTCTTCAGCAAGCAGCCTCCCGGAGGATCCTCGTCATCGGCGACGTGATGCTGGACGAGTTCGTCTGGGGCCGGGTCTCGCGGATCTCGCCGGAGGCTCCCGTTCCGGTGGTGGAGGTCCAGGAAGAGTCTTCCTATCCGGGGGGGGCCGCAAATGTTGCGAGAAACCTCCGGCCATTTTGTGCCAGCGTGTCTCTCTGCGGCGCAGTCGGGGAGGATTCCTTCGCAGAGAAGCTCCGGAGCCTGCTTTCGGAGGAGGGGATCGAGACGGGAGCTTTGGTAGCCACCTCGCAAATCCCGACTATCGTCAAGACCCGCATCATCGCCCGCCAGCAGCAGGTTGTCAGGGTGGACCGCGAAAAAAGCCGCGGCCCGATTGCCGAGGTGACCAAAAGTGCCGGGGAACTGGCGGCCAAGCTCATGCCATTTGTGGATGGGGTGATCCTCGAGGACTATGGAAAGGGTTTGATCTGCCAGGCTCTCAAGGACAAGGTTTGCAGTCTGGCCAGGGAACATGGAAAATTCCTGACAGCCGACCCGAATCCCGGAAACCATCTGGACTGGAGCGGGGTGGATCTCTTGAAGCCGAACCGGTCCGAAGCCTTTGCGATGGCGGGAAAGACCGACCATGGGGCCGAAGATGACCCTCTTCAGGATGCTGCCCTTCAGGAAGTGGGCTCTATTCTCCTGAAAAAGTGGGATCTCACCGGGCTTTTGGTAACGCTTGGCGAGCATGGAATGATCCTTTTTGAGAAAAATGCCGCCCCTTATCACACCCCCACAAAGGCGAGGGAGGTCTTCGATGTATCGGGCGCGGGAGACACCGCAATCGCCCTCTATACGCTCGCGGTTTGTGCAGGGGCAACATCGCATGAAGCGGCCGAAATTTCCAATCATGCCAGCGGGGTCGTTGTCGCCAAACTCGGCACCGCGACTCTCGTGGCCGACGAACTGACCGCCAGCTTCGCGCAGAATGGCAAATAGGCCGGCTGTCTTTTTTGACCGGGATGGAACCCTCATGGAGGAGGTCTGCTATTGCAATGATCCTGCGCTTGTGCGGGCGTTGCCCGGGGCCGCGGACGGACTCGCCCGCCTCCGCCGCGCAGGTCGGATCAACGTGATCGTGACAAACCAGAGCGGGCTGGCTTCCGGGAAAATTTCCCTGCCGCAGTATCGCGCCGTCGAAGAGGAACTCAACCGTCAGATGGGCGGACATGTTGATGCCGTCTATTTCTGCGCGGATTCATCCGCTGCACCGGGGCCCCGCCGGAAACCTGCCACCGGGATGATCGAGGAGGCGGTCCGCGATCTGGGAATCGACCCTTCCAATTCCTGGATGGTGGGAGACAAGGATATTGATATCCAATGTGGACGTGCCGCAGGCTGCCGCACGATCCTTGTCCGCACCGGATACGGTTCCCTTCACCTCAATTCCAACCCGGATTTCATCGCCGACCATGTCGGTCAGGCTGTGGACTTCATCCTTGCATCCTCCAACCAATGACAAACGCCGCAATAATTATCCCAGCCCGGTGGGGCTCGACCCGTTTTCCAGGCAAGCCTCTCCACCTTCTTGCCGGCAAGCCGCTGATCCAGCATGTTTGGGAGCGATGCATTCAGATATCCGGTGCCGACAGGGTCATTGTGGCAACCGACGATACCCGAATACTTGAAACCGCATTCGCGTTCGGTGCCGAGGTCGCCCTCACTTCCGCCGCCCACCCGAGCGGCACCGACCGGGTTGCCGAGGTCGCCAAAAATCTCCGCAGCGCCGGGATTCTGGTCAATGTCCAGGGAGATGAACCATTTCTGGACCCGCGGCTGGCCGGGAAACTCATCGATGCCCTGAAGGCCGATCCCCGGGCGCAGATGGCCACGGCAGCCTGCGAACTCAGCCCCGATGAGCGGGACAACCGGAACGTGGTCAAGGTGGTCTGCGACCTTTCCGGGAATGCGCTTTATTTTTCCCGCAGCCTCATCCCGTGCGACCGCGACGGGGACGTTGCACCAGCCCGCCTGCGCCACATCGGTATTTATGCCTACCGCCGGCCATTCCTTTTGAAGCTGGTCAAAGCAAAACAAACCCCTCTCGAAATATCGGAGAAGCTTGAGCAGCTCCGCGCCCTCGAGCACGGTGCCAGAATCCGCGTGATTTCCGCAAAGTCCGTAGGTCCCGGCATCGACACTCCTGCGGATGCTGTTGCCGCTGAAAAACTTCTCAAATCACGCAAATTCCCCAAGCGCTCTTCCTGATCGCCGGCATTCCGGGCGGGAAGGCCGGACGTCCAAGTCTTCCAGAATGCAGGTCTGCCGGAAATACCCTGGAAAAAAGATTGCTCCCTTTGGCAGGAGGTCTATTCTAACCAACCCGCCCGCGCCAGAAGGGTTGCAACCGTTGGATTTTTCAACGGCGGCGGAACCATCACAAAGGAAACCATCAACATTATGCCAGCATTGCAAGAATTGATCGCCAGCTCGATCAAAAACTACCGCGAAGGAAGTATCGTCAAGGGACACATCCTTGAGATCAGATCACGGGAATTCCTCGTGGATATCGGATACAAGAGCGAGGGAGTCATCCCCGCATCCGAATTCGAAGACCCGGACGAAGTCGAAATCGGAGACGAGATCGAAGTTCTTCTGGAGCGTCTCGAAAACGACGAGGGAATGGTCGTTCTCTCGAAAGAGAAAGCCGCCCAGCGCCAGAACTGGGAAAAAATCGTCGGCGTCTTCAAAGGCGACGGCCTCATCAAGGGCAAGGTCCGCTCGGTCGTCAAAGGCGGGCTCACCG
>CAZRIL010000090.1:0-22522 GCA_964600115.1 uncultured Chthoniobacter sp. | reverse complement strand
ATTCCCATGACCTTGGAACCTACAAGAATGGGCGTCCCGCCCGTTTGGGCACTGACTCTGCAAGCGCATGCGGGCGTCATTCACAGGCGGGACGCCTGTGCTCCCTGTTTTGCGCTGACTGCCTCATCGTCTCTTACGAAATCGCCAGACTATCTTTGAGAGGTGGAATGAGCTGGCGAATGATGGCTCAGCGGGAGAGGTCGCCCTGGCTGAGGAGCCTGAATCCCTCGCCGGCCAGCACAGAGCCCGCGCACTCGTTGTCGTCGAGGTGCATCGCCAGGACCGCGTGATCATTTGGTCTGATCAGGAGCGGATAGCTGAAATACACATTCACTTCCGCCATCAGGAGCGCGGCAAGAACCCGCGCCAAATCGCCCGGGCCGTCATCGAGCTCGACCACAAGCAGCTCGCAGTCGCTGTATGGGATGTCGTTCTCATGGAAGAGTTCGGTCACCAGCTCGGGATCGCTCACGATCATCCGGCCGATGGCCGACTCCGAGGAGTCCTGGATGCTCAGGGCGAGGACGACGACATGGCTCTCATTGAGGAGTTTGACAACCTCGAGGAGGGCCCCGACTTTGTTCTGAAGAAACACCGAGAACTGACGGACCTGCGGTGTGTTGAGCTTCTCAGCGGTTGGCAGCGGCATTTTACTTGTAGGAATAGACCAGGCAGAAATCCGCCTTCTCGCCCTCGACGAGTTCCAGGCGCACGAAATACCTTCCGCTCGCATCGGCGACAAGCCCGGCCGCGGCAGTGGAGCCATCCTGGTAAATCTCTCCCTCCATGGGACGTCCGTTCTCGTCGAAAATCGAGACAGACAATTTCTTGGCGGGAGCCATGGCCGCCGCGGAAACCCAATAGGCATTTCCCGCAAAGAGGTTCACTTCGAGGATTTGCGGCTTGCCCGGCTCCAGCACCCCGGACCAGTAGCCGTCACGGATTTTGTAGCCATCGTTTGCGAAGGCGCCGGCAAGCTCGAGGACTTTGCTGCGTGCGGTGGCCTGGTCGCGCAAATCTTCCACGGGTGTTTCCGCGGCGGAGAGAATGGAGGCTGAGAGAAGAAGGATGACGAGTGTCTTCATGAGTCTTTGTTCCCCTTGACGATATCATCGATGAGTGCATCCATCGTGGCGGTCACAGCGTTCACTGTGTCCTGCGCGGGCGGCGTCCGATCCTTGGTGTTGACGAGGTCGAGAACCTCCCGGAGTCTTTTTTGCACCTCCACCATCAGAGGGTCTTTTTGCATGCGCTCCGGGAGATTGCCCAGTTCGGCCAGCAGATAGTCGATGATTGCCGGCTGGCGGAGAAGGCCGGCCAGACCGGGCGAGTAGTTCTTTGAGATGAATCCCGACGCAACCTGAGTCCCGCGGATCCAGGCGCCAACGGTGACCAGAATGACAAGATCCTTGTCTTTCTGCTCCGCCATCGAGAGCTTCACCTCGTTCTGTGTGGCTTCCAGTTCCTCCCTCAGGGCGCTCCAGTCGTTGTTCTCCGCGAAGTCATTGATGCTGTTTCCGCGGCTCAGAACGCTCTGGCTGACATTCAGCTTCTTCGCCAGATTGATGATGTCCTTGCCGGTATTTTTGACGCCCTGTCCGTCCTGGGCCTGAACGGCGATATAGCCGTCGGCCACGAGGACACCGAGCATGAGGGCCATTTGTTCGCGGCTTGCCGTGGTGCCGACGGACTTCGGGGCGAACAACTGGGTCCAGTTCGGCTGCCCCTGCTCATCCATTGCGGTAAAAAACTCCCCCGGTGTGGGGATCGTGACCGCATCGGAGCGGACGGCGGACTTGATCTGTTCTTTCGTCAGCGGCTCGGTCGCCGGCAATAGCCCGGCCGACAGGAGGACAACTGCGGAAATGGCACTGCGGAATGACATGAAAAACCTTCTACACCTCACGGCGTGATATTGCCAGCGCCATTAAACAGGGCAAGCGCACTATGAAGACGGGTCGATATCAGCGTATGCTCTCCGGCGGAAGCCCCTCGTGTAGCGGGGAATCCGTTTTCGTTGATGCACCCAATTTTCCGCGTGAGCCAACTCCGGACTTTCTTTCCTTTGGTCTCCGCGCTTAATCTGGCGGCGATGCGCGGGGTCAAACAGATATTGCTGGCTTTGGGATGGACAATGGTTTTGTCCATCGGGCTCGCGCGTGCCGGAGGAGACCCCTCGCTGGATACCGGGCGGAACTTTTCCCCGTTCGTCCTCTCGTTGAAGCCCTCCCTGCAAATGAGCCCTCTCCCGGGTTGGATGTCCGGTCCTGCGACAGTCCGGGAGGAGACGGCAACAATCGAAATCCCGATTCCTGCGCGCTGGGCGGCACCCGCCGTTCAGCTTTATGTGCTGACCGCGGTGTTCGATGACCGGGGAGATGGCGGGCCCGCGGTCGAGTGGAGATCTCCGGATGGGACCTCCAGCATCATTTCGCAAGGCCTCGGTGAAATGGGAATTTCTCTGGGGTTGAATGCCCGGACAATTCTTCTGCCCGCGGAGCTGACCCGTGAGGGCGGAGTCCTGCTGGTTTCCTACTACGCAAAGTTCGACAAGCTGGTGAGCCTGGCCGTCCGCCCTGCACGGGAGGACCCGCTCGCGGTTCTTGGCGCCGAAACCGATCCCGTTCTTGTTGATGAGGCTCTCCGGGTGTTTGAGCGGACCGAAGTCGACGGCCGCAGGAACGCTCCGCTCAGCGGAGACGTCCGCCACGGCGCCATTGTCGAAGCCGAGCTTTCGGCTCCTGTTCAGGAATTGGAGGGCGAGCTCGAATACATCGTGCCAGTTGAAGGAACGATTGAGGGAGCCCTTCTGAAGCTCGATGTGCTCGGCCTCGATCCCGAAGCCGTTGTTCAGGTCCGGGTCAACTCGACACCGGTCGGCCAATTGGGGTTTTCACCATTCCGCCTCGATGATCCGGCGCTGGTTGCTGATAATCTGGGCCGCCTTGTGATGGCCGGGTGGAGGAACGGATATGTCTTTATTCCGGCGCGGCTCTGGCTGGCCGGAGAGAATTCTGTCGTGCTGGTTCTAAAGAGATCCGAGGCCGAAACCGGCCGGCCGGTCTTTATTCGGAATGCCGGCCTGCATATTCGTTTCGGAGCCGGGACAACTGCCGGAAGCGAAATCGCGGCCGAGCCGGATTTTTCGATCCCCGATCCCCTCGTTCCGAACCCCCAGGAGCCGCCCCTCCCGGAGATCGTCACCGGCGTTCAATAGCTTTCGGTTTGGGAAACCGCAGGTTGTAGCGGCGGTCTGCGAGCGTCGCTCGCTTTGGCAACCAAGCGGGGATCGACCCTCATAGAGCGCCGCTACAATACGAACGTGAGGTATGTGGGTTAGGTTCCCGGCAGGTTCTTCAGCCGGTCATCCAGATGATCGCGGTCGGCCATCGCCTTCAGCAGCGGCCCGTGCTCGCCGAACTCCACCACCGATACCGATCCGACCGGGCAGGCGAGCCGGTAGCGGAAGCGCCCGACATCGATCCCGAGAAGCGAGCACAGGAGAATCCGGATTGTCGCCTTGTGCGAGACGATCAGCACGTTTCCTTCATCATAGACTTTCTGGATTTCTTCAACGACCTGCAATGAGCGGTGCGCGATTGAGACGGCGGGCTCGCCGTCCGTCGGCGGATACCACGCGGGGTCCGCTGTCCAGGCGAGGTAGTCGTCGTGAAATTCCACCTGCACCTCGGCCACGGTCTTCCCCTCCCACCGCCCATACCCGATTTCCTTCAGCCCATCCCGGACTTGCGGGGACAGTCCGGTAGCGCTGCAGATCGGATGAGCGGTCTCGAGCGTGCGTTTGAGCGGGCTCGCAAAAATCGCACTCCAGGATTTTTGCGCGTAAAACTTCGCAAAGCATTCCGCCATCTGGCGGCCATCTTCGGTCAGGTCGGGATTCAGGGCGGCCCCGCAAAAGGCATTGGCCTTGCTGAAGGATGTCTGTCCGTGCCGCAGAAGATAGAGAGTCAGCATGCGGACGGTATAACGATCCGTCCTGGCAATGGCCATTTTATTCCGGCCTGCCAGCTCCCGGATCCAGCGGTGCGGAATTTGACTTTGGGCGGTTATGCTGCAACCCTCGCCTTTCTATGAAAACCTCTGTTTCCGGGGTTGGTGTGATGCGAGACCCCCGCATCAACAAGGGGAGCGCGTTCTCGACCGAGGAGCGGCAAAGTCTGGGAATCGAAGGGTTCCTCCCCCCCACTCCCGACAGCCTCGACATCCAAATCGGACGGGTGCATTCCCAGATGTCGTTCTTGGAAACCGACCTTCAGAAATATCTCTTCCTCTCCGACCTGCAGAGCCGGAATGAAACCCTCTTCTACGCGGTTTTGATGTCCGATCCCGCCGCCTTCATGCCGCTTGTTTACACTCCCACCGTCGGCGAGGCCTGCCAAAAATTCGACCATTTTCTACGCGCCTCCCGTGGCATGTATCTGCCGGTCTCGGCGCGCGGCCGCCTGAAGGAAATTCTTTCGAACTGGCCGGAGAAGGACGTGCGGTTCATCGTGGCCACCGATGGCGAACGGATCCTTGGTCTTGGGGATCTGGGTGTCGGCGGCATGGGGATTCCGGTCGGCAAGCTTTCGCTCTACACGGCCTGTGCGGGCGTGCCTCCTCAACTCACCCTGCCGATCACTCTGGATGTAGGGACCAACAACCAGGCCCTTCTTGACGATCCGCTCTATCTAGGACTCCGCCAGCAGCGGGTGCGCGGGGCGGAATACGACAGCTTCATCGAGGAGTTCGTGCAGGCGGTTCAGGATCTGTATCCGAAGTGCTGCCTCCAGTGGGAGGACTTCGCGAACTTCAATGCGGTGCCCATCCTCGAGCGCTACCGCGACAAGATTTGCACATACAACGATGACATTCAGGGGACCGCCGCAGTCGCCCTGGCGGGGATTTTCGGGGCGCTGAGGATTTCCAAACAAAAACTCTGCGACCAGAGATTTCTTTTTCTCGGGGGAGGATCCGCCGCCACCGGGATAGCGGAGCTGATCAGCGAAGCGATGGCGCTTGAGGGCGGCACCGTCGTGGACGGCCGCTCCCGCAACTGGCTCTTCGATATTCATGGGCTGATGGTTTCTTCACGAACCGACCTCGCGGATTTTCAAAAACCCTTTGCCCACGACCATCCCCCCGTGTCCTCATTTGTCGAGGCCATCAAGGCCATCCGTCCGACCGGCATCATCGGCGTGAGCACGGTTCCGAAGCTCTTCAACCAGGCGGTGATCGAAGCGATGGCGGAGATCAACGAGCGCCCTGTGATCTTCCCGTATTCGAATCCAACCTCGAGATCCGAATGCACCGCGGAGGAAGCCTATAAATGGTCCGGCGGGCGAGCGATCTTTGCCAGCGGCAGCCCATTCGACCCGGTGGATTTCAACGGGCAGAAGTTCATCCCCGGCCAGGGGAACAACGTTTACATCTTTCCGGCGATGGGGATGGCGGTCCTCGCCACCCAGTCAAAGCGGGTGACCGAAGAAATGTTCATCGTGGCGGCGAAGGCCGTCGCCGAGCAGGTCACGGACGAGGATCTGGCGTCCGGCCTCATCTACCCGCCGCAAAGCCACATCCTCGAGGCTTCGCTGCACACGGCCGCGCGCATCGCGGAAAACATCTTTGACAAGGGGCTGGCTGGAATACCGCGGCCTGCCGATATCCCCGCGCACATCCGCGATCTCGCTTACAAGCCTGTGTATCCTGCCTCCAAAACCCCATGAGCCATTCCACCACCATCGGCGGCTACCTGGCCGCACGGCTCGCTCAGGCCGGCGTGCGCGATTTCTTCAGCGTTCCGGGCGACTTCAATCTTGTGCTTCTGGATGCGTTTCTCAAGCAGCCCGGGCTCCGGATGATCGGATGCTGCAATGAGCTGAACGCCGGGTATGCGGCGGACGGTTATGCGAGATCGACCGGCGGGCTCTCGGCGGTGGTTGTCACCTATATGGTCGGCGGCTTAAGCGTGATCAACGCTGCAGCGGGCGCCTATTCGGACGATCTGCCGGTGCTGGTCGTCTCCGGCGGGCCGAATACGAATGATGCCCCCGCCAACCATTTGCTGCACCACACCATTGCCGAGCACGATTTTTATCAGGCGGTGAAATGCTTCGAGCCCGTGGTGGCTTCGACATTTGTGATCCGGCACGCGGCTGATGCGCCGCGCATGATCGATGCGGCGGTCTCGACGTGCCTCGCAAAGCGGAAGCCTGTCTACCTGGAGATCGCCTGCAACCTGGCCAGCGCCAAAGTCCCGCTGCCGGCGACGCTATCGATCCCTGCACCGGAACTTCCCGCAGATTCCCAGGCCCTCAAAGCCGCGGTCACCGCCGCCGCCGAACGGATCAACTCCTCCACCAAGCCCGTGCTCGTGGCCGGAGTGAAGCTCCGCTCCTGCCAGGCGACGTCCGCATTTCTCAAACTTGCAGAGGCTCTCGGTTGCGCGGTGGCGGTCATGCCCGATGCCAAAGGCCTGTTCCCGGAGGAACATCCGTCGTTCCTCGGCACGTATTGGGGCGTGGTGGGGAGCGTGAATTGTTCGGAGATCATTGAATCCAGCGACTGCCAGATTTTTGCCGGGCCGTTGTTCAACGACTATACCACCGCCGGATGGACGACCCTCACGCCCGAGGCGAAGCTCCTCCAGATCGGCCCGAATTTTCTGAGGATGCAGGGCGCGGATTTTTCAGGGATCTCACTCAAGGGCTTCCTGGAGGCGCTCGCGTCCGAGGTTAAAACGAACGACACCTCGCTGCTGAGCTATCGCCGCCAGCGCGAACCTCCCGCCGCCCAGATTGCCGCCGCGGAGAGCACGCCTCTCTCGCTGAAGGAACTCCGGCGCCAATTTCAGGAACTCGTCTCGCCGCAGTCCGACATCGTCGTCGAGACCGGGGATTCCTGGTTTAACGGGCAGAAGCTCCGGCTGCCGGCTGGCGCACGGTATTTTTTCCAGATGCAATACGGATCGATCGGCTGGGCAACCGGCGCGACGCTCGGCGTCTCGCTCGGGGCCGCTCCAGGCCGCAGGACCCTGGCACTCATCGGCGACGGATCCTTTCAGCTCACCGCACAGGAAGTCTCCACGATGATCCGCCAGAATTCGGATGCGATCATTTTCCTTCTCAACAACCGCGGCTACACGATCGAGGTGGAAATCCACGACGGTCCCTACAACAACATCAAAAACTGGGACTATGCCGGCCTCATGGATGTCTTCAACGCCGGTGAGGGAAACGGGCTCGGTCTCCGCGCGACAACCGCCGGCGAGCTCTCCTCGGCGATCTCGAAAGCCATCTCCCACAAGGGAACCGTCCTCATCGAATGCGCCCTGGATCGCGACGATTGCACTTCGGAGCTGCTCGAATGGGGCAGCCGTGTCGCGGCCGCCAATGCGCGGGCCTGAGGCGTTCCCGCTCCTTCATGGAAATGGAGCGGCGACGCGTTGGACGCTTTGCTCTGCCTTCGGCAGCCTGTCTCGCAGACTCGGCTGCCGCCGCCAATTGTCCTGCACCCGGAATGAGCTCCACGCATTCCCCTCTTGAGGCGGAGGCTTTGAACCGCTATAGCCACTCCAGCCAATGAGTTTGTTTCCCAAAGATTGGGCATTTCTCCCGGATGCCTGGAAATTCGCGCTGGTCCTCGCGGGACGCGAAGCCGCCGCCACAGCGCTTGTTTCCGGTGCGCTGGATGTGGTTTCCAAACGTGGCGACCTTCACGAATCAGAGCGGACCAAGCGGGTGCTCTTCTCGATTCTCTGCCGCGAGGGAGCCAAGGCGGAACGTGTGGACAGCCCGCAGACTCCCGCCGAGCAGGCCACCTTTTTTCTGCATCAGCTGCCCGAACCTTCCCGCCAGGCCATCGCCCTTCTCTGCCTCGGGGTCTTTTCCGGCGAACACCTGGCCGGACTCCTTGGAAAATCGGAAGCCGAACTCGCACGCTGCCTTGGCGAAGCGCGCGAACGCCTGCACCCCCGGCTGGCTCCAGAATTATGAGTCCGAAATCCGCCCGCCAGTTCCTGGCCATTCAATTTCCCGAGCCGCAGGGGTCGCGGGAGGTTGACCGGGCGCTCGATGCTCTGGGGAAGGCCCCTGTCCTCCTCGCGGAGTATGAGGGCCAGGTGGCTCTCGACAAAGCCACCGGAGCGGCCCTTGCCGCTGTGGAAATCCCTCCGGCTGTTCTCAGCGACCTCGACGCCAGGGCGACCGGGATCTCCACCGCCCGCAGCAAAAGACGCTTCAATCCGAGAGATCCTGCCATGCTGGCGGTCGGCATCGGGTTCCTGTTGCTGATCGCCCTTCTCGCATGGCATTTCCTCGGTCGGGCCGGGGTCTTTCCCGAGGAGGCCCTCACCATCGCTGCGGAGGGGGCAAAACTTCGCACCGATCAGTTCGAGGTCGTCGAGGAAAAGGCCGGAAATCTTGAGGACTGGTTTGTGCTCAAAGGATTCGACCGGTTTCACGTTCCCGCAAAATTCGCGAACTTCGAGGCAGCCGGCGCCCGGATTTTCAAAATCGAAAACCGCCCGGTGGCCGTCCTGGCCATCCCGGAAAATTTCATGTTCTTCCTGGTCTTCGACCCGGCACCGCTCGGGATCGAAATCCACCCCGAGGGAACCTGGCAGTTCACCGAGTTTGACTACAAATACGCCGCCGCCATCCGCGAGGAAAAAGGCATGTGCTTCATGGTGGTCATCAGGGGAAAAGCCAAGGACCTCGTCCGGTTGGTCGGCGGGCACTGATCCGAGGAGCGTTTTTCACCACAGAGGACACCGAGAACACGGAGGAGAAACTAAAAATTTAGCCGCATCAGTCTGTCCCGGTATCAGCCCGCCGTTTCCGGACTGTTCCCACCCGCCTGAAAAATGCCCCCCAGTTTCTGGTTGCATCGCTTCGGCCATTTGATATTCTACCGAACTTTTCCCATGCCAAAGCCAATCGCCCGTAGCAAAACCCGCAAGTCCGTGGCCAAACGATTCAAGATCACAGGAACCGGCAAAATCAAGCGCTCCAAAGCCAGCCGCCGCCACCTTCTTGCCAGCAAGAGCTCGAAGAAGAAGCGCCACATGGCGAAGTCCGTTCTCGTGCACGATTCTGACGTGGCCCGCATCAAGGCGAACCTGCCGTTCAGCCACTGACATTATTTTCGATCCCACGGACTGCCCCGGAGTTTTTCGGGGATGTCGGAGCCGGCGAGTCCAGGGATCACAACGAAACGAACAGCCGCTCCAAGGAGACCCTGTGAAAGCAGGGTGACATAACATGCCAAGAGCAACCAATGCTCCCGCCAGCCGCGCCCGCAGGAAACGCGTCATTGACGCCTCCAAGGGCTACCGTGGCCGCCGTTCCAAACTCTTCCGCTACGCAAAAGATGCGCAGATGAAGGGAAAATACTGGGCCTACCGTGACCGGAAGACCCGCAAGCGCAACTTCCGCGCCCTCTGGATCACCCGCCTCAGCGCGGCCGTCCGTGCCCAGGGCCTGACCTACAGCCGCTTCATCGAGGGCCTCAAGGCTGCCGACATCCAGATCGACCGGAAAGTTCTTTCCGATATCGCGATCCAGGACGTGGCCGTCTTCAACCAGATCGCCGACAAGGCGAAGGCCGCCCTCGAGGCCAAGCCGGCGAAGCCGACACAAAAGAAGGCCGCCTGAGCCAAGGGAGCACAGGCTTCCAGCCTGTGAAAACCCAACGGAGACTTAACCACGGAGGACGCGGAGCGCACGGAGATCTGAGAAAGAAATCCCAAATGCCTTCGCTTTTCTCCGTGTTCTCTGTGTCCTCCGTGGTTTAAAATTTCTGTTTGCATGGAGCAACAAATCGAAGTTCTGCGCGGCGAAGCGCTCGAGGCGATCGGGGCGGTCTCCGATCAGCCCTCCCTCGACGCGGCCCGCGTGCGGTTTCTTGGAAAAAGCGGAGCGGTCACCGCCCTTAGCGAGGGCATGCGCCATGTCGCCAAGGAAGACCGTCCGCGTTTTGGCAAGCTGCTCAACGACCTTCGCCAGGCCGTCACAACCGCCCTCGAGGCGCAGGAGATCCGCCTGCTGGAGAAGGCGGACGCCGCGGCAGCCGCTTCCCTTGACCTGACCCTCCCCGGAACATTCCCGGATGCCGGCACGCTTCACCCGCTCACGCAATTGATGGACCGTGCGGTGAAATGCTTCCGCCGCATGGGGTTCGCGATCGCCGACGGTCCGGACATCGAGACCGAGTGGCATTGCTTCGACGCCCTGAACACCCCGCCGGATCACCCCGCGCGGAATGAGCAGGACACGTTTTATCTTCCGGACGGTCGTCTTCTCCGCTCCCACACATCGACCGTCCAGATCCGCGTCATGGAGACCACTCCGCCGCCGGTTCGGATCATCGCTCCCGGCGCCGCCTACCGTCGCGACGAGGTCGATGCCACCCACCTCGCGCAGTTCACCCAGATGGAAGGCCTCTACGTCGCCGAAAATGTCAGCCTCGCCGACCTCAAGGGGACTCTTGAGTTTTTCTTCCGCGAGCTTTTCGGCCCCGGCACCGACCTCCAGTTCCGCCCGCACTTTTTCCCGTTCACCGAGCCGAGCTACGAGATCGACATCCGGACCGAGGCCCTCGGCAACCAGTGGATGGAACTCGCGGGCTGCGGGATGGTCGACCCTGCGGTCTTCGAGGCCGTCTGCGACCGCCGCGGCGACCGCGTCTTCGATCCGGAAACCGTCAGCGGATTCGCCTTCGGCTTCGGCCTCGATCGCCTCGCCATGAACCTCGCCAAAATCTCCGACATCCGGATGCTCGTCGAAAACGACCTCCGGTTCCTGAGGCAGTTTTAACCGATGAAAGTTTCGCTCAACTGGCTCCGCGATTTCGTGGATTGTGATCTCTCCGCTTCCGAACTGGAGGCCTTGTTCCGTCGTGCCGGGCTCGAAGTGGCCTCGGTCGAGGAGCGCGGGGCGGCGTTCGACAAGGTCGTCGTGGCACAGGTGCTCGAATCCGCCCAGCATCCGAATGCCGACCGGTTGAGCGTCTGCAAAGTGGACGACGGATCGGGAACACCGAGACAGATTGTTTGCGGGGCGAAGAACTACAAGGTCGGGGATAAAGTGCCGCTTGCTCTGCCGGGGGCTGTTTTGCCCGGGGATTTCAAAATCAAGACCGGCAAGCTGCGCGGAGTCGAGAGCGAAGGAATGATGTGCAGCGCGAAGGAGTTGAAGCTGGCGGAAGACGCCGACGGGCTGTTGATCCTGCCCGCAGACGCCGTCGTGGGCTCACCGATCGCGGATCAATTTCCGACGGACACCCTCTTCGAGCTCGAAATCACGCCGAACCGTCCCGACTGGCTCTGCCATCTTGGGATTGCGCGCGAGATCGAGGTCTTCACCGGCCTCCCGCTTTCGTCGCCGGGAATTCCAGCGCCGGCAACCGCCCCGGCGGGAAATGCGGTTCAAATCGAAGCCGGTGAGTGCACGTATTACACTCTGCGCCGGATCCGTGGTGTCAAGGTCGGTCCAAGCCCGCAGTGGCTGGTCGACAGGCTTACTTCGATCGGGCTGCGTCCGGTTAACAATGTTGTCGACGTCACGAACTACGTGCTCTTCGAACTGGGCCAACCGCTCCATGCATTCGATGCGGCAAAGGTCGAGGGCGCCTTGCGTGTGCGCCGGGCGGTCGATGGCGAAGAATTCGGCGCTCTGGATGGCCGGACCTACAAGCTGGCTGCGGATTATCTCGTCATCGCCGATGACAAGCGCGCAGTCGCCCTGGCGGGCGTGATGGGTGGCGCGGATTTCGGTGTCTCCGCCACGACAACCGACATCCTTCTGGAAAGCGCGGTTTTTGATCCGGCTTTCGTGCGACGCGCCTCCCGTTCGCTTGGGCTGCTCAGCGATTCCAGCTACCGCTTCGAGCGGGGGGTAGACCCCGAGATGGTCGCCTCCGCATCCGCGCGGGCCGCAGAGCTCATCGTCCAGGTCGCAGGCGGAGTGGCCGGCGACGTCGTGCTTGAAGCCGGCACCCATTGGTCGCGCACGGAAATTTCCCTGAGACACCATCGCGTCCGGAGCTTGCTGGGTGTGGAACTTTCCGATCAGGAAATCGAAGAATCACTTGTCAGGATCGGCTTGGAAAAATCTTCCGGTGGAGCGGACTCCGCGTGGTCGGTCCCCGGATTCCGTCACGAACTGACCCGAGAGGTGGATCTGATCGAGGAGATTGCGCGCGTCATCGGGATCGACAGGATCCCCTCGAACACCGCAGGGATTTTTGCCCCTTCATCCGGGCCGGATGCCGCTTACGATTTCGTCATGTCGCAGCGCCACCTGCTGGCGGGTATGGGGTTTTCGGAGGCCCGCACGAGCACGCTGGTCTCCGTGGCCGATGCAGCCTGGTTCGGGCCTGCGGTCGAACTGAAAAACCCGTTCGGCGACGACCAGTCCCGGCTGCGCACAAGCCTGCTGCCGGGCCTGCTCGCCGCCCTCAAACGCAACCTCGATCTCGGCGCGACTCCGGTCCGCCTCTTCGAATGCGGGAGGGTTTTTTCTCCGGCGGCGGAGGGTTCCCGGATTTCTCTCGTTGCCACCGGCGCGCTGTCCGAGCCCGATTGGCGCGGGAACAGCAGCAGGAAGTGGGACATCTACGATTTGAAGGGCTGCATCTCCCGTTTGGCTGGATTGGGCGAGGGGGATTTTGTTCCGCTGAAAGATCCGCCGCTTCCCTTCGGTGCAGCCATCGAAGTTTTCAAGAACGGGGCCCGCATCGGCGTGCTGGGAATTTTGCATCCTGCCGAAGCCCGCAGGCTCGGGGCTCCAAACCCTGTTGCCGCCGCGGAGTTCGATGCGGCGGCCTGGATGGATGCGGAGGATCCCGTCACTGCGATGAAGCCACTGCCGAGGTTTCCAGGCTCCACTCGCGATATCGCGCTCACCGGCCCGCTGGCCCTTTCCTACGGGGATGTCCGCTCGGCGATCCTTTCCCGAAACGAGCCGCTTCTTGAGTCGCTTTCGCTCTTCGATCTGTTTGTGGATCCCACCGGAAAAAATTTACCAACCGACCGGAAATCACTCGCAATTTCCTTGACTTTCCGGTCGGGCGAGAGGACCCTGACTACAGAGGAAGTCAACGCCGCCACGGACCGCTTGAAAGCCGGATTGAAAGAGCACCTGGGGGTAGATTTCCGAGAATAGTTCTTTCCAAATTTTTATGGGTTTCGCGGCGGAGGGACACCGAAATTGTCCTGATGCCGCACCAGATTTGCCCTACTGTGTTCGCGATTAAACGAAGTAAACTCCCGAACCGATAATTAAAACAAACCCGGAGGCCAGGCCCCCGGCGCCATGACAGGCCTTCATTGGAAGTCAGAGCGCAGGGAAGGCGGTCATCCACCCTATATCGAGGGAACGGGAAATGCTTCAGAACGGCACGAGCGGGGCAAAATTTTTTCAGGGGACGATCCTCCATCAGGATCGTCCCCTTTTTCTTTCTCCCGCTTTCCGGGAGCGGATCTCCGATGGTCTCGGCAATGCCTTTGGCTTGGCGGCAATTGCGCCTTTTCCTCAAAACAACCGGCGTGTAGCCTTCGTGGCATGCATGCCACCATGGAGGACATCGCCCGTGAGTGCGGGTTGTCCAAGAAGACGGTATCCCGTGTTTTCACCGACAGCGCGTCGGTGAAGAAGAGCACCCGCGAAAAGGTGCTGGAGACCGCAAAACGACTTCGCTACGAGATCAACTTTCTTGCGCGGAACTTCAGCAGCAACCGGTCGGGCTTCATCGGGATCGCGGCCCCGCTCGATGCGATGATCGGCGGAAACTACTTTGCGCAGGTGATGAAGGGATTCCGTCGCGCGATCCCCGAGGATCTTGGCTATGTCTTTGCGCTTTTCGATACCAATTCCGATTCGTTCAGCGACGGAGAAAAGCTCGCCAAGCTCTACCGTCAGCGGCGGGTTGACGGCTTGCTTGCCGTGGCCATGCACACTCATGACCGCTTTGTGGACAGCTTGGAGCAGATCGGAGTCCCGATTGTGGTGGTGGGCGAAAAGCCGTCCAACCCCAACATCTGCGCGACCTGCTGCAACGATGCGCGCGGCATTGAGCTTCTCTGCGCACACCTCTACTCCTGCGGCCACCGGCGGATCGCGTTCATCGACGGGCCGCCTGAGTATGCGAGTTCGAGAGTTCGGAAACAGGCCTTCATGAAATTCGCCCGCAAACATGGGCTTGAATCTCCGGCCCACTTTGCCCAGGGCGCTTACACCGTGCACTCCGGACGCCTTGCGGCCACGATTCTTCTCCAAAACGATCCCAGGCCGACTGCGATTATCACCGCCAATGACATGCTGGCATTTGGCGTGATCGAAGGGGTCCGCGCGCTCAATCTCCGGATCCCGGAGGATGTCTCGGTGGCCGGGTTTGACGACGAGCCCATGGCGGGAGAATGCTCGCCCACCCTCACGACCGTTCACCAGCCGGTTTTTGAGATTGCCGAACTTTCTGCCAGGAAGCTCGTTCAGGCCCTTCGGAACGGCACCCTTCCCTCGGGTAACGAGATCATCAACCCTCATCTCGTCATCCGGGAGTCCTCCGGAAAACCCCCATCCGCAAAGCGCGGTAAAGCCCGCTGAGCAGGCTCAACCGGATCCCCGGCAGCAACCCGGAAATGGCTGCTTCGAAAGGGCCCCCTGTCCCGCTGCGTGGATCGCCTTTGCCGGCATCCGAGCAATATGTCTCACGGTGTCATTCGTCATTGACTCACCCCCGTCTTCTCGGCTACGCAGAGTGGAATCCTGCGGGTGGCTTGCACCCGTTTTTTTGCCGGCAGAATTCAGGATTAAACCAACTAGCCGGACTCAGCCCGGAGGAAAACCCCGATCCACAGACTCCATTCCGATATGAAAACCTATTCGCTATCCGCCCGTGCGCTTCCCCTCGATGATGAATGGGACGTTATTGTAGCCGGTGGCGGTCCGGCCGGCTGCACGGCCGCGGCAGCCGCAGCCCGTGAGGGGGCCCGGACATTGTTGATCGAGGCCACCGGGACATTGGGCGGAGCGGGCACGAGCGCCCTTGTTCCGGCATGGTGCCCGTTCTCGGACAAGGAAAAGCTTGTCTATCGCGGTCTGGCCGAGCGGGTTTTCGATGGATCCAAAACCGGCGTTGCACATCTCGGGGAGAAGGATTGGGACTGGGTGCCGATTGATCCGGAGCGTCTCAAGTGCGTCTACGACGATCTTGTCACCGGAGCCGGGGCAAACGTGCTCTTCCACACCGTTCTCGCCTCCGTGGAAAAGGATGCGGGCGGGGTTTCGTCATTGCTTGTGGCGAACAAGAACGGGCTCTCGGCGCTGCGCGCAAAAGTTTACGTCGACTGCACGGGCGACGCGGATATCTGCGGATGGGGAGGAGCGGAATTTCACAAGGGTGACGAGTCCGGCGACATGATGCCCGCCACGCACTGCTTTGTGCTGACGAATATCGATGAATATGCGTTCCGCTTCATCTACAACAACGGGAACCGCCTTCACTCCGGAAACCAGAAGAGCCCGATCTACGATATCATTGAATCCGGTCGCTATCCGCTGATTCCCGACGCGCATTGCTGCTGCAGCCTCATCGGTCCCCGCACGGTTGGTTTCAATGCCGGCCATATCTGGAACGTGGACAACACGGATGCCGCCTCGGTTTCCCGCGCTCTGGTTGCCGGGCGGAAAATCGCAAGGGAATACCGGAATGCGCTCGCGGAGTTTTGTCCCGAGGCATTCGGCAACGCCTTTCTGATGATGACAGGCAGCGTTGTCGGGATCCGGGAAACGAGGAGGGTTGTCGGGGATTACGTTCTCACGTTGGATGACTATCTGGCCCGCCGCAGCTTTTCCGATGAAATCTGCCGCAACTCGTATTTCATCGACATCCACCGCGCTTTTGCCGACGTGAAGAAGAGCCTGGAGACCCGCACGACCGGGGACGATATCCGATACGGCCCTGGCGAGTCGCACGGAATCCCCTACCGCAGTCTGCTCCCGAAAGGGCTGCGCAATGTTCTTGTTGCCGGGCGCTCTATTTCCTGCGAACGGATTGTCCAGGGCAGCGTGCGCGTGATGCCGGTCTGCCTGGCGATGGGTGAAGCCGCCGGCCTTGCCGCCGCGCTCGCCGCCGGATCCGATCACGATGTGCATGCCGTGGACACCGACCTCCTTCGCTCCCGGCTTAAAGCGCATGGGGCCTGGCTGCCCGACGTGGATTGAGGCGTCGCCCACCTTTTCCGCCATGATCATCCGAGCGGTCGCCCTGCCCCTGCTTGCCCTGTGTTCGTTTGTCCAGGCGCACGAGCGGGTGTTTCCCCCGGATGCGGTCGTGAATGTGACACTCCCTCCATACGGTGCCACCCCGGATGACTCATTCGATGACACCGCGGCGCTGCAAAAGGCGATCTCGGAAAATGTCGGGACCGGACGCGTGTTGTTCTTCCCGGCCGGGACATACATCGTCAGCGACACGCTGGCTGCAAAATCTGTCAAAGGCATTTGGGAAGCGCGTCTGACATTGCAGGGACAGGGCCGCGACAAAGTTGTCCTGCGTCTCGCGGATGGTTTGCCCGGTTTTTCGGATCCTCTCCACCCGAAGGCGGTTGTTATGACGGCGTCGCACTGGCAAACGGGGGACAGTGAAGATGGAGGTGGAAACAAGGCATTCGGAAACTACATCCTCGATCTCACGATCGACACCGGATCCAACAATCCGGGCGCGGTCGGCATCGAGTATGCCGCCAGCAACTTTGGCACGATAGGCAATGTGGCAATTCGCAGCGGCGACGGGCAGGGGGTTGCGGGGATTGCCCTGCGGCGGAGGATTCCGGGACCCTGCCTGATCAAGAATACAAGCGTGACTGGGTTCGATGCAGGAATCGACGCCGGCGATATGCAATACGGGATCACGATGGAAGATGTAACCGTTCGTGACCAGAAGAGAACCGGCATCCGTCTTGGCGACAATTTGCTTCATGTGCGTCATTTGAAGAGCGTGAACAGTGTTCCGGCCCTGACTGTGACCGGAGGCATCGGCGTTTTGACTCTTCTGGATTCCGAACTCACCGGTGGTGAACCTGGCCAACCGGCGATTCAGTGCACGGGAAGCATTATGCTTCGGGGAGTCACGACCAAGGGATATCGCGATGCCGCTCTGCTCTGGCATGGAAAAGACATTTCCGGCCCTGATTATCCGTTTTGGGCGGGACCTCCGGCGATCGGAGCAACACCGGACGGACCGCCCTCTTCCAGCGGTTTGCTGCCGATCGAGGAGACTCCGGAATACTGGAACCCGGACCTCTCCGATTGGATTGCAGTGGGAGCGAGACAAACCGGTGAGAATGACGATACCTCCGCAATCCAGCGTGCATTCGACTCCGGAAAAGGAACCATCTATTTTCCGAATAACCGCGTCTATTTTCTCTCCGATACCGTCGTGGTCCGGGGAGCTGTGCGCCAGGTGCTCGGGATGGGATCGGAGATCAGCCTGGGAGCCGCCAAAATACCATTCAGCGACAAGAACAATCCCCGCCCGCTCATCCGGATTGATCCAACCGATGCGCCCGCGGTGTTTTTTGAGAACCTCTTTTTCAACGCGCAGTATCCCGGAGAGGTGATCTTTGAAAACAACTCACCGGAGACCGTGGTCATCAAACACTGCGCCGGTTGGGTCGGTGCCGATGGGTTCCGGCGGAGCTACAGGAACACGAAGGACGGCACGGGAAAGCTGTTTGTGGAAGACGTCTTCCTGCCGGGCTGGGATTTTAACCGACAAACCGTTTGGGCGCGCCAATTCAATCCGGAGAACTATGATGGAGATGGTTCGGTTCCACAGGTTCTGAATTCCGGCGGCCGGCTCTGGATTCTCGGTTTCAAAACCGAGGGGCCTGCACCGTTTATTTCAACGATCAACCGCGGGACAACCGAGCTTCTCGGCGCATACAATTACATCTCGGCAACGCAAAACCTCCCGGCAAAGTCGGTGCCCTACGTCATCACCGGATCCCGGGCGGACCTGACTTTCGCGACGGACAACTTTCGTGAGCAGGAGGACTATGACGTTTACATCCGTGACTCCGTGAGCGGAAAAACCCTCGACCTCAAGCGCGCGGATCTCCCGCCGCGCAACGGAAATCCCGGCGACAGGTCGGTTGTCGTAACGCTCTTCCAATCGACTCAGCGATAGACAGAATTCTGGAATACTAAATACCCCATATGCGTGAAAATTCGGACAGCAATAGCGGATCTTACCGGCCTGTGAGTGGCAGCCCGCAGACTGGCGCGGCCCGCATCCTTCTGGATTCCCCGCCGTTTGTTGACTTGGATTCCAGCAGGGACTGGATTGACCAGGGAATCTGGCCGGCAGAGTGGATCACCGTTGAAGGAGAACCCGCAAGCCCGTGCCGGCTGGCGTTCCGCCTTCCGTTCGTCCTCGCCGGCCCGCAAACTTCGCGCATCCATGTTGCCGGCGATGAGCGATACGAACTATTTCTCGACGGAGAACTGATCGGGTGGGGGAGCGAGCGGGGCACCGTGGACAACTGGCACTTCGATTCCTACGATCTCTGCCTTGAGCCGGGGCCTCACTTGCTTGCTGCAATTGTCAGCTGTCATGGGATCAAAGGCATGAGGTCGCAGGTAAGCCTCCGACCTTCTTTCCTCCTTGCATCTGAATCAGACGGGGCGCCCATCAGCTCCGGCCGTGCAGGCTGGGAGGGAAAAATCCTGAATCAGGTCGAATACGTGAAGCCCTTTCCGACCGATTTCTTCAGCATCGGATGGAACACAGTCTGCCGGGGAGATCGGATGGATTGGGAGGCGCATCGCGGGACCGGGCAGGGATGGGGCCGCTGTGCGATTCTTCAACCCGGATCCACAGCCGGGCGCAGAAACCGGCATCCGGCGATCCATCTGTTGACGCCTGCAATCCTCCCTGTTGCAGAGCGCAGGCCGTTTCAGGGCGGGCGGGTGCGGCATGTCTCCTCTGACTGGACGGATTGCGTTCAAGAGGAAAACCATCTGGCCGCGGAATGTGAGGACTGGCAATCATGGTGGTCGGAGGGACACCCGCTCACGCTTCCGCCGGATCACCGCCGGCGGGTTCTCATCGACCTGGAGGACTACGTCTGCGCGTGGCCGGAGCTGATCATCTCTGGCGGCAAGGGGGCCCGGCTCCAGATCTTCTGGGCCGAATCGCTTTTCTGCGGGCAGGAAGGAGAAGCCACATCAGAAGGAGCTAAGGGGGATCGTTCGGCTGTCGAAGGAAAGTGGTTTTCCGGGATCGGCGACACCTTTATTCCCGACGGAGGTGGGGAACGTTGTTTTACAGGCCCCTTCATCAGGGCCGGAAGATATCTCGAGCTGCGCATGGCCGCCGAAGACGAGGCGGTGGTGCTCCACGGCCTGAAGCTGCTCCGGGCGGAATATCCGCTTGAGATCACTTCCCGGTTCGAGACGGATTCCTCCGATGTCCGCAGGATGATCGCAAGATGCCAGAGAACGCTGCGCGCGTCCTGCCATGACAGTATTATTGATGGCCCGTATTACGAACAGATGGGATGGCTCGGAGATACCCCGCAAACCGCCTCGGTCCTTTGCACGGCAACACGCGACGACCGTCTTGTGCGTAAGGCGCTTGTTGCTTTCAATGCGTCGCGCCTGCCCGCCGGGCTCACCCGGGCGCAGTGGCCCTCGCGGAACAGCGTGATTCTGCCCGGGCAGACGTTGATCTGGATCGGGCTGCTCCACGGCTTTGCCTGGTGGCGGAATGACGCCGCTTTTGTCCGCAGCCTTCTGCCGGGCCAGCGCGCCATCCTGGACTATTTCCTCGGATGCCTGGGAACTGACAACTGTCTCCGTCTGGATCGGGGGTGGTGCTTTGCGGACTGGGTTCCCGGCTGGCGTTGGGGAAACCCGCCGGTTGGAAATGACGGGGTCAGCGCTTTGTTCCAATGGCACCTCGTCATGGCCTTGCAAATGGCCGGGCTCCTTGAGCAACACTTCGGGGAGCCGGAATTCGCCGCGCGCAACTTCCGCCGGGCTGCCGGGCTGGCCCGTGCCGCTGAAAAGTTTTGGAATGAGGACCGCGGGCTTTACTCCGACACCGCGGAGCAGGGGAGCTTCTCCGAGCATGTCCAGGCGATGGCCATCCTGAGCGGTCAGGTCAGCGAAGCGAGGCGCAAGCGGCTCGCAGCAGGGTTAACAACCAGCGCCGGCGATATCACGCGGACCACCATTTCCTTCAGCCACTACCTGTTCGAGGCCTATCACAGTCTTGGGGCCGTGGAGGAAATCTGGCGGAGGCTGGCGTATTGGTTCGACCTGGGGGATAACGGATTTTTAACAACCCCTGAAGCGCCCGAACCCTCGCGGTCCGACTGCCACGGATGGGGCGCACACCCGCACTATCATTTGTATGCGTCCATCCTCGGGATCCGCCCGGCATCGCCGGGATTCCGGTCCGTCCGCATCCAGCCATTCCTGGGACCGCTCAAGGAAGTTGACGCTTCGATGCCCCATCCCGACGGCGAAATCCGCGTCCGATTAAGCGGGACCGGCGATTCCCTGACCGGAGAAATCAACCTTCCGCCGGAGATCGGAGGAGAGCTGATCGTCGGCGCTGTGAAGATTGCCCTCTGCGGAGGGAAAAACAAAATAGCCAACATCAACCACGAACAACCATTATGTCATTCCCGCCCGGCTTCACTTGGGGAGTAGCCTCCGCATCCTACCAGATCGAAGGAGCCCCGTCCGAGGATGGCAAGGGGCCTTCGGTATGGGACATGTTCTGCCGGAAGCCCGGCGCTATTTGGCAGGGGCAGAACGGCGATGTGGCATGCGATCACTACCACCTCTGGCGTGATGATATCCGGCTGATGAAGGAGCTTGGAATCAAAGCCTACCGGTTCTCGATCTCATGGCCGCGTGTTATTCCTGATGGCACGGGCCGGGTGAATACGAAGGGGGTGGATTTTTACAGCAACCTTGTGGATGCGCTTCTGGAAGCTGGCATCGAGCCGTGGGTGACACTGTTCCACTGGGACTATCCGCTGGCGCTCTACCACAAAGGCGGCTGGCTGAACCGCGACAGCGCGGACTGGTTTTCCGAATATGCATCGGTGATCACGCGGCACCTGTCCGACCGGGTCACGCATTGGATGACGCACAACGAGCCGCAGTGTTTCATCGGACTCGGATTGGAGAAGGGCGAACACGCGCCGGGCGACAAGCTGCGCTTTGATGAGGTCTTGCTGGCGATTCACCACACGCTTCTGGCCCATGGCAAAGGCGTCCAGTCCATCAGGGCCAATGCAAAAAACCCGCCAAACATAGGCATTGCCATGGTCGGCGGCGTGCATATCCCGGAGACGGACTCGGCGGCCGATATTGAGGCGGCGCGCATCGGCATGTTCCGGACGGTTCAGCAGACCGCCTTTCAGACTGCCTGGTGGGCGGATCCGATCATCCTCGGACATTATCCCGACGATGGGCTCCAGGCCTTTTCCGGAATGTCGCCCAAAATCCATGCAGGCGACATGGAGACGATTTCGGAACCGATCGACTTCTACGGCGTCAACATTTACCACGGGTTTCCCTGCAAGGCGGGCCCGGACGGCGGGCCGGTCGCAGTCCCTCATCCGCCGGGCTACCCGAAGACTGCTCAGGATTTCTGGCCGGTGACTCCGAAGGCGCTCTACTGGGGGCCGAGGTATCTTTACGAGCGATACCGGATCCCTATCGTGATCACGGAGAACGGCCACCAGAACCCTGACGTGGTTTCTCTGGACGGCCGGGTCCATGATCCGCAAAGGATCGACTACCTGCACCGCTACCTGAGGGAACTAAAGCGCGCTGTGGATGACGGTGTGCCGGTGAAAGGGTATCTCCAATGGTGCTTCACCGATAATTTTGAGTGGGCGCTGGGCGACGCCATCCGCGTCGGGCTGGTCTACACCGACTACCCGACCCGGCAGCGCATCCCGAAAGATTCTGCCTACTGGTATCGAGAGGTGATTGCGAACAATGGAGCCGGCTTGTAGCGCACTTTTTTTTCAAGCAAAAACCACATGCAACTCCCGACGCTCACCGGTTCAAGAATCAGGCTCCGCCCGCTTCGTGCCACGGATGCAGAGGCCCTTGTGGAGGCTGCTGCAGACGGAGAACTGTGGAAGCTCCCGTTTACCGTTATCCCGTCTGCTGAGACGGTGGACAGCTACATCCATCTCGCACTGGAAGGAGCTGCATCGGGCACTGTCATTCCCTATGTCACCCAGCTCTTGAGCACCGGCAGGATCGTCGGCTCCACTCGGTTTTGGAAAATTGATCAAAAAAACCGGAGTGTGGAAATCGGTCACACCTGGATCTCCCTGTCCTGGCAGAGGACCTGCGCCAATACCGAGGCAAAGATTCTCATGCTGCGCTACGCGTTTGGAGACATGGGTTGTATTCGCGTGCAGTTCACCACAGACGAAAAAAATGTCAGATCCCGTGCGGCCATCACCCGACTCGGCGCCAGGGAG